>CAKRPQ010000006.1 GCA_934385225.1 uncultured Eubacteriales bacterium
GGTGTGGAAAAAAGAGACAAAGTGTCCGTCGCTTCTCGATTATATGCTCTTTATCACATTTTTTCCGCAGCTTATCGTCGGTCCCGTCGTTCTTCACGACGAGCTTGTGCCGCAGATAGAGGGCGATCGGCTTCTTTCGTTCGACAAAGGCGATATTATGCGCGGAATCCTGCTCTTCTCGATAGGCGCGGCGAAAAAGGTTGTCCTTGCGAACCCGATGATAAACTACGCGACGGCATTTTACACGGGTGACATCGCTGCCTTTTCGCAGAGTGAGACGTGGCTCGGCGTTATCTCGTTCACATTCGCGTATTACTTCGATTTTTCGGGATACATAGATATGGCGAGAGGCCTCGGTATGCTCTTCGGCGTGCGTCTGCCGATAAACTTCGACTCGCCCTACAAGGCGACGGACTTTGCCGACTTCTGGCGTCGCTGGAATATGACAGTTTCACGCTTTTTCGACAGGACGATATTCAATAACGTCTTTCACTTCGGCGACGGAATATTCAAAATGATGCTCGCCGTTATGGCGACCTTTCTCGTTTCGGGCATCTGGCACGGCGCCGCGTGGCACTTCGTCATATGGGGTGCCGTGAACGGTATTCTCGTCATAATCGCAAATCTCATCTCTCTTTACGGCGTGAAAATTCCGCGCGCCGTCGGTGCGTGCGTCACTTTTGTCACAATGATGCTCGTCCGCGTTCTTTTCGACGCGGAGCGAATGACAGACGCGCTTCTCGTCTACCGCAAGCTCTTCACCGGCTTTGATATATCATCGCTCGCTCTTACACTAAAATCGAACGTCCCGCTTGTCTCCGTCATATGCCTCTCGGCTCTGATCTGTTTCTTTACAAAGAACTCTAACGATATCTGCGGCGGCGCGGACAAGAGCGACAGACCCGAAATGAAGCTCCGCCACATTATACTCGCGGCGGCTCTGCTCGTTCTTTCGCTCGTTAACATGTCCTCCGTTTCGACGTTCCTTTATTTCAGTTTCTGAGGTGTTTATATGTCGCTAAAAAAACAAATCGGAATTTTTCTCGGTTTCTGCCTGATATTCGCGGCTCTTTACGCCGCATTCAATATGCTCGTCGATCCGTTCGGAATATTCGGCGACGTTATTTTCGACTACTACGAATACGATATGACCGAAAATCCGCGCCTTGCAAAAATCGCGTACATTGACAAGCACCACTCGGAATACGACTCGTACATTTTCGGCTGTTCAAAGACTTCCTCTTACCCGATTTCCGAGCTTAACGAATATACGGGCGCAAAGTTCTACAATATGTTCGCCTACGGAGGCGATCTGCACGATATTGAACAGATGGCGTCATACGTTCTCGAAAATTACGGGGACGAATGTAAAAATCTTATCCTTGCGATGGGACCTGAGGCGGCTTACCGCTACGACAGCGAGGACGACGCCTACAAGGACAATATGCACGCAAAGGTCGATCCGAGAGTAAACAAGCTCGTTTTTTACACAAAGTATCTGTTCCTCAACCCGTCCTACGCGGCGGACAAGATAAAATCATATTTTACACGCGGATACCTTATCGACAGCACAAACGTATTTATCGCCGAAACGGGCGCGTACAACAAGCTCCGCCGCGATACGATGCCGATCTCGGACACGGAAAAATACTACGCCGATATGGCAGGCTCGGAGTTTGAGATAACCTATTCAAGACCTCTTAAATACACGGACGAGGCAGTCGCGTCGGTGAAAGCGATAAAAGAAAAATGCGACGCTCTCGGCGTAAAATTCACCCTCATAGGCTCGCCGATGTACGACGCGGAAATAAAGTGTTACGACCCCGCAGAGCTTGCCGTCCTCGCGGAAAAGCTATGCGACGTGACCGATTTCTACAACTTCTGGGGCTACAACACTTTCTCTCACGACGCGCGCTTTTTCTACGACGGCTATCATTTCAGAAACTGCGTAGGAAGCTCGGCACTCTCGTATATTTATGGCGGCGACAGGTATGTACCCGAGGGCTTCGGGAGATATTCGACAAAAGAGACGATTTCCGCACAGCTCCCCGAAATGCTTGACGAGAACGTCGGCAGGGACGAAAAAATATCGGTAAAAGTGCCGATACTTATGTATCATGCCCTCACGGAGGACGCGGAAGAAGCGTCGGACACAATAATTACCGTCGAAACCTTTGAAGAGCAGATAAAAACGCTCTCGGAGGACGGTTTCACGGCATTATTCTACCGCGATCTTCTGGACTTTGCCGAAAAAGGCACGGATCTGCCCGAAAAAAGTGTTGTGATAACCTTTGACGACGGGTACGAGAGCAACATTTCACTCGCCGCGCCCGTACTCGAAAAATACGGAATGTGCGGAAGTGTCTCCGTAATAGGCGTCAGCGTCGGAAAGGACACTTACAAGGATACGGGCATCAAAATGTACCCTCACTTCGGGCTTGACAGCGCAAAAGCCGAATACGAAAAAGGCACTCTCGACTTCCAGTCGCACACATACGATATGCATATGAACTATCTCGACACCGATTTCAGGGACGGAATGCTCCCGAAAAAGGGCGAGAGTGAGGACGAATATATAAACGCGCTCCGCTCGGATTTTGCCCGCTCGAAATCAGAGCTTGAAGACGGCATCGGAAACGACGTTTTCGTAATAACCTACCCGTTCGGAAAATACACCGACCTCACCGACACCGTTCTCGCCGAGGCGGGCGCAAAGGTCAGCGTAACCGTTGAAGGCGGCATAAACGAGATAACAAAAGGTCTCCCGCAGTCCCTGAGGCAACTCCGCCGTCTCAATATGACAAGCGAAATTAGCGGCGGCGAGCTTCTGCGCACACTCACCGCGTACCTCTACGACTGAATTTTATAATATAAGGAAGAAAAAATGGATTACGAACAGAAAATACTCGAATATTTTGAAGGCGAAAAGAAAATAAAGGGACTTACACCCGAAACCGATCTTTTTGCGGGCGGATATGTCAATTCCCTTTTCGCGCTTCAAGCCGTGATGTTCCTCGAAAAAACATTTTCGGTCAAGATACCGAGAAAGGAAATAAACAAGGAGAATTTCTCGACTGTCCGCAAAATGGCGGAGCTTATCGGGAGAATTAAAAAGTGATGGCAAAAGAGGAGAAGATCAAGTGCCTTGTGTTCGACCTTGACGGCACCGTCTGGGACGGCGTACTGTCCGAGGGCGGCGGAAAAGCCCTCCGCGCGGGCGTGCGCGAGCTTATAACGGAGCTTGACAGGCGCGGGATAATTATGAGCATAGCGTCAAAGAACGACGCAGGCGCGGCTATGAAGCGTCTGCACGACTTTGCGCTTGACGAATACTTTCTCTGCCCCGAAATAAACTGGGGCGCAAAGTCCGACTCGATAAAGAAAATAATCGACGACCTCGGAATAAAGGCTCAGAACGTTGCTTTCGTCGACGACAGCGAATTTGAGCGCGACGAGGTTTCGTTCGCTCTTCCCGACGTCCGTGTTTACGACGCGCGCGATATTGATGTCCTTGCTGAAAAAGAGGAATTTTGTCCCGCGTTTATCACCGACGACGCAAAGAACCGCCGCGCAATGTACAAAGCGGATTTCAGGCGCAAGAGTGCCGAAAAGGCGTATGACGGCTCGGCTGACGAATTTCTCGCCACGCTTTCGATGCGACTCAAAATAGAAAAAGTGAAAAAGGACGACTTAAAGCGCGTCTATGAGCTTACCGTGAGAACGCACCAGTTAAACTCCACGGGCTACACCTACGACTACGACGAGCTTGAAGCCCTCGTCGATTCGGACAGGCACATCTTCCTTATCGCATCGCTCTCCGACAAATACGGCGACAGCGGAAAAGTCGGTCTGCTCCTCATCGAAAAAGGCGACATCTACCGCATAAAGCTGCTTATCGTCTCCTGCCGCGTCATGTCGCGCGGAATAGGAACGGCTCTGCTCTGCGCCGCCGTCAGGCTCGCGAAAAGGGACGGTAAAAAACTCGTCGCGGAGTTCCGCGAGACCGAACACAACAGAATTATGTACATAACCTACAAGTTAATGGGCTTTGACGACGCTGAGGAGAACGGAAACGACCTTCTTCTCGAATACGTGTCTGATGAAACGCCGAGCTACGCGCCGTATCTCGAAGTCGAAGAACCGATATGAAAAAAATATTTTTTCTCTGTATTGTTTTTGCCGCCGTTCTGCTCTGCGCCTGCGGTAAAACGAACACCGTCTCCGTTTCAGCAAGCCCGTCCGAGATCGTTTTTTCGGTCGAAAGCGAGGAAATAAAGCTCTGCGAAAACGGAAAAGGCGAATATGCGCTCTATCTGCCCGCGTTTGCCCGCGAGGACAATGTGAGCTTAAAAACCTCCGCCACAATCGACGGCAAGGCGATAAACGCGGGCGAAAAAGTTTCCCTTAGAGGCGATTTTACGCTCGAAACGGCTGGCGGCGAAATCACGGTGAAATATTTCCGTTCCGAAAACATACCCGCCGTTTTTATAAAAACGACAAGCGGAAATCTCGACGCCGTAAACGCAAGTGCCGACCATACCGTCTCCGATTCTGGGCGCATACGAGCCGTTTCGGCACTCGGCGAAACAGTCTGCGATGCGGAACTCAAAAAGATCAAAGGGCGCGGAAACTCGACGTGGAACGACACGCCGAAAAAGCCGTACAACATAGAATTTACCGAAAAAACAGATTTTCTCGGTCTCGGAAAGGCGAAAAAATTCGTGCTTCTCGCGAATTTTTACGACCCGTCGCTCCTCAGAAACCGCATAGCGTTTGAGCTTGCGAGGGACGCGGGAGGCGCATCGCCGTCCTGCGCGCCCGCCGACGTTTACGAGAACGGCAGATATATCGGCTCTTATCTTGTCTGCGACAAGCTCGGTATATCGAAAAATTCCATTGACATAGAGGATCTCGAAGAGAAAACCGAAAAACTGCTCCCCGAAAAGCCGAAAAATTACGAAAGAGGCGGTGAAACCGCCTCTGCCGAGGCGGGAACGGTAAAATGGTACGATCTGCCGAAAAATCCGAGCGACATAACGGGCGGCTATCTGCTCGAAGTCGATTACCCCGAACGTTATCCCGACGAAGCGAGCGGATTTGTGACAAAACGCGGTCTGCCCGTCGTTATAAAAAGTCCCGAATTTGCCTCAAAAGAAGAAGTCGAATACATAAGCGGATACTTCCGAGATTTTGAGGACGCGCTCTTTTCCGAGGACGGCTACAACAAAAAGGGCAGACATTACAGCGACTACGCGGACATTGACACGCTCGTTTTCCGCTATCTTTTCGAAGAATTTGTTCTCAACATCGACGGCGGTATCGCCAGTTTCCACGTTTACAAGGACACGGACGAAAAAGGCGGAAAGCTGAACTTTTCCTTTGTGTGGGACTACGACTGCGCACTCGGAAATTACAACAAATACGCCGATCTCACCTCGCCCGAAACGCTCTTTGTCGGTGAAAGCGAGCGAAGAAACAACGGAAGTATGCCGAATATTTTTTACGCTATGCTTGCGCGTCCCGAAATAAAAGAGCGTGTTCGCGAATATTATAATAACGGTTTTTCGTCCGCTCTCGACGGTCTTGCCGAAAAGCTCGCGGACTTCAAAAGCGAAATCTCGGCATCGGCTGCCGCCGACCTTGACCTATACGGTTCATACAAGCTTAGAAAGTACTACCGCAAAGATGCGGGGGACGATTTTGAGAGCGCATTTGACGTTCTCTGCGATTTTGTAACGCGCAGAACCGTGTTTTTTAACGAAATATTCAAATAAATTTGTGCAAATATCACAAAAAATTCAGTTGTAATTCTATCTTTTGACGAATTTATCAAAAGAAAATCATAAACACTTGACAAATTTTAGAAACTGTGTTATTATTACAGTATAAAGATAGAGTCTTCTACAAAGAGGCTCTGTTCGAAGTAAAATACTCTGAAAGGACAAACAACTATGAAAAACACAAAGCGCATTCTCATCACAGTCGCTGCTTGTGCCGTTCTCGCAGCTATCCTTGCGTTCTCCGCAATGGCTGAAACAAAGGGACAGGTTGCACCGAACACGCTCGGCGACAAGCTCACATGGACAATCACCGACAGCGGCGAACTCCTTATTGAGGGTACGGCTACCGAAATCGCTTTCGACAAAGATGCCGAGGGCAAGGGTGTAAACTGGAACAATATGGGCGTTGTTCCGTGGTACGCTTACCGCGACAGCATAAAGTCCGTGAAGGTTACCGCTCCGATAACGAAGATAGGTTTGTACAGCTTCGCTTATCTCACAAACCTTGAAAAAGCAGTTCTTCCGACCTCGCTCAAAAACTGGGATGGCGGTTACAACTACTTCGGCGGTTGCAGCATTCTCCACAGCGTCACGTTCGGCACGGAATACGGTGAAGACAATGTTATCGACCTCACAAACCTTACCGAGTGCAAGGCAGGCGGTAATCAGACTTTTGAAACGGCAGGTAACGGAAAGACACTTACCGTAAAGACACCCGAAAACGGTGTAGTCGTCCTTCAATCCTCCAAGTTCTTCGGCAAAGCCGCTAAGGTTACAGTCTATGTGACCAAGGGCAGCGAGATGGAAAAAGAGCTCGATAAGATGATTGCAAAAGCAGACGGCAAGGACTTCTGCAAGGAAATCGTCAAGGCATACTACGGCGATGCAGTCGTCGAGGAAAAGCCCGATGATACAAAGCCCGCAGAAAAGCCCCAGCAGACAATCCAGGAGACAAAGACGGCAACTGCCGTTTACGGAACTCCTACGATCGACGGTATAATCGAGCCTATGTGGGACGATGTTCCCGCAATCGACTTCCCCTATGACCGTCAGAACTGCACGAGAGACAATCTCGCAAAGAAGATGGTTTACGACGATCCTTCAAAGGCTCCCTATGCGAAGATGATGTGGGACGGCAAGAACCTCTACATTCTCGCAGTCGTTTATGACGACAAGCTCAACACAGACGAAAGCATAGCTACATACAACCGCGACGGCGTTGAGATTTACGTTGACGAGCTCAACGAAAAGACAGAAACAAAGGGCGAGGCTACAACATTCCACCAGATGGTATTCGCTCTTGACGGAACCTACTATTCCGGCGACAACGCTACAATGGAATTCAGCGCGTCGAAAGACGGAAATATGTACATAATCGAAGTTAAGTACACATTCCTCAAACTCGTTCCCAAGAAGGACACCGTTATCGGCTTCGACGTTTCCGTAAACGTTAACGATACGGGCGCAAACGAACGTGACCATTGCCTCTCCTGGAACGACCAGACAAACGAAACATATAAGGCTCCCTGCTTCACAGGTAACCTCAAACTCACGGGCGGCGAAGGCGTAAACGAGGGCAAGACGGAAGAGACGACAAAGCCCGAAGATAAGCCCACCACTCCTTCCGATGTTAAGGAAGTAGCAAGCGGCGAGGTCGTCAGCCAGTACGCCAACCTGAAATGGGTACTTACAAGCGACGGAACGATCACATTCACAGCTACAAAAGACGGCTGGAACGAAGTTCCTTACGACACATCCACAGAGGGGCGTTGGTATGACTACGCAGATCAGATCAAGAAAGCCGTTATCGGCAAAGGGCTTGCAAAAGTCGGAGCAGGTGCATTCAAAAACTGTGTAAATCTTGAAACAGTTGAGTTCGGTAGCATTTCACAGCTCGCTCCCCGTGCATTTGTAAACTGCCCGAAGCTCACAACCATCTACTATGCAGGTAACGAACCCGTTGTAGGTCAGGTTGACCTCTCCAAGGTTACAAGCCTTGAAGGTGCTAACGTATTCCAGAACTGCGGTATGACATCGGTTATTCTCTCGAACGACCTCACAAAGGTTCTCGAAAACAGATTCGTTGATTGCGCATACCTCACAAACGTAACATTCGGAAATAAGACCGAGGACGTCAATGCAAGCGCATTCAAGGGTTGCTACAACCTCAAAGTGCTCTTCGGTGTAAAGGACGGCGCAGTTCAGAAGTTTGCGGAAGCAAACGGTATGACATTTGCTGAAATCGGTTCTAAGGTTGACATTCCCGAGGCAGTTGTAACAACAGCGATGCCCGAGACAACAAAGGAACCCGAAACTACAAAGACTCCCGAAACAACAACAAAGCCCGCAGACGAAACAACTAAGGGCGGTCAGAAGGACGACGACAAGGCAACCCAGACAGGCGACATCAATGTTGCTATGGTAGTTGCATTCGCAGTCGCAGCTCTCGGAAGCGCAGTAGTTCTCATTCGCAAGAAGAGATTCAACTGATAGACTTGAGTTAATCAATCGTTACAAAACAAAAAATCGGCGGGTCTCCCATTTGGGAGACCCGCTTTTTATTGTTCGTTTGAATTTTAGTGCCGAAAAGCTTTCAAAGTGCCGTTGGCGGTGGACGGCGGACGGTGAGTAGTCAGTGGACAGTGGGCGGTGGATAGTGGGCAGTGAACAAGCGGCTAAGCCGGTGGCTTGCACAGCCCTCTGAAAAGTCTGACATTTGCAAATTCGCACCGCAGTTGCAAATGCGACAATAACTTTTTTCGCCTCCCTTGTACGCGAGGCGGAGGGATTGTAAAATTCACATGACAGAAACAATCCCTCAGTCGCCTATGGCGACAGCTCCCTTTACACAAGGGAGCCTCCGCTGCGGCGGGATTCCTCATCGGCAAAAGCCTCTACTGTACCGCCCGCTTTGCGCGTGGTTTTCTTGACACAATAAAAATCGGCAAGTATCTTTCGATACCTGCCGATTTTTGGCGCGCCTGGGGGGATTCGAACCCACGACCTACCGGTTCGTAGCCGGGCACTCTATCCACTGAGCTACAGGCGCACTGTTCGGGAGGTTATTACCACCCGACAGTGATATATTATAACACAAAGTTTGGATTTTGTCAATAGGAAATCGCAAAAAAACCGAATTATTTATTAGAATCAAGATATTTCCACGCGCCCTTTATGTAGTTAGCACCCGAAAGCACCGTAAAGAGGGACATAAGGAACATTGTAGCATATGTGAGGATATTATAATTCGGCACATCGAACCAGACACCAAACACGACAGGTTCGAGAAGAGCGCAGAGAACATAGGCAATCTGCATACAGGTCTTTATCTTACCGAGCATATTCGCGGCAATTACAACGCCGCCGTTCGCGCTTGCGACAAGGCGTATCGACGTTACGGCAAGCTCGCGCATAATAACTATCATGCACGCCGCAAAGCAGAAGTAACGCATCGTACCCGTTTCGTTAAAGAAAATAACGAGCATCGCCGCGATAACCATAAACTTATCAGCGAGCGGGTCAAGAAATTTGCCGAAATCGGTAACAAGTCCTCTCTTGCGGGCAATCTTGCCGTCAAGCATATCGGTGAGTGACGTTATGCCGAACACGGCTGCGGCAATAATATGCGACATAGCCATGCTCTGCATCGGAACAAGCATTACAACAATTATCACGGGAACCATGAAAAGGCGGAAAACCGTCAGTTTATTCGGAAGATTCATAATATCTCTCCTTTATTCGATTATTGCGTGCCCGACAAGATCATAGTCCTCTGCCGAGTCTATATGAACATTTACAAACGTACCCGATTTGAGCTTCTTTGCGGACGAGAAGAATATTTTGCCGTCAATATCGGGAGCATCCATATAGCTTCTGCCGTAGTAGCTCTCCGAAACGGGATCGAAATCCTCGCAAAGCACTTTAAGCGTCTTTCCGACAAGAGTTTCGTTTCTTGCCTCGCTTATAGCCATCTGCTGTTTCATAAGGATATCAGCTCTATCCCGCTTTGTCTGCTCGTCAATCTGATCGTCGAAATCATACGCGGGTGTTCCCTCTTCTCTCGAATAGGTGAACGCGCCCATACGGTCGAATTTAACCTCGTCGACAAAGCGCGAAAGCTCGGTAAAGTCTTCGTCCGTTTCTCCGGGGAAGCCGACAATGAATGTTGTTCTTATCACGATACCCGGCACTTCGCGTCTGAGTTTTGCGATAACGTCGCGTATCATTTTACCGTCGCCGTGGCGGTTCATTCTTTTAAGTACGGAATCGGATATATGTTGAAGCGGGAGGTCTATGTACTTGACAACTCTGTCGTTATCGCGTATTTCCGCGACAAGCTCATCGGTTATTTTATCGGGGTAGCAGTAGAGAAGGCGTATCCAGGGGATATTTGTCTCCTCGGTTATTCTGTGTATCAGCTCCGCGAGCTTATACGAGCCGTAGAGGTCGATACCGTAGCGGGTTATATCCTGCGCTATGATCGAAAGTTCCTTTACGCCGAGTTCGTCAAGCTGTTTAGCCTCGGAAACAAGATCCTCCATCGGTCTGCTTCTGAATTTTCCTCTTATAAGCGGGATTGCGCAGTAGGTGCATCTGTTGTCGCATCCTTCGCCTATTTTAAGATATGCGGCGTATTCGGGCGTTGTGAGCACTCTGTCTCCGCCGAGCTTTACGCAATCGTTCTTCTCGTAGGAGGAATATTTCACGCCCTTTTCAACGTTTTTCACCGCCGTGACGATATAATGAATACTTCCGACACCGAGAACGGCGTCAACTTCGGGAAGTTCGGTAAATATTTCGTCCCTGTACCTTTCGGCAAGGCAGCCCGTGACGATTATTCCTTTAAGGTTATTATGTTCTTTAAGCCAGCCGATGTCTATTATGTTGTCTATCGACTCCTTTTTTGCGCTTTCGATGAACGCGCAAGTGTTGACGATGACGATATCTGCCTCGGTTTCCTCGGGCGTTATCTCATATCCCGCCGACATAAGTTCATGAAGCATAACCTCTGTGTCAAGCTGGTTTTTAGAACAGCCGAGCGATACAAAACCTATTTTCATCTGAAAAATCCTTTCATAATTACATACGCAATAATTATATCACTTGAAATGCCCTGTGTCAAGAGCGCATTTTTAAGAAAAAAACGGCATAATTATAGGACAGAAAAGCAGGTGATAAATATGAACACTCTTAAAACGCAAAGTCCGCAAATGAAAGGACTGAATGACAAGGAAGTAAAGCGTTCAAGAGCGGAGCACGGCGAAAATGTGTTAAGCATGGCGAAAAAACGGTCGTTTTTCAAGCAGTTTGCGATGAATATGGGCGATCCTGTCATACGTATACTTCTCTGCGCGCTCGTACTGAACATACTCTTCCTTTTCCGAAATTCGGACATCTACGAGACTGTCGGAATCGGTATCTCCGTCTTTCTCGCGACGTTCATCTCGACAATCTCCGAATACGGGAGCGAAGCCGCCTTCGAAAAGCTGCGCGCTGAAAGCGAAAAATCGGTGTATCGCGTGCGTCGCGACGGAAAAGTGCGTGAAGTAAAATCCGAGGAAATCGTGGTCGGCGACGTTATCCTGCTTGCGGCGGGCGAACGCATACCGTGCGACTGCGTTATCGTATCGGGGAATGTGGCGGTCGATCAATCTCCAATGACAGGCGAAAGCAAGGAAGTAAACAAATTCCCGAACTCCGATACCGCTCGTGGCAATTACAGTCTCGACCCGTCGCAGTCGCACGCTCTCCTCGGCGGCTGTACGATCGTTTCGGGTGAATGTGAGGCAGTTGCGGCAAGCGTCGGCGACAAAACTTTTCTCGGCGGGATCTCGCTCGAAGTGCAGATGCCGACGCGCGAAAGTCCGCTGAAAATTCGTCTGACAGCGCTTGCTAAAACGATAAGCCGCATAGGGTATGTAAGTGCGGCTCTTGTTGCCGTCGCGTATCTTATAAACAGCTTTGTTATCGACAGCGGTTTCCACCCCGCGCTTATCACGATGAAGCTCTCGAACGTAAAATACCTCTTTGAGGAGCTTCTGCACGCGTTCACGCTCGGTCTTACCGTCATTGTCGTCGCCGTTCCCGAAGGACTGCCGATGATGATAGCCGTCGTTCTCTCGGCGAACATAAAGAGAATGATAAAGGACAATGTTCTCGTAAGAAAACCCGTCGGGATAGAAGCGGCGGGCAGTATGAACATTCTCTTCACCGACAAAACGGGAACGTTGACGGAAGGAAAACTCTCCGTTTGCGAATATCTGCTCGGCGACGGAACGTCGGTTTCGCCGTCACAAAAAAAGGGGACACCGATATACGATCTTCTCACGCTTTCGGGGCTTTACAACACCTCATCGAAAATCGGTGAGGACGAAAAAGGCAACATAAGCGCCGTCGGCGGCAATATGACGGATATGGCAATAACGGAAAGCGTTATCGGCGTGCGCAGGCTTCCGAAAGTAAGCGTCGCGGACAAAATCCCGTTCGACAGCGAAAAAAAATACTCCGCCGTGCGTCTTGTGGGCGAAGTGAACACGGTATTTATAAAAGGCGCTCCCGAAAAGCTGCTGCCGTTTACAAAGTTCTGCCGAAAAGCCGACGGCAGCACCGCGCCGCTTAACACGGTAAGGCTCGAACGGCTGATTTCGGAGGAGACAGCGCGCGGAAAACGCGCCGTTCTGATAGCGGAGAGCGGCAGAATGCCGAGTACAGGGCTTGCGGGCGCATCTCTGACTCTTATCGGCGTTGCGATCCTCTCCGACAGAGTGCGCCGCGAAGCAAAAAATGCGGTAAAGTCTTTACGCGGCGCGGGTATTCACGTCGTGATGGTAACTGGCGACAACATAGAAACGGCAAGGCACATTGCGGCGGAATGCGGTATCATCGGCGGCGAGGTCGATCTCTGTATAACGGCGTCGGAGCTTGCAAGGCTCGGTGATATGCGACTGCGCGAGCTTCTTCCGAGGATAGGCGTTATCGCCCGTGCGCTGCCGTCCGACAAAAGCCGTCTCGTCCGCGTTTCGCAGGAAGCGGAGCTTGTTGTCGGAATGACAGGCGACGGCATAAACGATGCGCCGGCGCTCAGGCGTGCCGACATCGGCTTTGCTATGGGCGGCGGCACGCAGGTCGCAAAGGAAGCGGGCGACATAATAATTCTCGACGGAAATCTCGCATCTATCGCTCGGGCCGTTCTCTACGGCAGAAATATTTTCAAGAGCATAAGAAAATTTATCGCTTTACAGCTAACGATGAACTTCTCCGCCGTCGCCGTTTCGATGATAGGTCCTTTTATCGGATACGACGCGCCCGTAACCGTCGTTCAGATGCTCTGGATAAACATAATTATGGACACCCTCGGCGGTCTTGCGTTCGCTGGCGAAGCGGCTCTCCCGTCCTGTATGAAAGAAAAGCCGAAGAGACGGGACGAACCCATTCTCTGCGGCTATATGGTAAGCGAAATAGTGTGGCTCGGCAGCTTTACGACGGCACTCTCGATATATTTTCTCAAATCGCCGTCCGTCATTTCGTCTTTCAGATACGACGAAAACAACATCTATCTGCTTACCGCTTTCTTTGCTCTGTTCATTTTCGCGAGCGTTTTCAACTGCTTCAACGCGCGGACGGACAGTCTGAATCTCTTCCGCGGACTCCCGCGCAACCGAGCCTTTCTCGGAATAATGTTCTCCGTCTGCGCACTTCAAATAGGCTTTGTTTATCTCGGCGGAAGCGTTCTGCGTACAGCGCCCTTAACATTGGAGGAACTGCGATTCACGCTCCTGCTTGCGCTCTCCGTCTTTCCCGCAGACCTTGCAAGAAAAGCATTTCTGCGCATTATCGGGAAAAAGAGCGGGTACTGATATTATTTATGCCCCGTATTCTCAAAAAAAGTCTCCTCCGCCATGGCGCAAAGCGCGTGGTAAACGGGCAGGTGCTTTTCCTGAACCTTGAAAGTCTCGGATTCGGGGACCCTTATTGCCTCGTCGCATATTTTCGACAGTTTGCTCTCGCGCTCGCCCGTCATTGCGACGGTTTTTATGCCCATTGCTTTCGCGAGCGTAGCGGCATATATGCAGTTCTTTGAATTTCCCGACGTCGAAATGACAATGAGCGTATCGCCCGCCTTTCCGAGACCGAGAAGCTGCTGCGCAAAGGTCATCGTAGGCTCTGTATCGTTGAGAAAAGCCGTCGTGAGCGCGGGGTGACCGCAAAGCGAGACTGCGGGAAGCGCGCCTTCAAGCGTTTCGGCAAGTGCCTTTCCGTCCTCGCCCATATTTTCAAGTTTTTCGGCGAGAAGAGGGGAGATTTTTCTCTTGAATTTGAAGCTTTTGAGAAGCTCGCCGACGATATGTTCGCTGTCCGCGCAGCTTCCGCCGTTTCCGCATGTAAAGAGTGTTCCGCCGTTATCATACGACGATTTTATAAGCTCGTACGCGCCCATAACAGACTCTCGGCACACCGAAAGTTCGGGGTAACGCGCAAAAAGTTCTTCGTAAATTTCTTTAACCGAATTTTTCATATTTTCTCCTTATGTTTTTTATGAACGCCTCTGCGAAAGAAGCCATTCGACAACATTTGTTTCAAGATATGCATTGTCCCAGCTGCAATGACAGACGCTGTGGAATAACGTGAGCTTTGCGTGACCGCCCTTTGCATTCACCGCATCGACCATTTCATACGAGTTTTTCGGCGGGACGACGTTATCGGCATCTCCGTGGAACGCCCAGACGGGCATATTTTTAAGAAGATCGCATCTCCATGAAAGTCCGCCGCCGCAAACGGGTGCGATAGCGGAGAAGAAATCGGGATATGTAAGTCCCATCTCCCATGTGCCGAAGCCTCCCATACTTATGCCCGTTATGCTTATTCTCGACGTGTCCGCGCCGTATTCCTCGGCGACGGAATCGATGAGTGCTTTAAGTTCGATAACGATATTATTCCATACGAAATTTTTTGGGCACTGCGGGCAGAGCAGAATCGCGGGGTACTCTTTTCCCTCCGACGCGTATTTGCAGAGTGCGTTGACCTTTACAAGTTCAAGATCCTCCTTGCCGTTTCCGCGTTCGCCCGCGCCGTGCAGAAACACTATCATCGGGTATTTGTCTTCCTTTTTGAATTTCTTCGGGAGATAGACGTAATAGCCTATTTCAAAGTCCCCGTTGTTTCCGTTAAAAATGTTGCTTTTTTCCATTTCTTTTCCCTTTCTTTTTTTGTTTTATTCGCCTTTTTCGGCAAGCACCGCAAGCGAAAGCGCGGCGTAGTCGCCGATATTTTCTCCGAGACCCGCGGGTACGACTTTACACACGTCAAGCGCGTAGGAAAGACATTCTTCCTTCATTACCCTTTCCGTTTCGGGCGCAAGCAGCCCCGACGAGCGCATAAACACACCGCCGAGAATTATTCTTTCGGGGTTAAGCAGATCGACAATGACAGAAAGCGTTTCGCCGAGCATTCTTCCACACTTTTCGTATATTCTGCGGCAGAAAGCGTCGCCGCTCTCGGCAAGATCGCCTATTATCTTCGCGTTTATGTTTTCGGTGCTTCCCGCCACTGTGAGTAGTTTCGGTGTTTCGCCCTTTGCAAGAGCCTCCTCTACCGCAATAACGCCGAGCTTGGCTATTCCCGCACCGCTGCAAAAGCCCTCGCACGAGCCTGCCTTGCCGTAGCCGACAGGTCCTTCTTTTCTGAGGCGCACATGGCCTATTTCGCCCGCCATATCGCTCGTTCCGCTGTAAAGGCGACCGTCAAGAATGAGACCCGCGCCGAGACCCGTTCCGAAAGTGAGGAAAACGACGTTTCGGAAGCCTTTACCCGCACCGAAAAGCCATTCGGCGACGGCGCAGGCGTTTGCGTCGTTTTGGAGCTTTGTCTTAACACCCGTTTTACCATCAAAAAATTCTTTTACGTGTATATTGTCCCAACCGGGGAGGTTCGGCGGGGACATAACTATTCCCCGTCCCGCGTCAAGAGGTCCTCCGCAGCTGACGCCTATTCCGCCGACGTCCGAAAAACCTATTCCTTGCGCCGAAAGGACTTTTTCGCACTCCGAGAGGAACATATCAAGCACCTCGGAAGGCGTTTTGCCCGCCGTCGGAAATTTGACTTTATCCTTTATGCTTATATTTCCGTCGCCCGTATCCTCTCCGAGACTGACGGCACATTTTGTGCCGCCTATATCAATTCCTATGTACTACATTTTATCCTTCCCTTATCTGTTCTTATCGAAAACATATGGGAGCGGTTTACTCTTCACTTTATGCTTTTCGCCGAAGCCCTCAAATTCGTCGTAAAATCCCGCTTTCTTCATGCAATCGACATAGTATTTATAATCAATGTCTCTTATGTTCGTAAAGTAGTGATTCTTGCCCTTGATGCCGTCGTATTCCCATTCGATAAGGTAGAAACGCTTTTCGCCGTCCTGCATATCCTTGTTCCAGACCTTTGTTACACTGTCCGCTCTTGCGGTGACGGTGCTGTCGATAAGCACCTCGTCATTCGTAAGATCCGTGACCTTGAAACGGACTTTTTTGTCCTCCTGCAAATCGTTTGTGACGACAAGCGGGAGCTGACCGTCCTTTGGCTCGTCGAAAATGAAGCAAACGGACGCCTGCGAACGCTTTATGTAGTGGTATGCGAGCTTCTTTACGCCGTAGTAATCGACAACGGCATCGGAGATCTGCGGCCAGCCGTCGATGAGATTCCACCAGATTATGCCCGTTCTCCTCCACTTCGTCGCGCGGAAGCGTTCTATGAAATATTTCTTTGCCTCCGCCTGCGATATCTGACTCATATATGCAAAATCATCAATGTTATCGGGTTCTCCGCCGAAAAGAGTTATGACCTGATTTGCCATAAGCGGTATTCTGTAACGGCAGTTATCTCTGCCGTCACCGTCCGTGCAGGCGGCGTGGACAAGCCAGTCGGGCTTTGCGAGATCCTTATCGCGCTCCCAGAGTTCGCCCTCCGCGAGCTTTTTGCCGCTTCTTTCCCAGTGCCAAAGCTGATCTCCCGATATGAATTTTCTGAGCGAATCGGGCGACGGGCAGCCGTGATATCCCGTTTCGGACGCGAAATGACAGATCGAATTTCCGTAAAAATCACCCTTGAAATAGTCGCGCGGACCCCAGAGGTGATTTTCGGACGCGGCATAGCGAAGTCCATTTTTGACAAGCTCGTCCGACATATACGGCGACGACGGCAGATAGGGTCTTGTCTGATCGTGCAGGCGGAGAGCTGACGGAATGACCTTTCTCGTAAGGGCGTTCGCCGACGGGAGCATTGCGGGCAGTCTTTCGCCGCCCCAGAAAAGCGCCTCGTCGCACTCGTTATCGCCCGCCCAAAGCGTTATGCAGACGTGATTACGAAGTCTCTTTACCGCCGAGCAAGCCTCGTCGAATACCATCTTCTTAAAACGTTCGTCCTGCGGATAAAGCGCGCAGCCCATAATGAAATCCTGCCATACGAGAATACCGTTTTCGTCGCAGTAGTTATAGAAAATGTCGTTTTCGTAGACGTTTCCGCCCCAACATCTTACTATATTGCAGCCGAGATCGGAAAGCATCGGAAGAATTTCGGGCAGACGCTCGGCGTCAAACGAATGTGAAGCATCGACGGGTACCCAGTTCGTGCCGTATGCGAATATTTTCTTGCCGTTTATGACGAAAACGAACTCGCCGTCACCGTTTTTATCGGTCGTATCGGTGCGGATAAGCCTAGCCGTTCTCAAACCTATACGCGTTCTGTATTCGTCAACCTCCTCGCCGCGGTAAAAGAGCTTTGCTGTCACGTCGTAGAGGTTCGGCTCGCCGTAATTTCTCGGCATCCAGAGCTTTGCGTTCTCAACATAAGTATTAAGGATTATTCCGTTATGCCAGAGGCTCGGATCTGACACCGTAAACTCGCTGTTCCCGCATCTGCACTTGATTTCAAGCGAATATTCGCTTTCCTCGTCCTCGCCGAGCGTCATATTGACGTAGAAACGGACTGCGGCTGTCTTCTTTTCCGCGTCGGTCTTGACGGCAAAACCGAAAATATCGTCTATTCTGCTGTCTCTCTTCTCCTCGATCCACACGCTCTTCCATATTCCGCCGCCTACCATACGCGGAAGTATATCCCAGCCGTACATATGCGGTGCTTTTCTCATCGAAATATCCGCGGCATGGTTTCCGCCGACTGACGTTCCCGCGTCAAGCGGATATTTTCTCGAATATATCGTCGCGGGCTTTATATGCACGATGATCTCGTTCTTTCCCGCGCGGAGAACGCCCGAAACGTCAAATTCGTGCGATATAAGCATATTTTCAGTCTCGCCGAGCTTCTTTCCGTTAAGATATATATCCGCCGCGGTGTCGATACCGTCGAAGTGAAGTACCGTCTCGCCTTTCGGGAGCGAACCGAGCTCAAACGTTCTGTGATAGAACATATGATACTTTTCGAGCTTTCGCGTTTCAAGCACATTTGTGTATTTGTACGGGTCTTCGATAAGTCCCGCGCGGAAGAAATCACGCTCGATGCCGCCCGGAACCTTTGCGTATATATCGGGATACCCTGTCTCTGCGAGCTTCTCCTCGGTACTGATATCGGGCTTTTCGGTGCGCAGGCGTTTATTCTCGACGTAGGTCAGTCGCCAGTCGCCGTCAAGCATAAGTCTATCTTTCATAGTTACTTTCCTCTTTCTTTTTATCGTTTTTATTTTATTATACTGCCGCGAGGCGATATTTGCAAGGTCGGAAACAACGATTTCATAATAAAAATCACGGTTTTTGTTGACTTTTTTCAAAAAATTGTTATAATTAAATCATAAGCCTTAATTTTTTTTATTTTTTCTGAAAACGGGAGGGGAGACTGTTGCCGAGAGAAAATAAAATTTTTCTTTATCAAATCGAAAAAAAGCCGTCGTCGTCCGAGGGATATTACTTCAACGTCGACGAGAGAAACGGGTACACATACGACCCGAAGCTGATCGGCGCATACCACTGGCACGACTATTTCGAAATGGAGTTTTTTTGGGACGGTGAAGCAACGCACGTTTTCAACGGCGAAAAAACGCGCATAAAACGCGGTTACATAAGTCTGCTCACGCCCGCGGATTTTCACACCCTCTACCAGGAGCCGGGAGACAAAAAGCTCTACTATTACAATGTAAATTTCAACGAATACGCCCTTTCGTCCGAGCTTCTGTTTCTCCTTACCGAATACGAATTTCCGATGGTGACTGTCGTAAACGAGGAGGAATGCGAGATACTGCACGCCGAATTTTCGATGCTCACAAAAGAGTACAACGGTTCGAGACTTCTGCGTGACAAGATGGTAAAGGACATTTTCGAAAAAATATTCATCATCTTCTGGCGCGCACTTTTGCGTGAAAGTTCGGATCAGAAACGCAATCCGCCGAGGCGCGACAGCAACGTACGGTATATGGTGAACTATCTGCGCATACATTTCAGAGAGCCTGTCAGCCTTACGGAGATTGCGAAAACAATACACCTGACGCCGAACTACATCGGCGAGCTTTTCAAAAAGGAAACGGGATTTTCATTTACCGATTACGTCGGGAAGCTGCGCCTCAGCTACGCGACAAACCTACTGACGGGTTCCGATTTATCTATCGCCGACATCAGCGCACAGTCGGGATTTCATTCCGTCTCATACTTCATAAGAAACTTCAAGCTCGCGACGGGAATGACACCGCTTGAATACAGAATAAGCGAAGAAAAAAAACGAGATAAATAAAGAAAGGACATACATATGAAAAGATCAAGACTCATTTTAATTCTGCTTGCACTTACGCTCACGCTTTCCCTCGCCGTCTGTTCCTGCGGCAAAAAGGTCGTAGACGCGGACACTTCGGAAACAGAATCGACACCGACCGTGACAGAAAAGTCTCCCGCAAAAAACGAGACTGAAACAAGCGCACCCAAATATGCGGATATAAGCGTTGACGGGATCCCGCTCTCGGACTACAAGCTCTATGTTTCGGGCGCTCCCGGTGCGCTTTCGGATCGCGTACGCATAGCGATATTAAACAGCATCGGAACGGCGCCTATGTCGGTGACAGAGGCGGACGGAACGAGAATAGAGCTTATTCTCGACAGCGAACTCGAAGAAAACTATTACCGCATAAAGTCGGGTGACGGCGTAATACGCCTCGAATCCGACACCGACACGGGTCTTTCGGAATGTATCCGCATTTTCGAAGAGGAACTCGCCTCGAAGAGCACCACCGGAACGTCGCAGAACATTTCGTTCTCAAAATCGGGCGCTTATGCAACGCCTTTCGCCTCGCTTGAAGACTACTCGGGTGCTTACTTCTACTCCGACACCGACAAATCCGCGCTTTCTTACAATATAGGCGAGGAAATGAATATGACGGTCTATCTCTCGACAGGCACCGACCTTGCCTCCTGCGCACAGTTTGCGTGGACAATGAAGGGCGATGACGGCAAAACGTCCGAGGGATTCGCACCCGGTATAAACGGCTCGGTCAGCTTCAAGACCACGCTCGACACAAACGGTTTTGTAATGATAACGGTAAAAGCTCTCGACGCGACGGGCAAGGAAATAAACGAAAATGTACGTTTTTCGGGCGCAATGGGCGTTCACCCCGAACTTGTAACGCAGACGCACGAAGAACCGAGCGATTTTGACGCTTTCTGGGAAAAGGCGATTGCAGATATGAACGCGGTCGCGCCCGAAATAATCGAAATGAAAGAGGTCAGCGCGCAGGGCGGCTTCAAGGCATACAAAATGAAGGTTGCCTGCGTCGGAAACGATAAATGGACGGGCGAAACATACGTTTCGGGCTATCTCTCCTACCCCGAAGGCGCTTCGGCGGGATCGCTCAAAATGAGAGCGACGTTCCAAGGCTACGGCGTCTCCTCTCCGTCCGTCTCTTGCAGCGACGGATACATTACCTTTGCCGTCTGCGGTCACAGCATTGAAGTCGGCGAGGACAGCACATACTATACCGATCTTGCAAGCGGCGCACTGAAAGGTCACGGCTGGTATGCGACGGACAACGCAGACCCGAATGAAGTTTACTTCAAATATATGCTCCTGCGCGACCTGCAAGCCCTCCGCTTTATGAAGCAGTATTTCGGAAGCGACGGAAACGGCCTCTGGGACGGAAAAACGATAACGCTTTCAGGCGCAAGTCAGGGCGGTTTCCAGGTCATTGCGCTTGCCGCGCTCGATTCCGACGTAACGTCCGTAAATGCGGGTGTTCCGTGGCTCTGCGACATAGGCGGCTACACCGACGGAAAGAAGATAAAAAGCTCCTTCCAGCCCGAATACTGCGACAGCATTCGCTATTTCGACACAGCAAACTTTGCAAAGAGAGTAAAATGCCCCGTTTCGATATCTGCGGGACTCGGCGACCCGCTTTGCCCGCCCGCGGGAGTTGCGGCGATGTACAACTCGCTCACCTGCCCGCGAACGCTCGTATTTAAGCAGGGCGGAACGCACTCCTACACACAGCCGAACGGCGAGCTGTTCGAATTTTCGGGAGGAACAAACTGATGTGTTTGGAGGAAAAAAATAAAATTCTTGCTTTCGGCGAAGTCCTCTTTGACGTGTACGACGGAGATGCCGTTATCGGCGGCGCACCGCTGAATTTTGCCTCGCATATGAAAAAGCTCGGCGCGAATTCCTGCATAATGAGTGCCGTCGGCGACGACGAGCTTGGCAAAAAGGCACTCGATTTTATAAGAAATGCGGGCGTTTCGGACAGATTTATCGCAATACTTAAAGATCTGCCGACGGGCGTCTGCAACGTAACTCTTGACGCGCACGGCAAACCCGAATACGAACTGAAAACGGGCGTCGCATACGACGAAATACCGTTTTCACCAGAACTTAGCGATGAGATTTCGGGCGGGAAATTCGACTTATTCTACCTCGGAACGCTCGCGATGAGAAACGAAAAATCGCGTTTATCCGCAAAGCGTGCCGCCCGGAACGGAAAAGGCAGATTCAGAGAAATTTTTTACGACGTGAACATACGGCAGAATTTTTACTCGCGCGAGATCGTCGAATTCGGTCTCGGTGCCTGCACAACGCTTAAAATCAGCCGTGACGAGGCGGGCGTTTTCGAAGAACTCAGCATCGTGAACACAAAGAACGACCTTGCGTCGCTCTGCAAAACGCTCGCTGAAAAATATTCGATACCGCGCGTGATAATGACGCTTGATTCCGACGGCGCCGCGGTGTATCTCGCGGACAGCGACAGGCTTATACACTCCGAAAAACCGCACGCGAAGGTCGCATCGACAGTAGGCGCGGGAGACAGTTTCAGTGCGGCGTATATGCACGGCGTTCTCACGGGAAAGGACGAGGAGGAAGCTCTTCACGACGCAATAACGCTCAGCTCATATGTGGTTTCAAAAATCGGTGCTATTCCCGATTACGACGAAGATTTGAAGAAAAAACTCGGAATATTATAAACGATTAAAGGGGTGTTCCAAGAACTCATTCAGAGTTTTTTGAACACCCCTTAAAATTTTTGGCATTTAAGAAAAACGGGATATTGCAAGCGGCAGATGCGAACACTTAAATCAAAAGAAGCCGAAAAAATTTGGGAGGTCTGCCGTGACGCAACGAAGAAAAATATTTATAATTTCATGTTTTGCAGTCGCTTTTGCCGTTGCCTCCGCGGGATTTGCGCTTCAAAAGCAGTTACTCGCACGCGCGGAAAAGGAAAAAGAGGCGGCTCTTGCGCACCTTACGGTCACCGACTGCGCGGAATATATCGAAAAACTGTGCGACGCGTCGGGCGCGCTCGCCTCGCTCGGCGTCGTTGCAGACGGAAGAAGTGCCGCGCTCGCGGAAATAAGCCTGTATTCCTCCCTTGCCGCAAATTCACTCGGTCACATCGGGGATTACGCCGGGAAAGGAAGAGAGGCTCTGCTTTCTTTTCTGTCGGGATATGCGGAGCTTGCGAAAAAAGCCGCCGCGGAAAAGCAGGCGGAGGAGGCTGACCGCGCACTCTCGGACATTCTGACACTCGCCTCATATGCAGAAACACTCTCGAAAAGCGACGCATTTGCGCTCTTTTCGGAATCGCGTGAGGATTTCGACAAAAAGCTCTACCAAATTTTCGGCGGGACGGAGCTTGAAACTCTCTTCTACGAAAACGACATAAAAACGATGTCGAAGCGCGGTTTTGAGACTATACGCACAGGAATCGCAAGCGAAAAGGACGTTCTCTCCGCCGCACGCAAATATCTCGGCAAAAATGCACGGCTTGAAGTGACCTCCGCGGGTGCGGACATTCCCGTTTACACGCTATGCGGCAGGAACACATACGCCGCCGTGAGCCGCGACGGCGAAAAAATCCTGTCCCTTATGCTCGACACCGACAAGGGAAGGAAGAAAATTGACGAAGAAGAGGCACTCGGACGCGCCCGCTCGTTTCTCGAAAGCGAGAAAATCGGTGTGGAAAACGCCGAAATGACGAGCCGATACGAGGACGGAGTTTACCTTTTCAGGTTTACGCCGATGTCGGACGGCACCGTCTGCCTCGACGAAACGATAACGGTCGGAATAACGCACGGCAGCGGTCGGATCTGCATTTTTGACGCTGTCGGGTATTACAGGTATCACGCATCATCGTCCGACGCTCTGCAAAACAAGGTCAGAGTCACGGCGGAGGAGGCGGCGGTGCTCGTCGGCGGTGAGAGTGCCCTTCTATGCAAAATTTCGCCAATGACAGGTGTGGAAACGCTATGCTACCGCGTTATAAAGGCAGACGGCGAGCCGATTTTTATAAACGCCATGTCGGGCAGAACATTTTTATATGGCAGCAAATAAAGGCGGTGCGCTCACACCGCCTTTATTTTTCAGTCGTATTTCTTAAAGAAATTCCGCACCGTCGCCTCGTATCTGTCCTTTTCAAGGTAATAGCTCATACCGTGTCCCGCACCCGGAACGATAAGAAGCTCTTTCGGCGAAACGCACGCCTTATAATTCTGATACGTCATCTCAACGGGAACGAAATTATCGTCCGAGCCGTGCACGAAAAGCACGGGAACGGTGCAGGTTTTAAGTGCGTCGATCGTCGAATAATCGTCCGAACCCATATGGATCTTCTCCTTGCAGACGAGGTCTGCAAGCGCGCCTCTGACACCGAACGGAATGTGAAGATTTTTATTTGCGACGTGCTTCCAGATCGCGTACGGAGACGTGAAACCGCAGTCAGCCATTACGCCGTGCACGTTTTCGGGCAGTTTAAGACCCGTCGTCATGAGAACGGTCGAGGCGCCCATAGAAACGCCCGCAAGGTAAAGCGGAAGCTTTTTCCCGAACCTGTCGGTCATGTAGTTGACCCATTCGAGGCAGTCGTACCGCTCGATCATACCGAAGCCCATATAGTCGCCGCCGCTGTTATTCTGCCCTCTCTGCTCGGCAAAAAGGACGGTGCAGTCCTCGGAGAACCAGAAATCGGCGACCATTCCGAAATCACGTCCCCAGGACGAACGCCAGCCGTGCATTGCAACTATAAGTCTTTTTGCGTTCGGCTTTTCAAAAAGGTGTCCGACAAGGGTATGTCCGTCGTAGCTGGTTATCTCTACAACCTCATGCTCTTTTGCGGAAAGTTCCTTTGCGCTCTCGTCGATAGCGTCCAGAAATTCGCGGCTTACCATTGTACCCGCCAGCTTCGGCTCGGCGTCCTTATACATCTTCGGCTCTTCCCTGTCAAGCGCTATTTTTACAAGGTATCTCGTCGTTGCATATGCGGAAACGGCGGCAAGTGCGGCCGTAGCGCCCGCAACTACAATTGCAGTACCCGCTTTTTTCACCTTTTTCATAGTAAACTCCTTTATAAAATCAGAATAGTGCTATTGAATTCATCTTTCTCGCAATGACCTCTGCCATTCTTGCGTGGCCTTCTTTTCCGGGGTGCAGGCGGTCGGTATCAATATTCGAAAGGTACTTTTCGGTGCTTTCGTCATAAAGCGGGAATATTCCGCTCACGGCGTTAAGGTCGATAAGCTCCGTCGCCCAGACATTCGCCGCCTCTTTTACGGCATTTACATAGTCGTCTATGTAAAGTCCCAATCTGTTCGGGAAAAGTTCGCAGGGCTGCGTGTTTCTTCCGCCAAATGCGGCGTAGCCCCTGTGAAGAGGTGTCATAAGAACAATCTGTTTATCTGCGTATTCGTGTTTCAGGTACGAGAGAACGGCGTTTATACTCCCCTTAAACGTATCACTGTTAAAATTGAACGCACGTCTTCTGCGTATTTCGGTTGCAATTACCTTTTTATCGTCGTCAATCTCGACGGGAGCTTCCTCGTCCGTATAGTCGTACCAGTCACCGAGGAGCTTTGAACCGTTATAGTCGTTCGTTCCCGCGAGGAGAAAGATAGCATCGACATTCTTTCCGAGTTCCTCGTTCATTTTCTTCGCCTGTTTCAGAAGCCCGAAGAAATCCGAGCCGTTCACGCCGTAGCCGTGAGATATTATACCCGTTTTTTCGTCGAGCAAATCAAAATATCTCTCACCAATGTTTACACCGGCGCCGTCCGTTATCGAATCGCCGAGAAAGGCGACGTGTTTCGCATTCCAATAGTTTTCCATTTTACTTTCCCTCCTTTGTGTTCTTTTTCATAAAATTACGGAGCTTTGAGAGAAGCTCGTTATAGTTCGGTTTGCGCATTTTGAGGGACGGGAACGCATAAAGCATACGTCTCTGCTGCGGGTTGAGTTTCTTCTTTATAGCATTCTTGCGCTCCTGCCAGCTTATGTAAGCCTCCGAGGAATGCAGGCGATCCACTGCCGCCTCTTTCTGCCTGTCGATAAATTCGGAGAGTTCTTCCAGTTTTTCGCGGAAGCCCGCAAAGCCCTTTATCGTTACGATGCAGTCAGTCGCGAAAATCACGAAAAGAACGCCGCTCGTTATATGCAGAGCAAGAGGGGACAGTTTATCCGTAAGTCCCTTTACAAGCGGGTGAAGTCCGAGATTGAGCGCGACGGAAAACGCGCCGAAAACGACCGCGCCGATAAGGCAGACACGTCCGTTAATGTTGAATTTTCTCTGCGAATAATCCCACCAGCGCGCATGGAACA
Organism: uncultured Eubacteriales bacterium; assembly: GCA_934385225.1. GTDB lineage: Bacteria > Bacillota > Clostridia > Oscillospirales > CAG-272 > SIG710. The sequence continues at coordinate 25,839 of CAKRPQ010000006.1, forward strand.
GTTTTTCCATCACATACGAGGTCAGATATTCGAGCGAGCAGGTGACGAGCGCACCGAGGAAGAAAAGAAGCACGGGATTTTTTATCCTGCCGAGAATAAGAATGACAAGTATTGCGCCGCTTCCGTAAATCGGACAGTAAGGACCGTTCAGGAAGCCGCGGTTTATGAGCTTTTTATTCGTTATCGAGCAGAGCGTACTCTCGTAGATCCAGCCGATAATGCTGTAAATCATAAGCCACAGAAAATAGGTCTCGACAGTTTTAAGAAATTCCACAGTTCATACCGTCCTTTGTTTTATGTTACAACAATTATAGCAAATTTTATTTGTTTTGTCAACAATTTTGCCCGCACAGGCAAATAAAAAATGCCCGAATCGGGCATAATAATATAAAAAGTTCGGGAGGAAAAAAGATGGACGAGAACAAAAAGGACGAAAAAAAGGAGAACGAGAGCGGGAATCCCGCCGTCGGCGACGAATTTGAGGGAATTGTAAAAAGCGGAAGCGTAGAAATAAAAAATTCAAAGGAAACGATACACTGTCTGTCTGTAATCGGACAGATAGAGGGGCATTACCTACTCGGCGACTCACAGAAAGCGACAAAATACGAGCACGTCATTCCGCTCCTCTGCGCGATTGAGGAAAGCGAGGATATCGACGGGCTTCTCGTGCTTCTCAACACGATGGGCGGCGACGTTGAGGCGGGGCTTGCCATAGCCGAAATGATAGCCTCGATGTCAAAGCCGAGCGTTTCGCTCGTTCTTGGCGGCGGTCATTCGATAGGCGTACCGCTCGCCGTCGCAGCTAAGCGTTCATTCATCGTGCCGTCCGCGACAATGACCATTCACCCCGTCAGAATAAACGGGCTTGTCGTCGGCGTTCCGCAGACGTTCAGGTATTTCGAAAGCATGCAGAAAAGGATAATAAATTTTATCGTCGGTCACTCGCGCATATCCGCGGAGGAGCTTAATTCTCTTATGATGCGTCCCGACGAGATGGCAACCGACGTCGGCTCTATCGTTGACGGAAGCGAGGCGGTGAGACGCGGAATTATCGACAAGGTAGGCGGTCTTTCGGAAGCGTTAGGAGAGCTTCGTACTATGATAAGAGAAGAGAAAGGCAAGGCTCGATAACAAGCCCGTCGCGGATCGGGGTCTTGTAGCGCGACGAAAATTCGGTCGCGTAGGAAACGAATGCGCACGCTTTTTCGGACGAGGCAAAAAGATTTTCACCCGAAAGAAGTCCGCCGAGCAGAACGGACGCGAAAACATCGCCCGTTCCGGGATAGGAGAGCGGCAGTTTTTTGATGCGGCATACGGAAATTTTTCCGTGCGCGTCGCACGCCGCCGTTGCGATGGTATCTCCGCCCGACGCGCCCGTCACGACGGTATTTTTTGTGCCGAACGAGCTGTGCAGCATACTGCATAACTCGCGTGAAAAACCGTCCGCCTCGTCCGCGCTCATCTCGGTCGGGTACTTTTTGCCGAGGAGAAAGCACGCCTCGGTAAGATTCGGCGTTATCAGGTCAGCTCCGTAGCAGAGGCGGCTCATGCCGAGCATAAGTTCCTTTGTATATGTCGAATACAGCTCGCCGTCGTCGCCCATTACAGGGTCAACGGCGACAAACGCGGGCGTGCCGTCGTTCTTCGTTCCGAATTTACGGGTAAAATCCGCGACTACCTCTATCTGCGCGTCGCTGCCGAGAAAACCGCTGTACAAAGCGTCAAAATCGACGTCTATATCCTGCCAGTGGCGGGATATTTTTTTCATTTGTCCCGTCAGATCCTCAAAGAACATATCGGTAAAACCGCCCGTATGCGTCGAAAGAAGTGCGGTCGGCAGCGGTACTGTCTGCAATCCGAGCGCGGACAGAACGGGAATTATCACTGTCAGCGCGCAGCGCCCAAGGCAGGATATATCGTGCAGTGCCGCCACTCTTTTTATCGGCGGAAGAAGTTCATTTTCGTTTACGTTTTCTGTATTCGGATAGGGTTTATATCTGTCGGTCATTTCGGTGGTATGCCTTTCGTCTGATTTCATCTTTTTATTATAACAGATGTCACCTGAAAAATCAAGAAGCATATCGCATTTGCCGCAACTATGCTCGCGCCCGTCGGGAGCGAAAAGAGGCAGGACGCGCATATGCCGACAAAGCAGCAGACGACGGATATAACGGACGCGCAGACTGCGGTCCCGCGAAAACTCCTTGTCAGGCGCATCGCGCTTGTCGCGGGGAAAATTATAAGTGCCGAGATAAGCATTGCGCCGATAACGCGCATTCCGACAACGACCGTCACCGCCGTAACGGCGGATATGGCGAATTTATATATCCCTGTCCTCATTCCCGTCGCCTTCGCGAACGTCTCGTCGAACGTGAGCGAGAAAATGCGGTTGAAAAAAAGCACATAAAGCAGCGTTGTAACGGACGAAAGCAGAACTGTCAGGAGAGCATCGCTCTTCTCCATCGAATTTATAGAACCGAACATATAGCTTGTCACGTCCGTATTCATACCCGTCGTCACCGATATGACGATAACGCCGACGGCGAGCGACACGGACGACACCATTGCGACGGCGGCGTCGCCGCCGATTCGGCTGTTTTCGCTTATACGCAGAATGAAAAACGCAGCGGCAATGACGACGGGCACGGCGACGGCAAGCGGTGCGCTTCCGAGCACAGTACCGATAACGAGCGCGCCGAAAGCGACGTGCGAAAGTCCGTCGCCTATCATCGAAAAGCGGCGCAAAACCAGCGTCACACCGAGAAGAGACGAGCAAAGCGAGACGAGCACGCCGACAATAAGCGCGTACATAACAAATTTATACGAAAAATATCCGAGAAGTGTTTCAATCATTTTCAGTCTCCGCCTCCGATGTCTCAAAAGTCTCAAAAACGCGCGATTTTACATAATCATCCCTTTTTCCGAAGAACAGGACGGACTTATCAAGGTGAAGTATTTTCGTTCCGTATCTTAGCACCGCTCCGAAGTCGTGCGAGACCATTATGACGGTCATTCCGCTTTTGTTAAGCTCCGATGTTGCGCGGTACATTTCTCTTGTCGCGAGCGGATCAAGACCTGCGACGGGCTCGTCGAGAAGAAGCAGCTTATCCGCCGAGCACATTGCCCGCGCGAGCAGCACGCGCTGTCTCTGCCCGCCCGAAAGCTCTCTGAAACACCTTTTTGAGAGGTTTTCGATACCGAGCTTTTCCATATTTTCACGCGCTTTTTTCTTATCCTCAGCACGGTAGAACGGCAAGCGCGAATGCGAAAGAGTTCCCGAAAGCACGACCTCGGAAACGGTCGCGGGGAAATCGCGTTTTATGCTCGTCTGCTGCGGCAGATAACCGATGTCCTTTGCCGTGCAGCCCTCGTAGGTTATCCTTCCCGCGGACGGAGCTTTGAGTGAAAGGAGAGCCTTTACAAGCGTGCTTTTGCCCGATCCGTTCTGACCGACAATGCAAAGATAATCCCCGTTTGCAACCGTAAAATTCACATTTTCGAGAACGTTTGTCCCGCCGTATGAAAGGCAGACGTTCTCGCATTTTATAAGTGTTTCGTCGTTTTTCAATTTGAAACCGCCTTTTCGATGTTTTGAAGATTTTTTGTCATAAGGCTGATGTAATCCTCGCCTTTTTTCATATCGTCAACCGAGACCGTATGGCAGGAATAAAGTCTGAGCACTTCCGCTCCGCTCTCGTAGGCAATGGTTTTAGCGAGTTTTCCCGACGAAAAATCGACCGCGAAAACGATCGGAATTTTGTCCCTTTTGACCGTTTCGATAAGCTCGCTTATGACGGCGAGCGACGCTTCGGTCTGCTCCGCACACCCCGAAAATGCCGAAATATAACTAAATCCGTATTCGTGCGCAAGGTAGAGAAACGGGAAACGATCACCGATGACAAGCTTCTTGCCGTTTGAGTTTTCCGAGACGCGCTCAAAGCCCGCGTCAAGCCCGCGCAGTTCTTCTGTATAATTTTCGGTATTTTCACGGAAAACTTCGCTGTTTTCGGGCGACACCGCGCAGAGCTTTTCGCATATTGCCTCTGCTATCTTTATCGCGTTTTTCGGCGATGTCCAGACGTGTTCGTCGTATTCGTCCTCTCCGTGACTGTGGTCGCCGTCATGGTCGTGATGCCCGCTTTTTTCGCCCGCAAGTCCCTCTTCTTCATGCAGAAGCCCCGTAACTTCCATAAGCGAAAGCACCGTTTCGCCGTCAAGCTCGGAAGACGCGATGAGCTTTTTCGCCCATGCCTCGGATTCGCCGCCGACCCATATGAAAAGGTCACAGTCGTTTATCGCCTTTATATCGGACGGCGACGGCTCGTAGGAATGTGCCTCACTGCCCGCGGGAAGAAGCATTTTTATATTTATATCCGCGCCTCGCGTAATGTTGCGCGCAAAATCATACTGTGGAAAAACGGTGCAGACGACGTTCGGAAAGTCGTTTTCTTTTTCCTTTTTGCAGCACGAGCAGAGAAGAAACAGGGCAAGTACAGCGACGGCGAAAACAAAAATCCTTTTCATCTGCGTCCCGCCTCCGCGCAAGCACCGCAAGTGCCGTAAAGCACCGACATTCCGCTGTTTATCCTGAACCTGTGATCCGAGAGAATATGCTCGACAAGCTCCTCGCTCTTCTCACATTCGAGATGATATATCCTCCCGCAATGCACGCACTTCATATGGAAGTGACTTTCGCAGTCGCAGGACGGTCCCATATACTGAAAAAGATACCCCGCGTCGTCCGTTCGGAAGCGCGCAAGCTCTCCGTCCTCCGTCATTGCGGAAATTATGCGGTAAACGGTACTGTTCCCCGGAACTTTCTCGCCTCGCGCGCGTATATTTTCTATTACCTGTTCGGCTGAAAACTGCTTATCGGGATTAGACGCAAAAAAATCCGCGACAGTCTTTTTCGCCAGCGTATTATAGCCCATTTTTATCTCTCCTCTCAATTTGAGAACCGTTCTCATATTATATCATAACCCATATAATTTGTCAATATGCTTTTTTTTACTTGACAAACAGCGAAAAAACTGATAAAATAGATGTAAACAAATGCGGAGGACATAAAAATGAGCCTTAAAAAGAGAGTCGCAGTTCTCCTCCTCTCGCTTCTGCTCACGCTGTCCGTCTTTTCCCTCTCGTCCTGCAAAAAGGACAAGGACGATGAAGACACGGACACTCTGAAAGTGGAAATAAACGACGACGAAGAGGGTTGGAGTCCCGTTTGGAGACCTTAAATAAAAGAAAATGCGGTGTCGAGAACGCCGCATTTTCTTTTTTACTTTTATTCTTTTTCTTCCTCCGCGTAATACTGCGCCTGCGCACCCCAAAGCTCGCTGTATTTTCCGCCTCTTTCGAGAAGCGTTTCGTGGTCGCCGTATTCGACTATGCTTCCGCCGTCAAAAACCGCTATCTCGTCGCAGAACTTACAGGACGAAAGTCTGTGGCTTATGTATATAGCCGTGCCGTCGCCGACAATTTCATTGAACTTCGAATATATCTCCGCCTCGGCAATCGGGTCAAGTGCCGCCGTCGGCTCGTCGAGAACTATTATCGGTGCGTTTTTATAGAGTGCGCGCGCTATGGCTATCTTCTGTGCCTCGCCTCCCGAAACGCGGACGCCGTCCTTGTCTATATCGTTGTAAAGATAGGTTTTTACGCCGTTTTTAAGGCTTGCGAGCCTCTCGCCGAATCCCGCTTTCGCAAGACATTCGCGGACGCGCGCGTCGTCGGGGGTTGCACATGCCGCAACGTTCTCGTCTATCGGAAACGCAAAGAGCTTGAAGTCCTGGAAAACTATCGAAAAGATATTCATATATTCTCCGTAATCGTACTCGCGTATATCGCGTCCGTCAAGCAGTATCTCGCCCTCGGTCGGGTCGTAAAGACGGCAGAGCAGCTTTATAAACGTCGTTTTTCCGCTTCCGTTCATACCCACGACGGCAATTTTTTTACCCTCGCCGATCCTCATGTTCACATGGCGAAGCGAATACGCGTCACTGCCCGGATATTTGAAGGACACATCGCGAAATTCGATAACGTGCCTTGTCCCGTCTCCTTTCGGCGATAAACTGCCCGATTCCATCTTATTTTTCGTTCCGAGCAGGTCGAACACGGGTTTAAGAAAATCGCCGTTTGCGCGAAGCTCGGTCACATTCTGCATAAGCTCGCCGATTCCGACAAAGAGAGCCGTTGCAGCGCCTATATACTGCGTGACGTAGCCGAGACCGAACGCTCCCGCGCGGGATTTAAGGCAGACGAAAAGGTAGATAACGCCCGTCACTATCACCGAAATGCCGACTGAAAGCGACGAATAAAATCCTATCGGACCTTTTATAAGTTTTGCAAAATCCGATCCCGGACCGAACATATTGTATTTCTTTATATTCGGTGCGCACACGTTTTTCTGCTGGTCGTAAATGCGTATATCGGGCGCTCTCGAAAGATCCTGAACCATAAATCCGAAGAAGCTGAAACACCTGTTGCCGAAGCGACCGCCCGCGTTGCATTTCACGAACAATTCATTTACCTTGCCCGTAAAAAACGCCGATAGGAACGACACTCCGAGCATTATACCGACGATGAACAGCGCAAAAACGGGACTGTCAAGAAATTTATACGCACCGTCCGTCACCTTTGACGTAAAGAGTGTGACCGAAAGTCCGATACCGCCCAGAATTTTAAGAACAGCCGTGAGAACCTTTTCGGAAAGATTAAGCGTATAATACATTCCGTAGCCCTGAAAATTCTGCGTCTGTCTTGCCGTCGTAAAGAGGTCGTAAACGCGCTCGCTGTCGGCATCTTCGAAATCCATTCCCGTAATCTTGTCCATAACGGGTTTTTCACTCTCGAAATAAGACAAATCTTCATACGCGGCGTTAAGGTGTTTAAGAACAGCTCCGAGAAGCATAAGCGCCGCCGTCACGGAGAGTATCAAAACGACATCGGTTATATACGTCTTTGCGTCGCGCCCGACTTCAAGGTCACTGACAAGCCGAGCAGAAAAGACCACTGTCACATACGGTGTCATCGCCGTGACAAGCGAATAAAGAAACGAGCAGACGAGCTTCTGCGGGCATATACGGAAAAACATTTTAAGGACGCGGAGATCTCTTCCGATTGCCTCGCCGAAAGTCGCTTTGCCGTTTTCCGTTTTCTTATTTTTCTTCATTCTCCGCACTCTCCTCTCTGTAATATTTGCTTTGAACTTCAAACAATTCCGCATACCCGCCGCCTTTTGCGAGAAGCTCTTCGTGCGTTCCCTCCTCGGCGATATGTCCGTCCGAGACGAACAGTATCCTGTCGCAGAAACGCGTTGACGCAAGGCGGTGCGAAATGAATATCGACGTCCTGCCGCGTGTCATTTCGTTATACTTCATATAAATTTCGTTTTCGGCGATGGGATCAAGCGCCGCCGTAGGCTCGTCGAGCAGAAGCACTGGCGCGTCCTTATAAAGCGCTCTTGCGAGCATAAGCCGCTGCGTCTGACCGCCCGAAAGCTCCACACCGTCGTCGAAAACGCGCTTTCCGATATGCGTTTCGTACCCCGCGGGAAGCGATTCTATCTTCTCGGTAAGACCCGCCTCGCGGACACACTTTTTCATCTTTTCGACGTCTATACCGTCGGTTCTCTGCGCAACGTTTTCGGCGACTGTCGCTTCAAGCAGCGAAAAATCCTGAAAAACAGCCGAAAACATCTTGTAATAATCTTGCCTGTTATACTTTCTTATATCCTCTCCGTCAAGGAGGACTCTGCCCTCGGTCGGGTCGAGAAAACCGCATATGAGTTTCACGAGCGTCGTCTTTCCCGCGCCGTTAAGCCCGACGACGGCGAGCTTTTCACCCGGGTGTACCGTCAGATTTATACCGCGGAGCGTGTCCTTTTCCGCACCCGCATATCTGAACGAAACGTTTTCGAGCTTTATCTCGTACGGCTTGTTTTCGGGAACGAGCGGCTCACCTTCGTCGAACTTAAACTGCTCCTTCCACTCGGTAAATTCACGCACGACGGAAATATCAAGGCTCTGCTTATGAAGTTCGGAGAACTGTCCGAGCAGACCCGTGACCCACTCGGCAAAACCGCCGATAGTGCCGAAATAGAGCAGGAACGCGGAGACGGTGAGCTTTCCCGCAAGCGCCATATGGATAAGATACGCATACGCCGCACCGCTGCGGAGAAGCATTATCAGAGTGTCCGTGACGTTTGCCAATATGTATGTTTTCTCGCGTTTCATAACAAACGCGCGGTAGGTGCGGATAGTGCTTTTCCAGACATCGTCTATCTGATTTTTGAGTCCGAAAATGCGGATATCCTTTGCGTACTCGCGGTCGGTTGCGAGCTTTTCGATATATCCGAATTTATTGTAAATCTCGCTCTCCTCGTCGCGGTGGCGGTATTCCCACTCGTTTATGCGCTTATTCACAAAGTAACCCGCAATCGACAGCGCAAGAACGAGAAGTGCCATAAACACATTCAGTCCCGAAATAAGGAAAAGATAGACGACAAAACAGATTGCATATGTGATTATCGTCGTAAATGTCGTCCAGAAAGCCTCCGTCGCACGGCCATTGCCCGCCGTCGCGTAGGAACTTTTTGCAAAAGCCTCCATAAAACGCGTGTCAAGCGTATTCGGATATGACGTATTTGCGAGCTTTTCGGACATCCGCTCTATTATCCTCATTCTGACACCTATTCTGCCGGGAAGCGCGTCGTTTGTGAAATAATTTTGAAGTGCAGAAAGCACAAACAGCGCCGCCGTAAAAGTGAGGATCGTACCGAGAAGAGACAGAACGTCCGCGCCGCTTTCGATCTTTCCGAGAATTGCAGGCGAAATCAGCAGCTCCGCCACGCTTTTTGCCGCGCTTGTCACGGCGATGACAAGGCAAAGGACGATAACGCTCACATACGACCGCCTCGCCGTGCCGAGCATATACGCCGTGTTCTGCCACATATTGTATTTCGGCTTATTTTTTTCCGAGCTGTTTACATTATCCATACAGCACCTCCAAGTGAGTTTAACATTATTATGTTATGTATTATATCACCAAAAAATATGCTTGTCAATATGTTTGGAAAAATTTATACAAAATTTATGCAAAAGAAGAGGTGCCCCAAAACTCGATGTTTTGGGGCACCCTCTTCCTGCTTTTTTAACGACTGAACGTATTGCCGTATTTGTCTGTTAGCTTTTTTATAAAAGAAGCCGTCGGAAGCTCCGCGTTTTCGGTTACAAATTCGCGTCCGAGCGCGGAATATTTTGAAACACACATATTATGATAAGGCATAAGTTCAAGCCTACCGTCGCCGACAAATTTCGATACCGCACCGACTTCGTCGTCATTGTATCCGGGTATGACGGGCATTCTGAAAAGCACATTCCGTTTCATTTCGACGAGTTTCACCGCATTTTCAAGTATAAGTCTGTTTGAAGCTCCCGTAAACGCGATATGCTTTTCGTCGTCAATGCACTTTATATCATAGAGAAAAACATCGGTATACGGAATTATGCGCTCAAATCGTCCGAACGGTACGTTACCCGCCGTCTCGACAGCGGTATTTATGCCCTCTCTGCGGCAAAGTGCAAGAAGTTCCGCGGCAAAATCGGTTTGCAGAAGCGGTTCGCCGCCGCTGAGAGTTACACCGCCGCCCGATGTGACATAATAATCCTTATCGCGCAGAACGGTTTTCAGCACTTCCGCCGCGCTCATTTCGGCACCGCAGAGGACACGGGCATGCGTCGGGCAAACGGAAACACATGCGCCGCAGCCCGTGCAGTCGTCGGTAAATGCCTTTTTACAGAAGTCCTTGCATTTTCCGCATTTCGTACATTTGTCGCGATAAAAGAGCAATTCGGGACGCGACGTTTGCGATTCGGGATTATGACACCATATACAGCGCAGATTGCAGCCCTTGAAAAAGACTGCCGTCCTTATACCGTCGCCGTCATGGAGCGAAAAGCGCTGTATCCCGAAAATTCTGCCTTTACGGGTCGTTTCATTCATCACAAGCCGTTCTCCGTGCGGGAAATAATGTTATTTTGAAGTTCGGGAGTGAGTCTGCAAAAATACTCGCTGAACCCTCCGACGCGCACAATAAGGTTTTCGTGAAGTTCGGGGTGTTCCTTGGCGTCGCGAAGCTCCGCCGCCGATACGACGGACACAGAGAGCTGTTGACCTCCCTTTGCGAAATACGTTTTCGCAAGATTCACAAACGCTTTTTCGCCCGTTTCGCAGGCAAAGAGCTGCTTTGTGAATTTGATATTGAGCACATTTCCGCTGACGGCAAGATACTGCGGCTCACGGCAAACCGAATTGAGAAGCGCCGTCGGACCGTTTTTATCCGTACCCGGTACCGCGCCGATACTGTCCGCGAAAATATCGGAATATTTTCTTTTTCCGCTCGGAAGTGCGCCTATGCCCTTTCCGTAGTCCGCCGCGCGGTTGAACGTGCTGCACCCGCCGCCGTATATGCCGCCTCTGAACGTTCTTTTTGTTCTGAGGTAACTGTAAAAATGCTCTACAACAGAGGCGCATATCGTATCGACCTCGTCACAGTCGTTGCCGAATTTCGGACACTCGGTAAAATCGCGAAGCATTTCGTCATAGCCGTCAAAATCGTTGTCAAGTGCGTTCACAACATCGGAAAGCATATATTTTTTCTCGTCGTAAACGAATTTTTTGAGTGCGTAGAGAGAGTTTGCGGTATCCGCTATTCCCTCGGCAAGTATCTGACCGTGATTATATATAGGGCCGCCGTTTTTATAGTCGCGTCCTTTTTCGACGCACCCCTGAATAAGTATCGAACGCAGCGGGTTCGGCGCAAATTCCGCATAAATCTTTTGCGACAGGTTCGCCATTTTCACCGCGCAGTCGGTCATATGCTCCGCCTGACGACGATATGCGGCAAAAAACTTTTCGTAAATGTCAAGTTCCTTTATGCTCCCCGTATCTATGCCGAGCATTGCGCCCGTCAGACCGCACTCTCCGCTGTGAAGCGTAAGGTCAATACATTTTGCAAGGCAGACCTCGCCGTCTTCAAGTCCCATATGGGATTTTCCGAAAATATCTATCTGATTACAGCCGTTCATACAGTAGTTATGCGCGTCTTCGGGCGTTATTCCGAGAGTTTCGAGCGCGGGGCAAACGACCTCGTCGTTATAAAGCGCGGGCATTCCGATGCCGGAGGCAATCGTTTTGGCGGCACTCTGCCAGAGTGCGTCGGGAGTTTCCGCACTCATTCTCATGGTGAGATTCGGCGTGTTATACCTATATTCACGGGCAAGTTCGAGAATATCGTATGTAAGGGCGTTCGAAAAGTATTTTCCGTTCTCGTCGCTTCCGCCGATGCATAGGTTCCATGTTCTCGTTTCGTAAAACAATTTCCAAAGCGCGCGCATACATTCTCTGCGCTCGTCGTCCGTACAAAGCCCGACAAAATCGTCCATAAAATAGTCGAAACGACCCGGCGAATCCACACCGTCAAAAATGAACGCGAGCCAGAAAAGCTGACACGCTTCAAAGAAATCGCGCGGTTTGTCTTCGGGGATATTTTCGAATGCGCGGGCAAGTTTTTCGTTCCCCGCTTTCATCGCAAGGTCACGCGCGCGTCTGCCGAGGGTATCGAGGGCGTCGAGAGTAAGAACAAGAGAGTCGTAGAAATCGTCCTTTCCCGTATTCATTCGCCGTCCGACTTCAACGCGTCTGCGAAGCCCCGAAGTTCCGAGACGCAGGAGCATTCTGTAATCGGGATTCGAATGACCTATCCACTTTCCGCCCCAACACACGCGTATCTCGCGTCCGTCTATATATCTTATGCCGCAAAGTTTAAGTTCAAGGTCGGAGAACGCCCCGAGTACTTTTGCTTCCGTGTCAAGAGGAAGCATTGTACTCTTTACGTCCGACAACTGCTCTGAAAGCTCGGGGAAAGCCTTTATTTCCCCGTCGATTTTATCCGGAGCTACCGCAATTCCAGCTCCCGCGCAGTAATTCACTCCGAATGACGGATTACGTCTGTCGGGTATCGTGACAAACGTCTTGTCAAATCCCGCGAGCGGAACGTGTTTTGCATATTCGAGAAGTCCGCTTGCGATCTTGTATTCTATATCGTCTCTCTCCGCATTCATATAACCGTATGCGAACGGCTCGGTTTCACGCAATGTTCTCATAATATCCCTCCAAAATCAAATCATCAGAGAGGCTGAACGTTCTGAGATGTTCCCCAGACGGTGACCTCCTCGATAACAACCTCCTTCGGCTGCGACGCGCAGTAATATATTGCGTTTGCGATGTCGGTCGCTTTAAGTGACTCCTCAACCTCGCCTATTCCCGAACCACGCTGGAAACCTGTGCTTGCCTGTCCCGGCATTACACAGCTGACGCGTATGCCGTGCGGACGAAGTTCTGTATAAAGCCCCTTCGAAAAGCTGAGCATACCCGCTTTCGCACAGCCGTAAACAGTCCATGCGGGCCACTGGTGTCTGGCGCATATCGACGAAACGTTTATAATGACGCCGTCCTTCTGCTCAATCATCATGGGTGCCATTACCTTTGAGCCGTATATTGAGCTTGTAAGGTTAAGCGCGATTATGTTGTCGATGTCCTCTTTTTTCTGGTCAACGGTGTCTACGATGCTTATGCCCGCGCCTGCGTTATTGACAAGAATGTCTATCCCGCCGAAGTCCTTTACCACACTGTCGCGGACACAGAGCCACTCGTCGTAGTTTGTTACGTCGAGCTTATAGCCGCCGTCAAAACTGTATTTTTTCACGCAATCGGCAACCTTTTCGGCGTTTCTCGATGCAATTATGACGGTGTAACCGTTTTCTTTGAATTTTTTTGCGCTTTCAAGTCCGTAACCGCTTGTTGCGCCTGTAATAAGTACTTTTTTCATTTTATATTTACTCCTTTAATTAAGATTTTCAAAAATATCTCCCCTGTATCCGAGGCATTCGGATATTTCCGCAGCCGCTTTCATAACAAGAGGCTCGAATTCTCTTTCCTTTTTTTCCGTAATGCGGTAAACGGGGTACATAACGTCGATTCCCCCGACAACCTTGCCTTCCGCGTCAAACACGGGAGCACCTATGCAGCGCAGACCCGTCATACACTCCTCATTGTCGTATGAGATAAGTTTTTTTCTTATCGTTTCAAGCTCCGCCTTCATTTTCGGATAATCCGTTATCGTTGCTTTGGTATATTTTCCGTTATCCGAGAGGAATATTTTTTCCGCTTCCGCCTCGTCAAGAAACGCAAGCACGCTTTTTGCGCCCGCAGAGCAGTTTGAATGTATTATCGAACAGGTTTCGACGTGTATTCTTATAGGATTCGGCGTTTCCGCTTGAAGTCTGACAATCGCCTTGCCGTCGTTTATCGTGATAAGCTGCGTCGATTCGCCCGTTTCCCTCATGAGCTTTTCAAGCACGGGTCTTGCCACGTTATTGAGCGTCATATACCTTTCGGCGGCTTTTCCGATATAGTAAAATTTGCTTCCGAGAATAAAATGCCCGCTCCCGGGATCATTCACAAGATATCCGTGTTCTTTCATTACCATGCAGACGCGGTAAACGGAATTCACGGGACTGTCCGTAAGGCGCGCTATTTCATTGATAGAATATCCGACATTCTCCTTTGAAAGAAGCTCTATTACCGCAAGCATTTTCTCGACGGAAGGTGCCGAATACTTTTTTTCGTTTTCCATATTAAATTTTATTCTCCTCATTTAGATTTCTCATCATTCCGCTGATAGTATATCATATCAAATTCGGAATGTCAAGTCTTTTTCGCAAAAACATATAAAGAACCGACGCATCTCTGCGTCGGTTCTTTATAAAATATCAAGTAGAGATCGCGGTCACGGTTACGCTCTGCGGCTGCCCGCTATATTCGGCGTCATATATCTTATTCTGCACCGTCGCAGTGAACGAAATCGTCGGGGATACTACCGGTTCGATCGAACGCGGGAAATCGGCTGATATGATAGTTACGGCAAAAATTCGCTTGACGATCTGTGCGTGCTTCTCCATGTCGAAACCGTTATAATGCGCGGAAAAATCATTAAAAATTCGTCGTTCAGACGCAGAAAAAACGTCGAAGCCGAGCTTGACAAATTTCTCTGACCATAAGGATTTTTCACATATTTATTTTTTTCCGTCCGAGGTACATAAAACTCCTTTTTCGTGCAAATAATAGCTTTGCAACTAAAAATTCATGTTAAGGAGTTTATATATGAAGGCAACCGGAATTGTCAGAAGAATAGACGACCTCGGCAGAGTCGTCATACCGAAAGAGATCCGCCGCACCATGAGAATACGCGAGGGTGACCCGCTCGAAATCTACACCGACAGAGAAGGCGAGGTCATCTTCAAAAAATATTCGCCGATAGGCGAACTTGCGTCATTTGCCGCGCAGTATGCCGAAACGCTCCACAAAACCTGCTCGCTCTCGGTCGTCATATGCGACAGAGACGCCGTTATCGCCTGCGCGGGCGTGCCGAAAAAAGAGTACGCGGAGCACCGCCTCTCGGACGAGCTTGAAGCCGTTATCGAATCGAGAAGCCTATATATGTACCGCGAGGAAAACGGCGGCGAGAAGATATATGTGACGCAGGACGGCACGTCACACTACGTCAGCTGCGCCATGCCGATACTCTCCGAGGGCGACATAATCGGGTGCGTTGCGTCCGTTCTCCCCGCGGGAGAGGAGAAAAAAGCCGACGGCACGGGAACGGACATCGAAAGCAAGCTCATTCTGACGGCGGCAGGTTTTCTCGGCAAGCAACTCGAAAGCTGAGCTAAAAAAGAAAACGGAATCGCCGAAAATGCGGTTCCGTTTTTTAATTTTAACAAAAGGAACTGCCCGAGGGCAGTTCCCTATGTGCGTATTTATCTTCCGCAACCGCAGCCGCAATTACCGCAGTTCACGATGAGAAGCGCGAGAATGATGAACCAGATAAGGTTGTCGTTGTCGAGAATGTTGCAAAGACAGTTATTCATAAATAACCTCCGTTAGCTGTTTTTGAGACGATTTTATCGCTCTCTGTTAGCAGAATATGTCGCTCTGCCGACGTTTGACACACTTTTTTGTTTTCTCTGCCGAAAAAAGCTGAAATAATGCTTGAAAAAAAGAGCAAAAACTGTTAAAATAGTGTGTATAACGCTCTGAAAGGACAATTTTTTATGAACAATCCGAAAAAAATAGGAATAATCGGCGCGATGAAATGCGAAACTGACGCGCTCAAAGCGATGATGACAGGCGCGATGACGGAGACGATAAGCGGAATCGAGTATGTATCGGGGTCTCTTGCGGGCATTCACGCCGTCGTTGCGACGTGCGGTGTCGGAAAGGTTGCCGCCGCTGTCTGCGCGCAGACGATGATACTGCGTTACGCGCCGAACGCGATAATAAACACAGGCGTTGCAGGCTCGCTCTCGGAAAAACTCGGCGTTCTTGACGTTGCCGTTTCCGCAGACACCGTCGAGCACGATATGGACACAACCGTCCTCGGCGACCCCGCGGGGCTTATTTCGGGGCTAAACATAATAAAAATCCCCGCCGACAAGAACCTCGCGAAAACAGCGACGGAGACGGCGGAAAGCCTCGGTATAAAAAGTATCCTCGGCACTATTGCGTCGGGCGATTCGTTCGTCTGCGACGCGAACGTAAAAAGGCGCATAAGGGACAATTTCGGCGCCGTCGCGTGTGAAATGGAGGGTGCGAGCATCGGTCACGTCTGCTATATGAACGAGACGCCTTTTGTCGTCATACGGGCGATTTCCGACGGCGGAGACGATGAGGTGGCGATGACATATGACAAGTTTGCGCCGATCGCAGCCGAAAATTCGGTGAAGATAATCCTCGGAATGCTTGACAAAATTTGATATTCAGTCACAATTTATACCCGACGCGGTCGAATTATATGCAAATTCAACCGCGTCGGGTTATTTTATTTTCTGTATTTGCCCGTACAGACAATATATTTTTATTCAATGCCCATATTGCCCGTAATGCAAAAATATAAAATATTACATATTTCATATCGTCATTATAAACAATTACAATATGTTAATTTTGTTAATATTGCTAAAAATGTGTTTCTTTGACGGATTTTTGTTGACAAATCTGGAATTATATGATATTATAGATTTACAGGATAGCGTGTCGATGTGAAAATAATTGTATTAAATAAAAATATTACGGAGGATTTATTATGATTAAAATTCCTGCTGTCAAAAATTTGTTTATTCTTCTGACCGCAATCACCCTGCTTCTTTGCTCCTGTGAGCAAAAGCAGAGCGGCAATGAAACGGAAACGGAAACGAAAAAAGCGACAATCACAGCATTAGATTCCGACACATCCGATACCACAAATCTTTATCCGTCCGACGCTGTCTGGACAGCTCCGATGATGGTAATAATAAACGGCGAAGAATACAAATATGTGACCGAGTACAAAGGCACAGAAAGCACCGACAACATTGAAATTCTCGGAGAAGTCAAAAAGCATGTTTCCATCGCCGATTATGACTGGCCGACAGAAGAAGGAACATCGAATTTCGCCGCAGTCGGCGCGAAGTACGGTCGCCTCGGCGATAAAATGCTTGTCCAGTACGAAAACACATGGGTAATTATTGATAATTACTGATTACGGAAGCACAATAATTAAAGAAAGGCAAAGCATTTTGAAGAAAAGTTTTTTCGGCATTACAGTCGTCGCGTTATGCCTCATTTCTGCGCTGCTTATCTGCTCATGCGAGAGCGAAAAAAAGAATAGCGGAGCGGAAACGGAAATACCGACAGTGACAGAAACCGACGCAAAAACATACGCGGAACTTGACGGCGACCGTTGCAGCTGCGGTTTTGACGACAAAAATCACAAGCACATAATGCTCTGCGGTGCGCTCTACGTAGACTACGGTCCGCTCTCAAAACAGCAGGACTACACGGAGGACGAAATAGAATTTATCGGCACACTCAAAGACCGCGTCCCCGACGGTGAAGACCCGACAGAGGACGAGGAGGGCAATTTCGACTGCGTCGGACTTCGTTACGGCATTTACAAGCCGCACAAGGTCTACGGCGAGATGATCTCATGGGAAGGTTCGTGCGTCGTCGAACAAGCGGACGGAACATTGCACGTTTACGACACGCAGGCAAATCCCGGAAGCACCGTTCCGAACCCGTTCAGAGACCGCTACTATCCTCCCAAAACAGACGAGCCGACCGCAGAGGAGTACGAAAAGGCAATAAAGAGCTTCGGCGAGCAGGCGATAAAGGCAATAAAGGATCATTATGATAAAGACTGTTCGGTAGATTTTTCAAAGTATCAGGTATCAAACGCGTTCGTCACTATGCCCGATTCGGCATATTTCCAGCCGACATACTTTATATTCAGGGACGGAAAATGCGTGAACTCCGTTCGCCTCACAATGCTCAACAGGACATGTTATCCTACGTTCGACACGGGCTTAAACGGCCTCGCGACAAAAGCCTATGAAGAAAATGAAACAAATGGCACTCGCAGTCTTGTTGATGCCACTCTTATTAGCTTGCTCAGGAGGC
>CAKRPQ010000007.1 GCA_934385225.1 uncultured Eubacteriales bacterium
GTTACGAAAACTATACGCTTCTCCGCAAGGTCGCATCAAAGACGTATATAAAGGTTCTTAATATCGTCGGCGGGTTCAGACTTACCGACTCGCAGTGCGGCTGTAAAGCATACCGCGGAAAAGAGGGCAGGGAAATCTTTTCGGAGTGCGAGGTGGATGGCTTTGCGTTCGACTTTGAAACTATCCTGCGCGCGCAGAAAAAAGGCTTCAAAATATGCGAGGTGCCTGTCAGGGTCATAAATCACCGCGAATCGAAGGTTCACGTTTTCCGCGATACGTTCAGAATGCTCGGAGACCTGAGAAGAATCAAAAAGAACGTCGGCAGAAAGTGAAATATTGTTGACTTTTGACATTTTTTAATGTATAATATTTTTAGTAACAATTTGAAGGAGGTTTTCTCTATGAATTACGATTTTTATCCGTCTGCTGCGGCGGGGCTCGGTGTTGCCGCGTTCACATTTATCATTTCGCTTGTCTTTGCGGCGGCGATAGGAATTACCTTTTATTTGCTTCACGCATTCGGTCTTTACAGAATGGCGAAGAGACTCGGTATTCCCGCACCCGGACTTGCGTTTGTTCCGATCGTCAATGTCTTTACGCTCGGAAAGATCGCCGAAACGCCCGTAAACGACAAAAAGACGCTTCCTTACGGAACGCTCCTTCTCATCTTTTCGATAGCGCAGAATGTGCTTGCTTATGTATGCGTTTTCCGCTTTATCGGCTCGCTTGTCAAATATTCCGATTATTACTACGGCGGACAGCTTTATAATGTTACCGAAGCGGAAATATTCGCTTTGATCGGAGAATTTTCGCTTTATGTTATGCTTATCGCTCTGCTTGCGATCCTGTATTCGATATTTACATATATCGCGCTTTACAATACGTATAAGCTGTTTGCGCCCGACAATGCGGCACTTTACCTTGTGCTTTCGATACTTTTCGGCATTGCAACGCCGATAATTATTTTCTGCCTCAGAAACAAAACCGCTTATACCCGCACAGTTTCCGCATCGGACGCTTATAACGGATATAATCCTTACGGCGGAAACGGGCAAAACTGAATATTAAAAGAAATCGGAGCAAAAACTCCGATTTCTTTTTTTATGATAAAAGAGATTTTCGGCTTGAAATTTTCACCTTAATATGGTAAAATGATTTATCCGTAAAAAAGAGAGGGGATACATATGAATATCACAAACGAAAACGGAATCATATCCGAGATAGAGTATGACGGCGTCAGAGTGCCGTTCGGAAAAGGGCTCGGACCGTCATTTTATGTAAAAAAGGAGCTTTTGCAGGAGAAAGTTGCACTTCACACCGAGAAATGTGCATGCGGCGGCGAAAAATACGTCGGCACATTCGACGGAATCGAATTTTCGCTTTCATACACCGACTGCGGGGATTATATGACGATAAATGCGTTGATAGAGAACCCGACGGAAAAGGATTACGCGCCCGAAGCGATCGGACTCAAACTCGGTATAGACAGCTATATGGAGAGCTATCCCGAATGGAACGAAAAGTTTTTCCCGACGTTCCTACGCTGCGAAAAAACGCATTTCTGGGGATATTTTATGTCGCCGTTAAAGGAAATCGTCGCCGTTACATGCACATCGCCCGTTGCCGCGTGGGAGCTTGACTACAACACGCTCGGAAAAATCGACGACACAAGAGACGACGGTCACTACGGACACAGGATATTTACGGGAAATCTGCTTCTTATCTGCCGCGGACCTCTGCCCGAGCGTCACCCGCAGGGACTTTCCGTGCTCCCGGCGGGAAGAAAGATCGAATGGAAAATAAATCTTATGCCTCTTCCCGACGTTTCGCTTTTCTGCGAAAAAGTTTCGGAAAAATTCGGTATTCCCGTAATAGATTTTGACCGTTATACGTTCACGCGCGGCGAGACCGTACACGCAAAGGTACTCTGCGGCGAGAAATACGAATTTACCGTTACCGATCCGATAGGAAAGGTTTCGCACGAAGAGGCGATAACATCTGACAGAAAGGGAATGTATAAGGCAACGGTAAAAACCGCGTCGGGACTTGTCTCGGAAGCACTTGTTTTCTGCCGCAGACCGTACAGATATTACCTCGAAGAGGCGAGAAGAAACGCCGTTTTTATGCCCCAGAAGGCGACGACGCATACGGAGAGCTGGTACGGACATTTTTCGAATTTCCTTGCGAGAAAGCACTATCCGAGCGAATTTCTTGACGAAAAAGCACTTGCAAATCTCGAAGAAATACTTCCGCTTATGTATAATACCGAGACGGGCGAACCGATAGTTGCGCCCGAACGTATCCAGAATACGGCACTTATGATAAGCCTTATGTGTGACGTTTACGAAGCGGGCGTCGGCGGCAAAAAATACCTCGACCTTGCCGATAAAATGGCTGATTTCCTTATTGCGAGACAGCACGAGGACGGCGCGTATTACAGAAACGGCAGTGAACACTATACGGCGGTTATTTACATAGCGAAGAGTATGCTCGAACTTGCCTTTGCCGAAAAGACACTTGAAAAAGATCCTGTTTTTGCTGCAAGATACAAAAAACATTACGAGTCCGCCGGGCGCGCAGTAGATAACCTCCGCGATATGCTTGAAACCATCGGCACGGAGGGCGAACACACACTTGAAGACGGTATGATCTCCTGCTCCGCGCTCCAACTCGGTTATTTTGCGCTCACGTTGCCCGAAAACGAGAGAAAACCGTATATAGATGCCGCAGAACACCTTATTTCGATACACCGTTGCCTTGAACAGCAGATTATTCCCGATTGCCGTATGCGCGGCGCGACGCTTCGTTTCTGGGAAGCGCAGTACGACGTTATGATAAGGGGAAATATGATGAATTCACCGCACGGCTGGACGTCGTGGAAAAACTACGCCACATATTACCTTTATCTGCTTACGGGAAAGGAAGAGTATCTGCGCGATACGGTCGATACACTCGGTGCCTGCATGCAGATGATAGACGAGAACGGCACACTCCGCTGGGCGTTTGTCTCCGACCCGTATCTTAATGTGCGCAGACTTGTTCCCGACACGTCAAAGCCCGTCAGTGACGGCTACGAAAGCTCAAAATTTCTGACGACTGCGGCATATCGCGGAAAGTACGAGAGACAGGTGTTCGGAGAATGTTATATAGATATGACCGCGGGCTGGTACAGAAATTGCCCCGAAAGCAGACTTTGCGGCGGTTTCCCGTCATGCCCGACGATATATAAGGACTGCGAGATTATGGGCGACAACCAGGGTGGCGCATGCGATAACGACGTTCACGAGCATTTCAAGTGCCTTGAAGAAACGCTTCTCGAAAAAGCGTTCGTGCTTGTCAGAGACGACGGAAGCGTTCTTGCCTATAACTGCGAGGCGACTCTCGCGGGCGGCAGGCTTCTTGTAAAGCCGCTTGAACACTGCACGCTTCTCCATATAAACAGCCCGTTTGACCTTGACGTAACTGTCGGCGAGAAAAAGTTTGCCGCAAAACGCGGTATGGACTTCTACCAAATATAAAAATGTTGAAAGGCACGCGGACCGAATCGGTTCGCGTGCTTTTGTTTATTTTAGGTTTACTTTGGTAAATTATAATTTGCGCATATTTGAAAATTTTCGGGAGGGAAAATGCTTACCTTAAAAAATATCGTTAAGGACTACTCCGCGGGCGATACGGTAGTCCCCGCTCTTAAAGGTATTGACATAGAGTTCAGAAAGAACGAATTTGTTGCCGTTCTCGGTCCTTCGGGCTGCGGAAAGACGACGCTTCTTAATATCATAGGCGGTCTTGACGGCTACACGAGCGGCGATCTTATAATCGGCGGCAGATCGACAAAAGAATTTAACAGCGCGGACTGGGATTCATACCGCAACCATTCGATAGGCTTCGTTTTTCAGAGCTATAATCTCATTCCTCACCAGACGGTGCTTTCGAACGTTGAACTTGCGCTTACTCTTTCGGGCGTTTCGCGCTCCGAGAGGCGCAGAAGAGCCGAGGAGGCACTAAAAAAAGTCGGTCTCGGCGACCAGCTTAAAAAGAAACCGAATCAGATGTCGGGCGGTCAGATGCAGCGTGTAGCCATAGCGAGGGCGCTTGTAAACGACCCCGAAATACTGCTTGCGGACGAGCCGACAGGCGCGCTTGATACGGAAACGAGCGTTCAGATTATGGATATTCTTCGCGAAATATCGAAGGATAAGCTGATAATAATGGTCACTCATAACCCCGAACTTGCTTCAAAGTATGCAACGAGAACGGTAAAGCTGCTCGACGGAAAAATCATCGAGGACACCAAGCCTTATCACGGCGAAACGGTTGAAATTTTATCACGCGCGGAGCAGAAAAAGAGACGGAAAAAAGAAAAAACTTCAATGTCATTTTTCACCGCACTTTCGCTTTCGCTCAATAACCTTATGACAAAGAAGGCGAGAACGATCCTTACAGGCTTTGCGGGATCAATCGGCATTATCGGCATAGCGCTTATTCTTTCCGTTTCGAGCGGCGTTCAGAGCTATATAAACCGAGTGCAGGAGGATATGCTTTCAAGCTACCCGATAACGATTGCGGCGGAGTCCGTAGATATGAACGAGCTTGTTTCGGCGATAACGGAGGCGGGAAAGGGCGGGGAAACCCCGACGCACGAGCTTGACAGAGTTTACGCAAGCGCGGTTATGTATGACCTTGTGAATAAGCTCAATTCGATAGAGACGAGCAGAAACAATCTCGGACTTTTCAAGAAATTCCTTGAAAGTGACGAACGCTTTGACGAATACGTCTCCGCCGTTCAGTATTCATATGACCTCGGAACGGGAATATATGTGAGAGACGCCGACGGAAAGGTGATAAAAAGCGATGCTGGCGAGCTTATGGCGTCGTTCTACGGCTTTGACTCTTCCGCGGCGACGACAAAAAGTCCCATGTCGCAGATGTCCTATATGTCGTCTATGAAAACATGGGAGGAACTTCTTCCCGGCGAGAACGGCGAACTTGTAAATTCGCTTCTTGACGAGCAGTACGACGTCGTTTACGGAAAGTGGCCCGAAAACTACGACGAAGCTGTGCTTGTCGTAGATAAAAACAACGAGATAACAGACCTTACTCTCTACGCGCTCGGAATAAAGAGCGAAAAAGAGATGAAGGATGCCATGGCAAAAGCTATGCGCGGCGAGCAGATAGATACGACGGATATGGGAAGCTGGAGCTACGAGGATATCTGCGGCATTGATATAAAGGTGATCCCTGCGTCTCTTATGTTTGTAAAGCAGGAGAACAGCACATATGCCGACCTCTCGTCGGGTGAAACGGGTCTTTCGTACCTCTACGACAGCGACAAGGCAATAGAGCTTCGCATTGTCGGAATAATCAGAGAAAGCGAAAACGCCGTCGCAAGTATGCTTCAAGGCTCTCTTGCATACACTTATGCCTTAACGGATAAGCTCATTGAGATTGCGGAGGAAAACGAAGCGGTAAAGGCACAGCTTGCGGACAAATCGACTGATGTAATTAGCGGGCTGCCGTTTAAGACAGATGAAAATTCCGATCCGACCGATGCCGAAAAGGCTGAAATGTTCAGAGAATATGCAGATGCCGTGACGAGCGCGGAAAAGGCGGAATTTTATAAGGCGGCAATGTCTATACCGTCCGATGAATATCTCCAAAATGCAGTAAATACAGCACTTGCGGGACTAAGCGAGGACGATTACACCGAAATTCTTTCGGAAGCGTTTGCCGCACAGACGGGCGCGGACGTTTCGTCTGTGAGAGACTATATAGACGGGCTTTCGGGCGATGAAAAACTTGCTTACATTACCGACATTGTAAAAGCGAAGGTGATTTCGGACTATGCCGGGCAGGTGACGGCGGGACTTTCCCGTTACGGCGACGCGGAGCTTGCCGCCATGTTCGATTCGTCCGATTTCGACACCGCGACGCTTGCTATGCTTTACGACAATTTTATTCCGAACGCGTTTTCCGATTCGACTTACGAGGAAACGCTCAAAAAACTCGGCTATGTCGATAAAAACGAGCCGAGCGCGATAAATATTTTTGCTCGCACGTTTGAGGATAAGGACGAAATATCAAGCCTTATTACGGAATACAATAAAAACGCGTCCGAGGAGGACGAAATATCCTACACCGACTATGTTGCGCTCCTTATGTCGTCGATAACGACCATTATCAGCGCGATATCCTATGTTCTTATCGCCTTTGTTGCAATTTCACTTGTCGTTTCGTCCATTATGATAGGGATAATCACTTATATATCCGTAATCGAGAGAACGAAAGAGATAGGAATACTGCGCGCCATAGGCGCGTCAAAACGCGACGTTTCGCGCGTGTTCAATGCGGAGACTCTCATCGTCGGATTTGTTTCGGGCGCGCTCGGAATAGGAATAACGCTTCTTCTGAATATTGTGATAAATATCATTCTTCATTCGCTCACGGGCATACCGACGCTTAACGCTATCCTGCCGTGGCAGGGTGCTGTTATACTCGTCCTTATAAGTATGCTTCTTACCTATATAGCGGGACTTATCCCGTCGGGCATAGCCGCAAGAAAAGATCCCGTCATTGCGCTCCGCTCCGAATAAAGATGTAGTAAAACAATAAATAAACGGCTGCTTTTTACGGCAGCCGTTTTGTTTTCATTTGTTCTTGTTTTCGCCTATGTATTTTTTGTAAAGATCGAGCATTTTCGCACTTGACTCTATTCCGCTTCCGCCGAGCAGCCGTTTTATTCTGTACTTTACCGATCCCTCTGACATATAAAGCGAGTCGCCGATCCTGTTGTATGCCTTTCCGCCGAGCAGACCGTTTATTATATCAAAATCGGTGTCCCCGCACATTCGAAGCAGCTTTTCAAGCGATTGGATCTCTTTTATCTGACTGTCATCTCTGAAAATGTTTTCGGGTGTG
This sequence comes from uncultured Eubacteriales bacterium, assembly GCA_934385225.1. Classification (GTDB taxonomy): domain Bacteria; phylum Bacillota; class Clostridia; order Oscillospirales; family CAG-272; genus SIG710. The sequence continues at coordinate 6,916 of CAKRPQ010000007.1, forward strand.
AGCTCCTTTCCCGAAGAAATTTCGCTTTTTATATATGGAATATTTTCGGTTGACTCTGCCGCTCTTATTTCGCACGGGACTCTGACCGTAACGCTTATGTTATCAGATGCGATGTCGGGAAAACGGCACAGATTTATCGCCTGAATGCCGAGCATTTCGTGATCAAGCGTTACCGTTGTAAGTGACGGCTCAAACATATTTCCGATTATCGAATCGCCGTATGCGGCAATATACAGATTTTGAGGGACGGTTATACCGTCCTTTTTCAGTCTGTCCATAAGATAAATCGCAGAAACGAAAATTCCCCGTGCGCAAAGCGCACGGGGAAAAACATATGCAATGAACTTGTGCGGATTGTAGTACAGCTAAGCCAAAAGAAAACAAAAAAGCCGCCGAAGCGACTTTTCGATTTGGAGCGGATTACGGGGCTCGAACCCGCCACCTCGACCTTGGCAAGGTCGCGCTCTACCAAATGAGCTAAATCCGCAGGTATTAAAATGTGGTGCCTCCGGTCGGAATTGAACCAACGACACGGGGATTTTCAGTCCCCTGCTCTACCAACTGAGCTACAGAGGCATAAATCCTTTTCGGCTCGTTTTGTCTGAAACGAAACATAAAAGTGGCGACCCGAAGGGGACTCGAACCCCTGACCTCTAGCGTGACAGGCTAGCGTTCTAACCAACTGAACTACCGGGCCGTTGCCGTTTTATGCGCCTTTCGGCTTGGTGGGAACAATAGGGCTCGAACCTATGACCCTCTGCTTGTAGGGCAGATGCTCTCCCAACTGAGCTATGCTCCCATTTTTCGGACAACGCAGATATTATACCACCTTTTTTTCTTTTTGTCAAGAGTTTTTTCTCATTTTTTTCGCTTTTTTATAAAAAATCTGCACGGCATTTTATCCCGTGCAGATAATCTCGGATTTTCAGATTTCGATAAGGTTTTTCGGGCTGTGCGTGAAGTCCATATGACCGTCCTTTGTAACAAGAAGCATATCTTCGATACGGCAGCCGTACCTGCCCGCGATGTAAATGCCGGGTTCGCATGTGACAACGTTTCCGCTTACGAGCTTCTTTTCGGGTGATGCTTTCGGCGAAAGTCTCGGAGATTCGTGAATGAACATTCCGACACCGTGACCGAGTCCGTGTCCGAAGCAGCCTTTGTAACCCGCGCCCTCGATGATGTCGCGCGCAACCTTGTCTATTGCCATGCCGTTTTCGCCCTCTTTTATCATCGCGATTCCCGCGAGCTGGGCATTCAGAACTGTTTCATAGAGCTTTTTCATATCCGCGTCCGCTTTTCCGAGGACGATAGTTCTCGTCATATCCGAGCAGTATCCCTCGTACCTTGCTCCGTAGTCCATCGTGAAGAATCCGCGTTCGAGCTTGACATTTCTCGGAACGCCGTGAGGCAGGGAAGAAGCGCTTCCCGAAACCGCGATCGTATCAAAAGCTGTGGAGCGTGCGCCGTGCGCGCGCATAAAGAATTCAAGTTCGAGTGCGACTTCGATTTCCGTCATGTCGGGCTTGATGAATTCGAGAATGTGCGTGAAAGCGGCGTCCGTTATCGCCTGTGCCTTCGACATTTTCTCAACTTCGTCCTCTGTTTTGACTTCGCGGAGCGCGTCTGCCGCGTCCGAGCCGCCTCTGACCATTTCTAAGCCCTCAAAGAGCTCGGAGAAACGCAGATAGTCGGCACATGAGAGGGTCTTGTCCTCAAACCAAAGTCTTTTAACCTCGTTTTCTTTAAGAAGAGCGGCGATTTCAAGTCCCATCGACTGTTCGGGCATAATGATCTCAAATTCGCTGCCGACGATGTTATGAGCGGCTTCGATGTATCTGAAATCCGTGATGAGATAGGATTTTTTCCTCGTTATGAGAACGTAGCCGTCTGTGAAATCAAATCCGCTGAAATAATATTGATTAAGCTCCGATGTCACGAATAAACCGTCGATGTCCGCGGGCATTGCCGCAAGGAGTCTGTCTTTTCTTGTCATTTTAATTCTCCTTTTCTTCGTTATATTTTATGCAGGCTATCTTCATTGCGAGTGCGTCCTCTGCCTGAGTGCCTGCCGATTCACAGATTATTCTCGGCGAAAGACCGAAATCGACTATTGTCTTTGCGAGCGGTTCGAAGTCGGGACCGAAAACGTCGTCGGCGAATGTGAGATGCTTTTTTTCACCCGCCGCCGTGTACTCTATTTTAGAAAAATGACAGTGCAGATTTTTCGCGACATCGTCGCCGAGTGCGGAGCCTATTTTGTCAAAAACGCACTTGTAATCGTCGGTGCTCTTAAACGCTTCACCCATTTCGCGCGCGTTAAGATGACCAAAATCGACAACGGGGTAGTAGCATTTGGCGGTTTTGCAAAGTTCGATTACCTCGTCAAGCGTGCCGAGCTGGTTCACCTTTCCCATCGTCTCGATTCCGAGGTGGATAGCGGTGTCGCCGACTTCGTCTGCCGTGCGCCTTAGTGTGTCGGAGGCAAGAGCCATAGCCTCGTCACGCGTTATTTTTGCGGCACTGCCCGCGTGAATGACTATCGTCGTAGCGCCGAGGAGTTCCGCCGCGTGCAGACTTTGCTTTATATAGTCGATACTTTTAAGGCGTTTTTCCTCTTCGACACCAGAAAGGGAAATAAAGTACGGCGTGTGGAGCGACATAAGGATTCCGTGTTCCTTTGCCTTTTTTCCGAGAGCGGTGAGAGTTGCGTCGGAGGTTCTAAGGCCGTTACCCGCCTGGTATTCGTAGGCGTCGAGCCCCATTTCCGAGAGCCAGCCGAAAGCCTCCATGGTGGATTTGTGTCCTGCATCATAAAAACTCTCACTGTTGCCAGCCGGACCGAATTTTGCGTTTAATATATCCATACTCATTCGGAAAACCTGCCCTTACTGTAAAAACTGTTTTTTAACCTGTTGACGCTTGAAACAGAAGATAAAAGGCTTTTCAAAAAACCTCTTGATTTTGAAAAGAAAAGTTTTTCTGTCGCGTATCGGCGGCACGAGTATCGCGCGCAGACCGAGCCTTTTTCCCGCGAGCACGTCGGTGAATATCTGGTCACCTATGACGCAGGTTTCGGCGCGATCGTGACCGAGGCGGGAAAGGGCGCTTATATAACATTTTGTAGAAGGCTTTTTGCAGTCGAAATAAGCGGGCAGGCGCAGGCTCTTGTTGAACCTGTGAACTCTCTGCGCGTCGTTGTTTGACATGAGTGCGGCGGAGATACCGTTTGCCCTGAGCGAAGCGAACCAGTTTATGACCTTTTGGTTCGGGTCGGGTGCTTCGTACGGCGCGAGCGTGTTGTCGATATCGACAAGAACCGATCTTACGCCGATCGAAAGAAGAAATTCGGGTGTTATTTCGCTGAAACTGCCGAACATATAATCCGGTAAAAATAAAGAAGACATTTGTTTCCGTCTGCCTGTGGCAGACCGTCCTTTACATAGAAAATTTGCTTTTTATCAGCACACTCATTAAATTATAACACAAACAGTGCGATTTGGCAAGCGATTTGAAGCATTTTTTCGAAAAAAGTAAATTTTTTAGTAAAATCCCCTTGACAAATTGAAACTTGTGTGGTATGATATTAAAGCGGTTGTTAAGACCGCCTGTCTGTTTTGGACGCGAGTGTAGTTCAATGGTAGAATTCCAGCCTTCCAAGCTGGTTGCGTGGGTTCGATTCCCATCACTCGCTCCATGCATTGATGATGTACCCTTAGCTCAGTTGGATAGAGCAACTGCCTTCTAAGCAGTAGGTCGTGGGTTCGAATCCCCCAGGGTACGCCATGATGCATTTTTTGCTTTAATATGGTGGGTGTAGCTCAGTTGGTTAGAGCGCCAGGTTGTGGCCCTGGAGGTCGTGGGTTCGACTCCCATCTCTCACCCCACATAGAACCGTGATTCTACGAATCACGGTTTTTTGTTTTGAAAATATATGAAAATCCGAATTTTTTGCATGTTTTAATGAAGTGACTTGCATCAAAAAAACCGAGATAATTAGCAATTTCCGTCAAATTCATGTCTGTCTCCTCAAAAAGTTTTCGAGCGTATTCAAGCTTTGCCTGCAATATATATGACTTCAAATTCATGCCGGTTGAACTTTTTATTAATCTGTTTATATGATTTCTATGATAGTGGAACTCTTTTTCGAGTTCGCCCGCTGTAATTTTTTCGGCACAGTGGTTAGAAATGTATGCCAGTATTTCTTTACTTTTTTGGAATGCCGCTTTGTATTTTCCTCGCGCTATTTCTTCTATTATGCAGTTCATAAGGAGAGACACTATTTTTGCCGAACTTTTTTCACTGTTTCTTGCTTCACTTTGTATTTTTAATCCGTATTCAATAATGTTTTTGTTTTGAAAGATAATGTGTGATTTGTTAAGTTCGTAACCTGAATTAAAAACCTTTACAGGTGTGCAGAGTGAACGATCAAATTCGCTTTGAAAGGTCGTTTTTAAAATGTTTTTGCAGTCAAAACCCGTATTCGGAAAGTAGTCAAAAAAAATGTTCAAAACTTCAAAATCCCCATGCGTATTCAAAATTCTATATTCAAAGTCCGGCAACAGGTATAACGTGTCACCACAATTGCATACCTCTTTGAAATCTTTACTTATTACTGTTGCGCTTCCTCTAATGAAAAGCATTACTCTGTAACAATATTGATTCTTGATTCGTTCACTGTTCGGAGCTGATATAGTAGATTTGAATTCGGCAACTCTTAGCACACACGGATTTATTTTTTCTTTTGAAAGCATTAAAAAAACCTCTTGTTTTGTTTTTACAATAAAATGCGTTAATGTTACTATACAATTATATTACAAAAACAGTATAATTTCAAGTGTAATTTGAATTTGCGGAGGGATTATATGTTTTGCGATTATGATTTTAAAACTATGCGTACGGTGAAGTGCGACACTGTCGTTATCGGAGGAGGACTCGGAGGTGCGTGTGCCGCAATAGCGAGTGGGCGTGGAGGGGCTTCAACAATACTTGTCGAAGCAGACGGTGTGCTCGGCGGGCAAGCGGGAATAGGGCTGGTAACTCCTATGTCGTCGTGTGAGTCAAGAAACGGTAAGAGTTTTGGCGGACTTGTAAAAGAAATAACCGATTCGGTTTCGTTGTTGACAAAAAAATATGTTTGTTCCGATCCAAAAGAAAACAATATCAGCACAATTTCACCTCAGATGACCGAGTATGTATTGTTAAAAATGGCACTTGAAGCAGGAGTAGAAGTTCGTTTTCATACGGTACTCTGTGATGCGGAAACGGAAACAGGCAGAATTCTGTCGGTTGTTCTTCTTGATAAATCTGGATTTTTGCGTATTGTAGCGAAGAACTATATAGATGCAAGCGGGGACGCCGATTTGGTTTTTCTTTCGGGAGACAAATACGTTCTTGGAAGTGAAAAAGGGGTTTTTAACTCTTTTTTTGAAACAGAATTTCAGATAGACGGAATTGATGAGCGTAGCAAAAAGTATAATTATGAAGGTCTTATGCAACCAACTTCACTGTTTTTTATACTTCGCGGAGTTGATTACGAAAAGGCAAGCAATTTTAATAATAAGAATATTTCTTTCGGAGATTTGGGAATAACCAAAGAAAAATTCGAAAAGTGGTGCTTCGCCGGAACTCCCGGATTCGAAATCACGTCAAATCGTGTACCTATGCCGCAGAACAGAATACTTGTATCACACGGACGTCATAAGGACGAAGCTGTTGTAAATATGTCGAGGGTTATAAATATAAACGGTGCGAGTGCCGACGATCTCTCAAAAGGTGAGATTATCGCAAGACTTCAACTGATAGCGATAATAGACTTCCTTAAAACCTTTATTCCCGGGTTTGAAAATTGCTATCTTGTCGATACATCTTCACATCTAGGTGTCAGAGAAAGCCGCAGACTTATCGGAAAGTATGTGCTCACCGGAAAAGATGTTATTACTTGCAGGCATTTTGATGATGCGGTTTGCAAGGCGTATTATATAATAGACATTCATGATCCAAGCGGAAACGGAAAAGCAATAGGCGGGAAGATAAAAGGCGATTATTTTGAAATTCCCTTTGGGTCACTTTGTTCATCTGTATATTCAAATCTTCTTGTGTGCGGAAGATGTATTTCGAGCGATCATATTGCTCATTCGGCATCACGGATTCAGGGAACATGCATACTCACCGGACAGGCTGTGGGAACCGCGGCTGCAATTTCGATCAGAGATGGTATTCACGCTTGTGAAGTGAGCACCGAGAGACTTCGTAAAATCCTGTGCGATGATGGCGTTGATTTGAATGAATAAAATAACGTGGCAATCTTGATTTCGGATTGCCACGTTATTTTATATTATATAATTGACACCGATTTTACCCTGTCGGGATTTATGCGCCTGTATTCGCTCGGCGAAATGCCGACCTGACGGATAAACGCACGGTTGAAGGTGCGGAGCGTATTAAAGCCGACACATTCGGATATTTCCGTTATTGTCTGATCCGTCTGTTTTAGGCGTCGGCAGGCGTCGGAAATGCGCAGAGAATTTATATAGTCGTTGAACCGTACCTTTAATTTCATACTGAAAAGATGTGAAATATAGTATTTGCTTATGTGCAGCTCGTCTTCGAGAACGGCAAGCGAAAGGTCGTGGGAAAAATTCTTTGAACAGTAGTTTATCACTGTTTTAAGTGCGTGCGAGCTTACCGATTTGACGTCGGTCAGGCTCATTTTTTCAAGCACTTCGCCGAAAAACGAGAGTAGTATTCCTTTCATCAGAATGTTCTTGTATTCGCCGTTCCCCTTGTTTACTTTGATCAGCTCCCGCAGAAGTTCCTTCGGCTTTGAGCCTACATCTTTTGCTCTTAAAATCGCACTTTCGGGGACACATTGCGAAAATACCGATTCAAGCTCCGGCAAAATGTCGGGGCTTATTATAAACAGGTCGTATTTTTCATTTTCGACTGTTTTGAACTGGTGTATCTGGTTCGGAAATACCATACAGAGGTCTCCCGCACGGACATCGTATTCCTCCGAGTCGATAAAAGCGGTCGTGCGTCCCGCGTAAAGCATAAAAAATTCAATGTGCTTGTGCAGGTGAGGCGTGCATTCGAGTCCCGTGTGCATACCGTCGCACAATTCGCTTCTGTTGTGAAAATCGCCTGCTTTTATTTCGTATCTTGCTTCCATTTTTCTTTACCGTGTTCCTCTTCCGTTTGTCGGCGGTCTGCGGTTCATATTGCCTCTGTTCTGCCCGCCGTATGGCATCGGTCGAGACGGACGGCGGCGGTTGCGGTTTCTCATTTTTCTCTCGCGTACGGTCAGATAGTATTTGTATCCGAAGAGTACAAACGCCGCGGCGGCTATTATGATAAATATTATTATCGGCAGAACGGTTTTTCCTTTTGCAAGGCTTGTTACCGAAATACTTTCAATGCTGAGAGCGTCACGCGGCATGTCCGCGCTGTTGCTGCCGTCACCGTCATCGTAATCGTTATCGTTATCGTTATTGTTATTGACCGTGTCCGAATAGAATGACGAACGCGTGCCGTTTGCCTCTGCCCAGAAGTATAGCGTAACGTCGCCGAGCTTTTCGTCAAGCGCGAGTGCGGAAAGGTCAAAATATACCGTCTGACGGTTGCCCGCCTGAACAGATACGTCCGACGAGAAAAGAATACTTTCCGAGGCGCCCGACTGTGTAATGCAGAGCGTTACATTTGCCGTATTGCCCTCGGTCGTGTCCGCTTTGATGACTGCTATAAGCTGTTTTGCTTTTTTCAGCGTTTCATAGGGAACAGGCGCACTTCTGACGCCCATTTTTTCACCCTTGTATCTCGCTTCAAGCTCTGCGCGGAGCACTCTTGTGCCGAGAAAATCGCTCACGTCCATGCTCTTTGCGCTGTCCGACGGAAAAAATCCGTGCGTTTCGCCGTCCGAGAAGTCGAACAGGAGCTTCGTCCTGAATTTTTGCTGCTTTTTACCGCTTTCGTCACTTTGTGAGGTCGATCCCGTCGTTTCGGAAACCGAGAGGGTTTTTACTTTTTCCGAGTAAGCCCCGTACAGATTTTTCCACGGCGTGCCTATGAGCGATGCCGCGCTGAACGGCTCGTCACTGCCTTTTACGTCGATGTTTTTGAGCACTTCGTATATCGGTCGTTTCGCCTCGGCTCCGCCGTCCTCGCCCGTGCTGTAAAGTCCCGTCATTCCGTTGCCTGTCGTACCGTCCCAGTGACCGTTGTAGATAAACGTGCCTATGCCAGCCTCCGCCGCCTTGTAGTAAGCGTAAGCGTATGATGCCGCCTGGGCGTTTCCGTCGAGTGCGGAAATGCCGTAGTTGTAAATCATCAGTTCGCGCTTTTTGCCGTTATACATCATGTTTTCAGCGTCGAGAAGTGATGTCATAAGAGAAAGATTGCAGACAGTTATTCTTTCCGACGTGTCGCTCGCGGTCGAGCGGGCGTCGTTCCATACGTAGCTTGTGTCCTCCGACGGGAGCGGCATAAGCGCAACGCCGAAATCAAACGAACCGCCGACATCTGCGTTTTTGACAAGTTCGGTGATATATTCTTTTGCACCGAATTCCGTGCAAAGCGAGCGCGGCAGATCGTCCGAACGGACGTTTTCACTCGTTTCGGAGGTCTGTGTGCCGTCGTCCGTGACGTTCCACTTTCCGTCAAGCGACACGAAGATCTTACCGTTTTTGTAATTTGAGCGGAGCGCGGTCGAGGCTACGCGCAGGAGCTTTACGCATCTTTCGGCACTGTCGGCAAGAGTTCTCGGATCGTCTATACCCGTGTCGGAAAGCGAATTTACGCCGTGACCTATGATGTACGCTCCCGCAAACCCGTATTTTCCGTCGCTTCTTGTGTATCTTGACGCGATAAAATCGAAGAACGCTGCCATTTTGCGGTAGCCTTCGCCCGTGCTTACGGATATTGCGTAATGCCTGTCCGCGCCGGATACCACGTTTTCTGTCACGGCGCTGACGGATTTTGAAGCGAGCAGAGCGTTTTCCGCGTCAAGCTCCTCAGGCGAAGTGTCAAGTGTGAATTCGAGGTAGACTTCGATACCCGCGTCGGTCATATTTTTTATTTTGTAGTCGAGTTCGGAAATCATATCGCCGTCAAGGCAGTATCCCACTCCGTCAAAAGTGACTGCGATCGAATTTTCGCTGCCTTTTGATACGATATATTTTTCGACGGGAACTCTTATCACGGTATGTTTTACGCCGAGCAGAACCGCGTCGGAGGTTGAGACTATGTTAAGTCCCTTTGCCGAGGAATAGAGAGGATAGTCGGAAGTGTTTTTTGCGAGTGCTTCGGGATTGTCTATGTACCTGATGTCGCCGATTGCGTTGTAACCGCTTACCCTGTCGAACGTTGCGAGTACAAAACCCGAATACAGGCTCGTCTGCGCTCCGTTTTTGAGCGGAAGAGAGAAATTCATTTCCTTTGCGGGCTTTGTCTGCGACACGGGAATGAGCGTAGTTATATCGGACGAAGTGTTGTTCGCGGGTACTTCGATAAGATATATCATTTCGTGCTTGTATTGCTTTAACGCGCGCGCGTCAAGCGTCGCCTTTATCGAGAGGCATTCGTTTTTGGTGTCGTAGATGACCTCCGTAACCTCGCAAAGCCTGTCGGTACTGCCCGAGGCGCACGAAGAAAGTGTGAAGATCATTATAAAAGCAAAGAAAATCAGTGTGAATGTTCTTATAAAAGCGTTTTTCACAGATAACCTCCCCGAAAAGACATAAATTGCTCGATTTACCCGAAAAAGCACTGCAAAAGCGCCCTTTTCGGACAAATAAAGACCTTATTATGAATTATACCATAAAAAAACCGCTTTTTCAACAAAAAGCGGTTTTTTTTTTAATAAAATTAAAATTTATTCATAATCAAAGACGTCGATCCAGGAGCGGAGAAGCTCTTTTTCATCGTAATTTCCCTTGACGGACTGCGATGCGGCGACAATGGGAAGCCACTTGTCAACGTATTTTCTTTCCGTTCCACTTGATTTGCAGTACATATTCATATATTTTTCCGCGACGTCCTTCTTCCCCGAAAGGCAGAAGCAGAGATATGTTCTCGCGGCGTCGGCGGCAGCGTTGCCCTGCGTTGCGTGCGCCCAGTCGATTATATACGGAATACCGCCGTCCGTGATTATTACGTTGCTCGGATCGAAATCGCCGTGGCAGAGCTTTTTGTGCTTCGGCATCGCTTCAAGTCTTGCGTGAAGCTCGTATTTTGTCGGCTCGTCAAGGTCGGTTAGATCTATTTTGCGGTGCATCTTGTCTTTCAGACGGCTGAGCAGAGGACAGGTTTTTGTCGTTATCTTTATCTGTATATCGACGAACATTTGAAGGTATTTGTCAAAGTTTTCGCTGCCCTCTTCCATAATCTTTGCGAGAGTTTTGCCTTCGATGAAGTCGGAAACTATTACCCACTTTCCGTCCTCCATCGTCACCTCGCGTATTTTCGGAATGTTCAGTCCCGTTTCTTCGACCCTTGCCTGATTCAGCGCTTCGTTCAGAACGTCCGCTTTTGAAAAGCTCTCGCCGAACACTTTTATGCAGGCGTCTCCGTCACGGCAGACTGTCTTGTTTTTCCTTACGGCTATGATATTATCGGTTTTCATTTCGGGTATTTTCCTTTCATTACTTTCCATAATAAGCTCTCAGATACATTTCCTTTATTTCGCTCATAAGCGGGTAACGCGGGTTTGCGCCCGTGCACTGGTCGTCAAATGCCTGCTCCGTCATATCGTCAAGACGGTTAAGGAAATCCTGCTCGTCTACACCGTATTCAGCGATGGTTTTCTTTATGCCGACTTTTTCTTTCAGTTCGTCTATCGCCTTTATAAGGATTTCGAGTTTTTCTTCGTCGTTTTTGCCCTTTATGCCGAGATATTCGGCAACCTCGGCGTATCTTGCGAGCGTGTGCGGGTGGTCATACTGCGGGAACGTACCCATTTTTGCGGGTGTTTCGGAGGCGTTGAAGCGGAGAACTTCGTTTATCATAAGCGCATTTGCGATTCCGTGCGGCAGATGATGGAATGCGCCGAGTTTGTGCGCCATCGAGTGGCATACTCCGAGGAAGGCGTTTGCAAAAGCCATGCCCGCCATTGTTGCGGCGTTCGCCATCTTTTCTCTTGCCTCTACGTCTGTCCGACCGTTTTCGTATGCCCTCGGCAGATATTCGAATATCGTTTTGAGAGCTTTAAGCGCAAGTCCGTCTGTGTAGTCGGTTGCCATCATCGAGGCATACGCTTCGAGCGCGTGCGTTACGGCGTCGATTCCGGACGCGGCGGTGAGACCGCGCGGTGCGGACATATGGAAATCGGTATCTATTACAGCCATATCGGGGAGAAGCTCATAGTCGGCAAGCGGGTATTTGACGCCGCTCTTTTCGTCCGTGATGACGGCGAACGGCGTGACTTCGCTTCCCGTTCCTGCGGAGGTCGGAATTGCGACGAAATATGCCTTTTCACCCATTTTCGGGAACGTGTAAATGCGTTTTCTTATATCGCAGAAGCGCATAGCCATATCCATAAAGTCGGCTTCGGGGTGCTCGTAGAGAACCCACATGATCTTGCCTGCGTCCATTGCGGAACCGCCGCCGAGCGCGATTATCACGTCGGGCTTGAACGTGCGCATCTGTTCTGCGCCTTTTTTAGCACATTCGAGCGTCGGGTCGGGCGCAACGTCCGAGAAACAGGTGTAGGCAACACCCATTTTTCCGAGTTTGTCTGTTATCGGTTTTGTGTAGCCGTTTTCGTAAAGGAAGGAGTCGGTGACGACAAATGCGCGTTTTTTGCCCATCGAAACGCCGATTTCTTCAAGGGCGACTTCAAGGCAGCCTTTCTTCGTATATACCTTTTCGGGGGCTCTGAACCAAAGCATATTTTCCCTTCTTTCCGCAACGGTTTTGATGTTGAGCAGATGTTTTACGCCGACGTTCTCCGAGACGGAGTTTCCGCCCCATGACCCGCAGCCGAGAGTGAGAGACGGCGTAAGGCGGAAGTTGTAGAGGTCGCCTATGCCGCCCTGCGAGGACGGTGTGTTCACAAGAATACGGCAGGTCTTCATTCTTTCGGCAAAGCGATCGAGCTTTTCACGTTCCGTGACGGCGTTAAGATATATCGACGACGTGTGTCCGTAGCCGCCGTCGGCGATGAGACGTTCCGCTTTTGAGAGCGCGTCGTCAAAGGTCTTTGCATGATACATCGCGAGAACCGGCGACAGCTTTTCGTGCGCGAATTCCTCCGATAGTTCGACGCTTTCGATCTCTCCTATGAGAACTTTTGTGTTTTCGGGAACTTTTACGCCCGAAAGCTCGGCAATTCTGACTGCGCTCTGACCGACTATCTTTGCGTTGAGCGCGCCGTTTATGAGAATTGTCTTTCTGACTTTGTTCAGCTCGCCTGCTGCGAGGAAATAGCAGCCTCTGTCGGCGAATTCTTTCTTTACCTTTTTATATATGGGGTCAAGAACGATGACGGACTGCTCCGACGCGCAGATCATGCCGTTGTCAAAGGTTTTGGAGTGTATAACGGAGTTTACGGCAAGAAGTACATCGGCACTTTCGTCGATAATCGCGGGGGTGTTGCCCGCGCCGACGCCGAGAGCGGGAGTTCCGCTTGAATAAGCCGCTTTTACCATGCCGGGACCGCCTGTCGCGAGTATGATGTCCGCCTCTTTCATAAGTGTATTGGTGAGTTCGAGTGACGGCGTGTCGATCCAGCCGATAATATCCTCCGGCGCACCCGCTTCAACCGCGGCACGGAGAACGGTTTTTGCCGCCTCTATCGTCGATTTTTTTGCGCGCGGGTGAGGACTTATGATGATTCCGTTGCGCGTTTTAAGCGCGAGCAGGCACTTGAATATTGCCGTCGATGTCGGGTTTGTCGTCGGAATGACGGCGCAGATAACGCCGAGCGGTTCGGCGATCTTTTTTATACCCATTGCCTTGTCTTCTTCAATGACGCCGCAGGTTTTTACATTTCTGTATGCGTTGTATATATATTCGGAGGCAAAGTGGTTCTTTATCACCTTGTCCTCGACCACTCCCATTCCCGTTTCCTCGACTGCGAGCTTTGCGAGAGGGATTCTCGCGCGGTTTGCCGCCGTCGCCGCCGCGAGGAATATCCTGTTAACTTCCTCTTCGGTGTAGTGCGAAAATTTTTCTTCCGCCTTTTTTGTCCTTGCGAGAGCTTCTTCAAGCTCCTCAACAGTTGCGATGCTCATGTAGCCGATATTCTTTTCTTCCATGACGGTCGTCTCCTTTGTTTATCTTTGTTATTATTTTAACAAACTCTTGCGTTCTTGTCAATAGTGAATTTTATATGTGCATATATCAAATACGATATATTATGCGGCTTGACTACTGCATATGAAATACATAAAATATTTATCGTTTTTCGATAAAAAAGTATTGACAAACGATTCGGGCTGTGTTATACTGTTCTCAAATAAAGACTGGAGGTCTGTGTAAATTATGGACGGTAAAACTCAAAAAACGGGAGTTTCTGTAATCATTTCCTTTGTGATGGCGGCGGCTGTGCTTGTTTTTCTCGCCGTACTCACATTCGGCGTTCCGCGTATCCTCGATTCCTATATATCGTTTGTCGGACGCGAAAATTATTTTGACGGAACGAGGCGCGGTATCGTTATCGCGATAATTTATGCCGTTCTCGTTCCCGCGTATGCCGCGGATCTGTCGCTCTGCGTCCTTCTCGCGCTTGTGCGCCGCAGCGCCGTGTTTACGAATGTGTCGTCGCGGCTTCTTCTTGTCATTTCGGTCTGCTGCTTTATCGAGGTCGCTCTTTTCGGTGTTCTCAGCATATTTTTCACGCTTTCCGCCGTTATCTCTTTTGCAGCCCTTTTCCTCGGCGTCGTTCTTCTCGTCGTTAAAAACGTAATCGAAGAGGGAAGCACTATAAAGAACGAGAACGATTTTACCGTGTAAAAAGGGAGAGTGTGTATGATAATAGTAAATCTTGATGTTATGATGGCAAAGCGTAAAATATCGCTCGGCGATCTTGCGGATAAGGTCGGTATAACGCAGGCGAACCTTTCGATCCTCAAAAACGGAAAGGCAAAGGCGATACGCTTTTCTACTCTCGAAAAAATATGCGAGATACTCGACTGCCAGCCGTCTGACATTCTCGAATACAAGAAGGAGGACGGAAACGATGAACAATGAAATACAACAGATAAGCGCGCGTAAAAGAGTATATACAAAACGCGATCTTGCAATTCTTGCCCTCTGCGCACCGCTCTGTTTTTTATATGTTAAAACGTTCAGCGCTGCGGACAAACCGCTCGGCAGATGCCTTGTCTGCATTATGCTTCTTGTGCTCGGCGAGGTGTATCTGCGCATGAGCGGAAGGGCGACGTCGGCGGACAGAAAAGGTATCTTTTTCGGCATTTCCGCGCTTGTTCTTTCGGTAGGGCTTGTTATGACATCAAACGCCACTGTTCAGATATTCTCGGCACTTTATATTTTCTTTGCGTTCGTGCTTCGTATTTATTATGCGGGCGGAAACGGCGTCGGTTCTGTGGGAGACGTCGGGTTTGCCGCCGACGTGATACGCTCGGCAGTCATAATGCCGTTTGGCTCTTTTTCGGGAGCGTTTGAGGCGGTCGCGTTTGTCGGACGCGGGAAAGGGAAGGGCATCGGCAGGAACATTCTTATCGCTTTGATAGGACTTGCCGTTGCTTTTGTCCCCGCTCTTATCGTCTGTGTACTTCTTTCGTATGACAGCGGTTTCACCGAAATGACAAATTCCTTTTTTGACCTGATTTTCTCGGACGGATTCGGAATTCTACGAGACATTCTGTTTGCGCTGTTTGTTCTGTCTTTTGTTTTCGGCGCGTTTTACTCGTCGGCACATTCGCGCTTTACGCATATTCTCGGTTCTGAAAAGTGCGCGTCCGTTTCAAATTGTATTTCGTTTGCGCCGACGGTGCTTTCCGTCTTTGCGGTACTTCCGTTTCTCGTCATTTATGCCGTGTTTTTTGCGTCTCAGGCTGAGATATACGTTTCCGCGTTCACGGGAGTTTTGCCCTACGGCTTTACCTATTCGGAATACGCAAGGGACGGCTTTTTTCAGCTTTGCGCCGTTTCGTTTATCAATTTTCTTATTATAATATGTACGTCCGTTTTCTCAAAGGACAAGAAAAACGTTCTTCTTCGCATCTGCCATTTTACCCTTTCGGTAATGACCCTTGCACTGCTTGCGACGGCAGCCTCGAAAATGATAATTTACGTCGGCGCATACGGACTCACCGAACTTCGCATTCTTTCGAGCGCGTTTATGGTGTTTCTTGCCGTTTGCTTTGTGCTTTTTATTATAAAGCAATTTCTGCCGAAAGTCAACACATTTGCGGGAACGTTTGCCTGTGCGTTTCTGATACTTGCTTTGCTTTCACTCGGCAACGCGGACGGGATTTGCGCGGATTATAACGCGTACCGCTATGCGTCGGGAACTCTCGCCGAATATGATATAAGCGAGCTTGCATACGGAGATTCGGGAATTGCCGCGCTTGAAAGGCTCGCGGAAAAGTACGGCGATACCGATGCCGAAAAACTGCTTCGCGAGGCGGCGCGCGAGGAACGGAAAAAGGAAATTTTCTCATACACCGTTCCGTTTTTCCGCTCCGAGCTTATACTGAAAAAATACAAATAGAAAAGAGAGGTCGGTAAAAAACTCAAAATGAGTTTTTTACCGACCCGTTTTTCTTTTTTAGATTGTTTCTACCTTAATAAGGCTCGTATTGCCCGATTCACCGTTCGTGATACCGCCCGTTATCAGGATATTGTCACCTTTTTCAAGAGGGAAGGCGGCTTTTGCCGTTTTTTTCGCAGTGTAGAAGAGGACGTCCGTCGAGTTGAATTCCTCCGACATCATGGGCAGAACACCCCATGAAAGCGCGAGCTTACGCCAGGTCACCTCGCTTGTCGTAAGTCCGATGATATCAACTGGTGTGCGGAAGCGCGAAACCATTCTCGCGGTCATTCCCGTTCTCGTGCAGACGACGATGGCTTTTGCACCGAGGTCTATCGACATTCCGCACGTCGCGTGCGAAAGGGCATCGACGGTGTTCTTTATCTTGAATTCGTTTTCGTGGAAGCGGTGGACGTAATCGACTGATTTTTCTGTCTGTGCCGCAATCTTTGACATCGTCTGAACCGTAAGGACGGGGTACTTGCCCGCGGCTGTCTCACCCGACAGCATTATTGCGCTCGTGCCGTCGTAAACGGCGTTTGCAACGTCCGAAACCTCGGCTCTTGTCGGACGTGGATTGTTTATCATGCTTTCGAGCATTTCCGTCGCCGTGATGACGCGCTTGCCGAGCATACGGCAGGTCGTGATTATGTGCTTCTGAATGGCAGGCAGCTCCTCAAACGGTATTTCAACGCCCATATCGCCTCTGCCGATCATAATTCCGTCGCATTCGCGACAGATTTCTTCAATATTATCTATACCCGCTCTGTTTTCAATCTTTGCGATTATATCTGCCTTTGAGCCGCCGCAATCCTTAATGAACTGCTTTACGTCCATAAGATCCTGCGCGCATGAGACGAAAGAACAGGCAAAGAAATCGACGCCGTTTTTTATGCCGAATTCAATATCGGACTTGTCCTGCTCGCTGAGATACACTTGATGCAGAACCTTGTTCGGGAAGCTCATACTCTTATGATTTGAAAGCTCGCCGCCGATAAGAACGTGGCACACCGCATCGTGACCGTGTATTTCGGCAACCTCAAAGTGAACCAGTCCGTTGCAGAGAAGTATCTTGTCGCCGATGTCGAGGTCATCTATAAGTCCCTTGTAGCTGACGGAAACGCGGGTGTTATCGCCGACGATGTCGTCTGTCGTGAAGGTGAATGTGTCTCCGTCGCGAAGAGTGATCTTGCTGTCCACAAAGGTTCCGATTCTGTATTCGGGACCCTTTGTGTCGAGGAGTATCGCAATAGGAAGATTGAGTTTTTCTCTTATACTCTTTATCAGTTTGATTTTTTCAAGATGATCGTCATGTGTTCCGTGTGAAAAATTTAGTCTTGCGACGTTCATGCCCGCAAGGCACATTTCGGTAAGTGTTTTTTCGTCCGAGCAGGAAGGACCTATCGTGCAGACGATTTTTGTTTTTCTCATAATGCGGCTCCCTTAAAATAAAAATCTATCACATTATATATTATAACCCCAAAAAAGTCAAAAGTCAACACCGCACAATGTAAAATTTATTCAAAATTCAAAATTGCCGTAGGACTTTGGCAGACTCCAATGAAATTTCACCGCAAGGAGACGAATGAGAACGATTATAAACATCGAAAGCGAGACCGAAAGCGCACCGTTTACGCCGAAGCGCAGGCAGGTGTAGCAGATTATGCCGCCGATTATCGAAGCGGTCGCGTAAATATCCTCGTGCATTACCATCGGAACGCGCGCGGTCATAAGGTCGCGCATTATTCCGCCTCCGACGGCGGTGGTCATTCCGAGGAAAACGCAGAGAAAACCGTTTTCGGCGTGTCCTGAATTCATTCCTATCTGAACACCGCTTACGGTAAAGGACGCAAGCCCTACCGCGTCAAAAAACAAAAATAATTTGTGCAGATGTTCGTTTTTGGGGTCTCTCCTTTTTGAGACTATCCTGTAAACGATATAAACCGAGAGCGAGGAAACGAACGCGACGAGAAGAAAAATATAATTGTAAAATGATCTCAGCGGCAGCTCGTTTATCAGAATATCGCGTACGGCACCTCCGCCGAGCGAGGTCAGAACGGCACAGAAAATTATGCCGAAGAGGTCGAGCGAGCTTTTTATTGCAATGATGCTGCCCGATATTGAAGCGGCGGCGACACCGATAATTTCGGCAGCCGAGAAAAACCATTCGGAAAGTCCCATTGTGAAGACAGTCTCCTTTTTAAAAAAATTACGCTACAATTTTACCACCGAGCAAGAAAAAAATCAATACCCAAAAAGAATAAAAACGCAATTTACGACCGTTTTTTCATCATCGGAGTCGGTTCTTTTCGAAAATTGTCCGAGGCTGCTTCCGACAAGTTTAGTTTGGGGCATTCGCGTCAAACGATAATGTTAGATACGACTATCGTAAAGCAAACACGCATTACAAAAATAAAAGTTTAATATATATCGAACTAACACAGATAAATTAGTCTAACGCAAATCGGTTTGAGAGACGTATTACGAGTGTCGAACGGCGGTCTGCCGAGACGTTTTGCACTGTTTCCCGTCCCTTTTTACGCCTGATTCGTGAATTGAAACTTTTTCCTCCGCTTTTCGTCTCTATATGCGGAGCGCGGATTTTTGCGCGTGTTCTTCACCGATATTTTATTCCTTTTCCTATGTGCGTGTTAGACGTTGCCGGAAACGCAAAACGGCAGAATAAATTATTTGAAGTAAAATTCCCGTAACCCCTTGAAAAAAAAAAAGAAATGATATATAATAATATATTATTTGAAAGCGGAGGTGAAAATATTGCTTTCAAACGTTAGAAACTTCTTTCTGACATTTGTGATTTCGCTGATTATTTTCGGAATAATCGCTTTCTTTGTCGTCGGACTTGTACTCGATTCGATAAACGTCAGTGTTTCGGGTGTGGACACTTCGCCGATAGTTCACGGAAGCGACAACTATATCGAAAGCACAAGCCCCGATAAACAGGCGGAGCTTGACGGAAATTCTTTCAATATGCTTTTTCTCGGACTCGATTACGCACCCGCGCTTTTCTACGACGAATATAACCCGAAGACTGCATCGGAGCTTGTTAAATACAATACCGACAAGACCGCGGGCGAGGGCGTAAATGACGGTGAGTACAGACGTGTTTCGGCAGATACGATACTTCTAGTCTGCGTCAGCAAGGAAAATAAAGAGTTCGCATTCGGCGCGATAAGCCCGAACACTCTCATAACGCGCGGCAACGAAACAAAGTGCCTCGGCGACATATTTGAGGACGAGGGACTGGATAAATTCATTTCCGCACTGCAAACGCTCTGCGGCATTACGATCGACAGATACGCGCTTGTTGACCTTGAAAATTTCGCAAACGTTATAAACATAATAGAGGGCGTGGATTTCAACGTTCCGTGCGATATGCAGTACGACGACTATAACGGCGATCTGCACATAAATATCAAAGCGGGATATCAGCACCTTGACGGCGAAAAATCGCTCGAAATGCTCAGATTCAATAAATACGAGGATACGTCCTGGTCGCGTCTTAAAACGACGATGGCATTTGCGCGCGCCGTTATGACAAAAATGACAGATACAAAGTACATAACAAAGGCGGCGGCGCTTTTCAGAGAGGCGCAGTCGATGGTAGTCACCGATTTTACGGCGACGGATCTTAATTCTAATCTTGACCTTATCTTCTCGTACCCGAATTTCGACGCGCTTTCGATAGAACTTCCCGGAGCGTATTCGACGATAGACGGCAAGCTCTGCTTCATACCGAATGTGAATGGGTGCATAAGCACACTCGCACCGTATCAGAGACAGAAATAATTTAAGCACATAAAGACTTAAAGGAGTAAATAAAATGAAAAATTCAGAAAAAACGATGGACAAAATCGTTGCCCTCTGCAAAACGAGAGGTATCATTTTCCCCGGCTCGGAAATTTACGGCGGACTTGCAAACTCTTGGGACTACGGTCCGCTCGGCGTAGAATTCAAGAATAACGTCAAGAAGGCTTGGTGGAAAAAATTCGTCCAGGAGTCGAAATATAATGTCGGTCTCGACAGCGCAATTATAATGAACCCCGAAACTTGGGTCGCTTCGGGTCACGTCGGCGGTTTTTCCGATCCTCTTATGGACTGCAAGAGCTGTAAGGCACGCCACCGCGCGGATAAACTCATTGAGGATTACGCTTTTAAGAACGGTCTTGACGATAACCCCGCAGGCTGGACTTTTGAGCAAATGTCCGACTACATAAAGGAAAAAGGAATCTGCTGTCCCGATTGCGGCGGCAAGGATTTCACCGAAATAAAGAAATTTAACCTGATGTTCAAGACATTTATCGGTGTAACGGAAAATTCGACGAGCACAGTTTACCTTCGTCCCGAAACGGCGCAGGGAATTTTCGTCAATTTCCCGAATGTACAGCGTTCTACGAGAAGAAAGCTCCCGTTCGGCGTCGCACAGATAGGTAAATCGTTCAGAAACGAAATCACTCCCGGTAACTTTGTGTTCCGTACACGCGAATTTGAGCAGATGGAACTTGAATTTTTCTGCAAGCCGGGCACAGACCTTGAATGGTTCAACTACTGGAAGGATTACTGCCATAAGTTCCTTCTTAATCTCGGCATGAGAGACGAAAATCTCCGCCTTCGCGACCACGATAAGGAAGAGCTTTGCTTCTATTCGAAGGCAACAACGGACTTTGAATTCCTGTTCCCGTTCGGCTGGGGTGAGCTCTGGGGCGTTGCCGACCGTACGGATTACGACCTTTCGCAGCACGCAAAGCACAGCGGAAAGGATCTCGCATATTTCGATCCCGAAACGAACGAACACTATATTCCTTATGTTATCGAGCCTTCGCTCGGTGCTGACAGAGTTGCGCTTGCATTCCTTGTCGACGCATACGATGAAGAGGTTATCGACGCCGAAAAGAATGACGTTCGTACCGTTCTTCACCTGCACCCCGCGCTTGCGCCCTATAAGGCTGCCGTTCTTCCGCTTTCAAAGAAACTTTCGGAAAAAGCGGGCGAGATTTATGACGAACTTTCCAAATATTTCATGGTCGATTTCGACGATGCGGGATCTATCGGTAAGAGATACCGCCGCGAGGACGAGATCGGAACGCCGTTCTGCATCACATACGACTTTGAGTCCGAGAACGACGGTTGCGTGACGGTCAGAGACAGAGATACTATGGAACAGGTAAGAATTCCCGTAGGCGAGCTTCGCGCATATATCGAAAAAGCACTTGTGTTCTGATATAAAATACCCGACGGCGTTTTTTCGCTGTCGGGTATTTGCTTAAAAAATTTTCGAAAACAAAAACTCTGTTAAAAAAGATCGGTGAAACATAAAATGTTGTTGCAAGGACGTTGAATTATGCGAAATCGTGTTTTGCACCCGCGGCACAAAAAAATCCGAAAGCCGTAACTTTCGGATTTTGGTGGGGCATCAAGGACTCGAACCTTGGACCGACCGGTTATGAGCCGGTAGCTCTAACCAACTGAGCTAATGCCCCATTTGCAACGCTATATATTTTATCACAACTTTTTGCCTTTGTCAATAGAATTTTTCAAAAAGATTCCGAAAAAATATTTTTCGTCAAAAGATACGGCGAAAAGCCCCGAAATACCGTGTTTTTTTGCAAAAACACTATTGAAAAGCAGGAAAAAATAGTGTATAATAAATCAATTTAATAAAAAATCAGAATTACAAAATATTCGGAGGAATTTATGGCTTATTATTACAACGAACCGTCGCACACATTCAGCGAATACCTTCTCATTCCCGGTTACACATCGCCCGAATGTATTCCCGCAAATGTTGATCTTTCGACATCTCTTGTCAAGTTCAAAAAGGGTGAGGAATCGCCGATAAAGCTCGGTATTCCGCTTGTTTCCGCGATAATGCAGTCGGTTTCGAACGATACCATGGCAATAGCACTCGCAAAAGAGGGCGGACTTTCGTTCATTTACGGCTCGCAGTCCGTTGAGGACGAGGCGGCAATGGTCGCGCGCGTAAAGAGCTACAAGGCGGGATTCGTTGTCAGCGACTCAAATCTTCGTCCCGATAACACTCTTGCCGACGTTCTCGCTCTTGCCGAGGAAAAGGGACACTCAACCATGGCTGTGACGGACGACGGCACGTCGTCGGGTAAGCTCCTCGGCGTTGTTACGGGCAGAGACTACCGCGTGAGCCGTATGTCGCCCGAAGAAAAGGTCGAAACGTTTATGACGCCATTTTCAAAACTCATAACGGCTCCGAAAAATACGTCTCTTAAAGAGGCAAACGATATAATCTGGGATCATAAGCTGAATTCTCTCCCGATAATTGACGATGACGGACGTCTTATGTACTTCGTGTTCCGCAAGGACTACGCACAGCATAAGGAAAATCCGAACGAAATACTCGACTCCGAGAAAAGATATATGGTCGGCGCGGGAATAAATACGCTCGACTACGAAAAGAGAGTTCCCGCTCTTGTCGAAGCGGGCGCGGACGTGCTCTGCATAGACTCCTCGGAAGGGTACACCTGCTGGCAAAAAAAGACGATAGACTTTATAAGAGCAAAGTACGGCGACAGCATCAAGGTCGGTGCGGGGAACGTCGTTGACAGAGACGGTTTTATGTTCCTTGCGGAAGCGGGTGCGGATTTTATTAAGGTCGGCATCGGCGGCGGTTCTATCTGCATAACGCGCGAAACAAAGGGGATCGGCAGAGGTCAGGCGACAGCTCTTATCGAGGTTGCGGCGGCAAGAGACGAATATTTTGAAAAAAAGGGCGTTTATATTCCGATCTGCTCGGACGGCGGTATCGTTCACGACTATCATATGACGCTTGCACTTGCGATGGGCGCGGATTTCATAATGCTCGGCAGATATTTTGCGCGTTTTGACGAGTCGCCCACGGCGAAGCTGATGATAAACGGTCAGTATGTCAAGGAATACTGGGGCGAAGGTTCGAACAGAGCAAGAAACTGGCAGAGATACGACCTCGGCGGCAGATCGAAGCTCGCTTTTGAAGAGGGAGTCGATTCTTATGTCACCTATGCGGGTTCGCTCAGAGATAACGTCGCAAAGAGCCTTTATAAGGTCAAATCGACGATGTGCAACTGCGGCGAAACGACGATAAAGGGACTGCAAAAGAATGCGAAGCTCACTCTTGTCTCTGCGACGAGCATCGTTGAGGGCGGTTATCACGACGTAATGCTCCACACGACGGGAAATCAGTATAAATAAACAATTATTTTTCGCCTGCGACTGCCTTTTTGGCGGAAATAAATAAAAAAACACAGTAAAAAAATAAAAAAACACATTGCGGGTCTGCTTGTTTTATGTTATAATACGAGCAGACCCAATTACTTTTTGAAAGAGGGAGAAAAACTTATGAAGAAAACAAAGATCTTTTCGGCAATCGCAATTGCGATATTTGCTATGCTTGTTTTCTGCGTGTTTGCGTCCGCGGAAGAAGTCGCATCAGGCTACAATATCGCAAAGGGCGGCGGTGAAACGAACGTAAAGTGGACCCTTGACAGCGACGGCGTGTTGAAGTTCGAAATTGACGCGTCGGCGACCGATAAAAAGCCGTCAACATCCGTTTACGCGACGAATGCATCGGGAAGTGTTCTCGGTTACGGTAAAGCGTCCGAGCTTACATGGGGTGCTAATAAGGACAGTATTAAAAAAGTCATCGTCGGAGACGGCATAGAAGCTCTTGTCGGCGGCGTTTTCAACTGCTGCGGCACTATCACATCTGTTGAAATCCCGAAATCGCTCACTAAGATCGAAGGTGCTGTGTTTGAGGGTGCGCACGGCATAAAATCAATCTATTATACGGGAAACGAACCCGTAAACGGCGAATTTGATATTTCGACCGTTACGGAGATCGGCGACTACGCGTTCGATAACGCAAAGGGCATGACGTCGGTAAAGCTGTCCGACAATCTCACGGGCGGACTTAAAAACCAGTCGTTCAAATATACGGCAATCAAAGAGATACGCATTCCCGCCGGAGTGAATGCCATCGGGAACCAGGCGTTTATCAACTGCTCGTCGCTTACATATGTTTATATATACTCAAAGGAATATACTCTTGCCGATACTGCTTTTAACGAGTGTCCGAAGATCACGAAGATATACGGCTACGCGGGAACTGCCGCAGAGAATTTCTGCCGAAATAAGGACATTTCGTTTGTAAATATCGAAACGAACGAGTATATTTACAAATCCACAAACGAACCCGAAACATTCGACCCGACGGGCGCGACGAAGTACGGACTTCTTTACGGTGAGTACAAGGGTACAAAGGTCGTCGATACATATTGGGCATACTATGCGGACACAAAGACGCTTAAATTCACGTCAAACGGAAGCGGATATAACGAGACGGGTACGGTTAAGTATGACAAAGACGGTGCCTGGACAGAGTATAAGCAAGAGATCGAGCATATCGTTATCGGTACAGGTATAAGCAAGGTGACGAGAGAGGCGTTCAAGGGCATGACCGCACTTAAAGACGTTGTTCTCGGCAAGAGCATTACGCAGCTCGACGCATATGCGTTCAGCGGATGCACATCGCTCACAACGGTAAGTTATGCGGGAAACGAAGCGGTCGAATATACGGCGGATATTTCGAAAGTGAACGCCGTAAACGAGGCGATCTTTTCGCATACGGCAATCAAGAATTTTATTTTCTCCCAAAAAACTACTGCAATAGGTTCAGGCGCGCTTCCGCCTCTCACGGCAAGCATAACCTGCACGCCGAACGACGATTTTATTGAGTATGCAAAGAATAACTATCTTGATATTATCGACGTCGCAACAGGCGAAACCGTTTTTGAAAACTATGTTGAGGTTGACCCGAATCTCCCGTCGTGCGGAGCAAAGACTGTGTTCGCATTTGACGAGGCAACGGGAACGCTCACAATATCGGGCGCGGGTGCTATCGGCGACATCGTAAACTATTACGGCGGCGGTTCTAAAAATCAGTACTGGTTTGACGTCAAGATGAAGATAAAGAAGGTCGTTATCGGCGACAAAGTGACAGGTATCGGAAAATACGCCTTCACCCAGTGCAAGAACATTGAATACGTTGAACTTTCAAAGTCTCCTATTACGATAGGCAACGCTGCGTTCGAGAACTGTGAAAATCTCAAAGCAATATACATAAGCGGCAGTGAACCTATAATCGGTACGGCAGATCTTTCAACGGTGAAAGACGGGCTTGAACCCTGGACGTTCTCAAGGTGCTATCTTATCGCAAATGTCATTTTCGGTGACAGTATAGCAAAGGTCGGCGATTCGACGTTTGAGGAGAGCGTAAACGTCGAAAACATTTACGGTGCAAAGGGCGGATATGCCGAAACATATGCCGAAAGTGCGGGATATACATTTAAGGATATATCTGCCGAAAAACCGACGGAGACAATATGCGAAAAGCCCGAAGATACAAGTTCCGTAGCGACGGACACGGCGAGCGTTACCGAAACGGCGGCAGAGACTGAGCCCGATACTGACGCGGAGACAAAGAGCATAGTCATCGATATTGAAACCGACTCTGCCGATATTGGCGGCGGTGACGGCGGAAATCAGACTGTGACGATAATAATTATTGCCGCCTGCGCGGCAGCTGTACTGATTGCGGCAGCAGTCGTTATTATCATTAAAAAGAAGAAAAGCAAAAAGTAAAAATAAAAGGCGGTCGCGATAAGCGACCGCCTGATTTTGTTTGTTATTTTATAAATTTGTTCAGATAATCCGCGCTCTGCTTCATGCTTACGAAAGGATCGCCGGGGCAGGTGTCTTGCTCAACTATGTAGCTCTTTACGCCGATCTTTTCCGCGGTTTCGAGGATACCCTCCATGTAGAGGTTGCCGTGACCGACTTCTGTCATTGTGAGTGCGTTTGCCCATGCGTTGTTCGGGTCAACGACTCTCATGCAGTCTTTGAGGTGAAGAATGTCAATTCTGCCCGCGAGCTTTTCCATCCAGTGACGAACGTCGCCGCCGCCGACCTGTACCCAGCAGGTATCGAGAACGAACGAGATGTTGTCGGGGTCAAGCTCTTCGACAAGGATATCCATTACGGTTTTGTAGCCGTCAATGCGGGCAAATTCAAATGCGTGGTTGTGATAAGTGAGTTTGAAGCCTTCTTTTGCATAGATCTTTGCGGCATTGTTGTAGTTTTTAATAAACTCTTTGAGCGTTTCGAGCTTGCCGTCGAAGTTCGGCATTCCGCCGATGCCTATGTTTGTCGTACCCCAAAGACGGTGGAGGTCAATCGTCTCCTGCACATTATTAATGATTTTGTCGTAGTTGTGGTGTGTTCCGCAGACGGTCATACCGTTTTCGTGAAGAATTTCGATAAATCTTTTCGGGTCTATTTTGCAGCCTGCGGTGTGAGCCTCCTTGTAGCCCATAGCGGCGACTTTTTTAATAGATTCCTCAAAATCCTTTTCCGTTTCGAGCGTCTGTCTGATAGAATAAAGTTGAAGTCCGAATTGTTTCATAGCATATATCCTTTCTCTGATATGGTGTATATATTATAATTTGTTTGGGAATAAAAGTCAATGTTTTTTATGAATTTTATATATGATGCTGTCCATGTCACCGCGCAAAACGAAATCAATTCCGAGCCTCATAAGAGCTTTTCCTGTTCGCGGTTTTTGAATCGGAGTGTTTTTTTTCGGATCGCCGCCTATCGAAACATCTGACTGTTCCTCCGCATCTATTTCTTCGAATTCATAAATCGCGTCTTCATCAAGACCGTCAAGACGAAGTCTTTCGAATATCTGCATAAACGAAATGCTTCTGCCGAATATAAATATTACGCCCTCTTCCTTGTCCTCCGAGAGGTACTCGAATGCGGCATACGGTTTTTCGTCCACGGAGGCAAGTCTGTATATATTACCCAGATGAACTATATGGCGTATGCTTTTATATTGGTTTATGTACTTTTTGAGTTCTTCTTTTTGCTTTTCGTCAAGTCTGAGCAGATGCTCCCCGACAGCGAGGGATCCCATCATAGCGACTCTTGCCTGAAATTTCATTGATGAAGTGCGGCTGTTGTGGTGGGTGGTATAAACGCTGCTTATGTGACACCCGCCTCCCGCAAGTTTCGGAAGCATAATATTGGAATATCCCTCGTGCAGCCTGAGGATATCATAAGGATCCTGATTGTCGCTTCTGTTTATACGTCCGGTGAAGCGGAGCATATTGAGGTCAACTCTTTGTCCGCCGCCCGCACAGTTTTCAAACATCAGATTCGGGTACTTTTTCTTGATTTCATCAAAGTAATCACATAGATTTTTTGTGTAGAGATAGCGAACTTCCTTGCGATCGCAAATGCTGAGTTCTTCTGTTCCGACGTCCCAAAGGAGGCGGTTGAAATCAACTTTGAAATAATCGACTCCGCATTCGTCGATAAGTTTGCTTGTCTTGTCAAATATATATTTTTTTACCTCCGGAAGCGCAAAATTGAGAACATATCTGCTGTCGAATCTGTCGTCGTCCTTGCACGGTGTATGAAGAAGCCATTCGGGGTGTTCCTTTGCAACCGGACTGTCAACATGGCAACATTCGGGTTCCATCCAAAGCCCGAACATCATTCCGCGACGGTGGAGTTCGTCCGAAATGTATTTAAGTCCGCGAGGGAATCGTTCTTTGTTTTCATTCCAGACACCCATACCGAGCTTATAATTTTCTCCGCATCCCGACCAACCGGCATCAAGTATGAGTGCTTCTATGCCCAAATCATGCGCGATATCAATGACTGACATTATTTTCTCTTCGTTAATATTTCCGAAAAATGTTCCGAAAGGATTATATATAACAGGCATTATACGCTTTGTCTCTACTTTTGCCATGAGGTGATGCCTTGAATATGCGTGAATATTTCTGCTTGCCTGTCCGAATCCGCCCTCTGTAAAGCCGATAATAAATTTCGGTGTTTCAAACGAATCGCCGTCATGAACGGTAAGTTCAAAGTCGTAATTATTCAGTCCTGTTGTTATCTGTACGTTTCCGAAAACAGTTTTTTCTACAATTGTTTTGTGGTTTCCGCTCCAAAGGAGAGATACGGTGTAAACATCTCCGCGGCGTTCGCTTGCGTCGCCTTCGTCGATGAGTATAAGCGGTACGGCATCGGGACCTGAGATACCGTTTCTTGTCTGCAAAACTTTTTCGCCGTCGTGTATTTCTTCGCGTGTTATATTATATTCGTCTGACCATCTTCCTGTAAATGTTGTGAGACGATAGGAATCGCGAACGGGAAGATGCACAACGCCCGAAAACAGAGTGTCAAGGACTATATCGCCGCCGCATTCGTTGCGTATTAAGGCGTGTTTTTCGATAATATCACACTCCTCATATACCGTGTATACGAGATCGACAAAAAAGTTTTTGTATCTATCTTTAAGGGTTACGGTAAGGGTGTTTTCGTTTATTTTGTGAGTCATATAGTACAGATCCGAATCGCGCGATGCGTCGGGAAACGTGATTTCCATTGTCGGCTCGCAGTTTCCGCCGTATGTTAGACCGCCCATATATTCCGCGTAATCGCCTTCACGCTGTATCCTCCCGAGGGAACAGCGTGATATTACGCTGTTTATGTCCGGAACATCGTCATTTGCGATTTTTGTGCCGAAATAAAGAGTGACAAGCCTTTTTTCCGGACTGATTTTCATAGCGTATAAAAGTGTCTTTGTCGTAATAAAAAATGAATTTGATTCTTTGCTGTAATGTATCATTGCAGGCTCTCCTTTTCATTATTACATATATTATATCGGATTTTTTTTGCTTTGCAAGAGTTTTTTGACTGAAAAGATGAAAAATATCTGACGGTTGACAACGCGCCCGAAATGTACTATAATATACACAGTAATTCGAAAGGAATATCCGGTTATGAAAAAAAATGTAAATAAAAAGGTGCTTACCATCGCGGAGACAGCTGTTCTGGTCGCAATAGTGATTCTTATGGCATTCACACCGCTCGGCTATCTTAAAATCGGTCCGCTTTCCATAACGTTTTTGCCTATTCCAGTCGCTGTCGGAGCTATTGTTCTCGGTCCTGTCGGCGGTGCGCTTCTCGGTGCTGTCTTCGGTCTTACGAGCTTTTTGCAGTGCCTCGGCATCGGACCTGATGCCCCGCTTGGAATGTTGATTTTTCAGGTGAACCCGTGGCTTGCGGGCATTACGTGCTTAGTACCGAGAATTCTCGAAGGATTTTTCTCGGCACTTGTTTTCCGCGCATTCAGCCGCAAAGAAAAAAATCCGATTTCGTATACGGCAGCGTCTTTTACGACACCGTTTACAAATACGGTTCTTTTTGTCGGATCGCTTGTACTTTTCTATGGAAACAACGAAAAAGTAAAGGAGTTTTTTGGCGCGGAAAGAGTCTTTGAAATCATTGTGGCGATTGTAACCGTAAACGCTCTTGTCGAGCTCGTCGTTTGTACCGCTGTCGGTGCCGTTGTAGCGGGTGCGCTCAGAAAAGTTCACGGCAAGTGGGAGAGATAAAATGAACATCGAAAGATACGAAAAAATAAAAAAATATATGGCAGAAAACGCGGACGAGATATGCAGGACGCTTTTTGATGCCGTTTCTATGCCGTCCGTGAGGTCGGAGAGCGAAAGAAAGGATGAGCCGTTCGGTCACGACTGCGCTCATTGCCTTTCCGAATGTGCGAAAATGTTCGGGCGAGAGGGCTTTGAAACAGAGGTTTTCTCCGAGGGCGGTTACGCGCTCGCACATT
This sequence comes from uncultured Eubacteriales bacterium, assembly GCA_934385225.1. Taxonomy (GTDB): domain Bacteria; phylum Bacillota; class Clostridia; order Oscillospirales; family CAG-272; genus SIG710. The sequence continues at coordinate 36,354 of CAKRPQ010000007.1, forward strand.
ACGGCGAGGGCGAAAAAAACATAGGACTTTTCGCGCATACCGATGTTGTGCCCGTGAATGCGGACGAGTGGATATATACAAAGCCGTTCGAGCCGAAAAAATTCGGCGATACCCTTGTCGGAAGAGGCGTCAGCGACAATAAGGCGGGCGTTATAGCCTCTCTTTTCGCGCTCAGGGCAATGCGCGATCTCGGAATAAAGCCAAAGAACAGAATTACCGTTTTTCTCGGTTCAAACGAGGAAAGCGGAATGGCGGACGTGCAAAATTTTGCGCGCGAGCAGAAAATGCCCGAACTTTCGTTCGTTCCCGATTCGGGTTTTCCCATATGTCTCGGTCAAAAGGGAATTTTCCGCTTTGATGTAACCGCCGAAAAACCGTTTGAAGATATTGTTACGATGTCGGGCGGAAGCGCATACAATATCGTCTGCGATAAAGTCACGGCTGAAATAAAGAGAACCGATGCACTTGAAAAGGAAATGTCGGCACACCCCGATTTTATAAGCGTCACGGTCGGTACGGAGTTCATCACCGTTACGGCGACGGGCAAGGCGTCTCACGCGGCGGAGGCACAGAATGGTATCAACGCCATGAAACTTATGTCGGAATACCTTGTGTCACTTCCGTCTCTTTGCGAGAACGATAAGAAAACGCTTCGATTTGTAAGTGAATCGCTTTCCGACACTTACGGGACGAGCATGGGAATTGCGTCGTCAAACGACCTTTTCGGCGCGCTCACAGCGTCAAACGGCATAGTCAGACTTTGCGACGGCATGCTTGAATATACGTTCGACGTGCGTTTCGGCAACGTTCTGACATCTGCGGAGATAGTGAGCCGCATAGTAAAATATTTTGAGAACGGCGGCTTTTCGTATAAAAAGCACTCGCTTTCGGACTGCCTCGCACTTCCCGAAGACTCGGAGGTTGTCAGAACATATATGGACGCCTATCGCGCGCTTACGGGCGATAACGAGGCAAAGGCAAAGCCTTACATAATGGGCGGCGGAACGTACGCTTATCATCTGAAAAACGCCTACGCCGTCGGTTTTTCGGTTTGGAAAAATTCCGATATGGAGTTTCCCGAGGGGCACGGCGGCTGCCACCAGCCCGATGAACATATCTCTCTTTCGGGAATATGTGAGGGTGCGGCGCTCCTTTGCGAGCTTGTTCTCTGTGAGGACGAAATACTTTGATATAAACAAAAATCGGACGGTTTTGCCGTCCGATTTTTTGCTATTCGAATTTTTTTGAGCGTGCGACCGTGATACAGCGGTATTCGTTTCCGAAACGTCTTTTTTCATCGTCTGTAACCGTCGGTCTTACCGCACAGTAGAAGTGCCAGAGCATACCGTCGTGATATATTACGCACGGTTTGTGCGCGTACTTTGAGTCTATTTCGCCGTCCTTGCCGCACGTTATTATCGGTTCGGGACATTTTTCAAAATTCAGCATATCGTCCGAAACGGCAATGCCTTCCTGTGCGCGCTTCAAATCGAAACCGAAATAGAACATTACCCACCGCTTTTTTCTGCTGTCGAACAGGAGCTGTCCTCCGCTTGTAAAAACGCTGTCCCAGCAGCCGGGCGAAACTTTCAGAATCGGATTTTTTTCGTAGCGCTTCCAATCATGCAGATTGTCTGAAAACGCAAAGCCGATCTGCTCGTTCCAAAGATCTGCCGTGTCTTTTTTGCCGGTGTAATATAAGCATAATTTATCGTCGTGTTTAATGATGCGCGCAGAGTAAAGACCGTCTCCGTCCCATTCGCCGCTTTTCCCTTTTTCAAATACGGGCGCGTCCTCGCAGTGCCATTCGAGCAGATTTTCGTCCGTCGACCATGCCAGACCGTTTGCGGCGGCACCGACTTCGTATCCTTTGCCGGGGTAGGCGTGATAGAACATTATGTATTTGCCGTCGTATGTTATCAATTCCTGCTTTCCGTAAAGGTCAGGGTTGCAAAATAGCGATGAAACGGCTCTGCCGTTTGTGTCCCACGGATTTTTTGAGCCTTTGTCAAGCACGATTCCTTTCTTCTCCCAGTGCAGAAGATCGTCCGACACCGCGAGTGCCGTCAGATAGCCTGTGCCGTCAAAACCGATGTAGAACATATAAAATTTCCCGCCGTGACTGACTATGCGCAGATTGTCAACTCCGAATCTGTCAAATTCACCCTCGACACCGGACGGCGCGAGAACAGGTTTGCCGTATTTGTACGGCGTCAGATAGTCCTTAAACTTTTCTTCCAAAAAAAAGCACCTCACTTTCGGTTTTATTTTATACTATCCGTCATGCAAAAGTAATGCAGTATATTGATATTTTTTGCACCCGACAGAATTTGTGTTGAAATAAGTCGTTTTGTATGCTATAATACACTTTGCGGAGGTGATCGAAATGCTCTATAAACTTGATCTGCAAAAGAAGCATTGCGCCGAAATACTGGGGCGCACAAATGAAAATCCTCCTTGGAGGCATGGCGGAAGGGCAGTCCCGTATAATCATCTCTGTCTTGTCGTTTCGGGAAGCTGCAATTGCCGTATCGGGGACAGATCATTTGATGCCGTGGTCGGCGATCTGGTTTTTATTCCGTCGGATACATATTATAAGATTACTACATCAAATCACTGTGAATATTATTTTGCGTGTTTTGAGGGTGAACATGAGCATGCGTCGGAGGCGGATCAGCGGAAGTGCCTTGGCAAAATGCCAGAAATGCCGAAGAAATTTTACATTCCCGCCATGCCCGAAAAAAAGATATGCATAGCCGAGCATATAAAACTCGGCAAAACGGCAAAGGCTCGTATGCTGACACTTTTTAACAGATGTCATGAGCTTTTTGCGAGCGGAATTTACGTTGACAGGCTTAAAGCCGACGCCTTTTTTGACGAGCTTCTTATTTGCGCGTCCGAGGCGGCGTGCGGAGAGGCTTTTTCCGGGGCTGCGCCGCTGTCGCTTGACCGAATGACCGCATATGTAAACGAAAATTTCAGCGAAAAAATCACGCTCGATTCGCTTTCCGCGCGCTTCGGACTTTCAAAAGAGCATATTTGTTCTCTTTTCAGGAATGAGTTCGGAATGTCTGTCGGCGGGTATATAAATAGTGTAAAGCTCGACCGCGCGATGGAGCTTCTTTCAAATTCGTCGATGAATGTCAGTCAGATTGCCGATTATTTGAATTATTCAAGTGTGTACTATTTTTCGAGGCTTTTCAAAACGCGTTTCGGGTTCAGCCCGTCTCATTATAAAATCTGATTTCAGTTTATAAAAGACGTTTTAGCCGTCTTCTACTGCGTCGGCAGTGTGGATTTGTACAAAAGCGACAAAATTTCCAAAGGCGGCGGTTAGCGTACACTAACTTATTGTGTAAACTGCCGAAAATGTCGTGTGCCCCCGATTTTTTTGAAAAAAACTCTTGACAAAATCATCTTATGCGGGTATTATATATCGTAGTTAGCGAGGGCTAACATTTAAAAGAAACAGAGGTAGATTTTATGATGCCGTTAAGTCTTGCGGATATGGGTGAGGAAATGACAGTCCAAAAGGTCGGCGGAAGCCCCGAAGTCAAGAAGCACCTTGAAAATCTCGGGTTCGTCCCCGGCGGAAGTGTTACACTCATCACTACGCTCGGCGGAAACGTTATAGTCAAGGTGAAGGAAGCCCGCGTCGCCATAAGCGAAGAAATGGCGAGAAAAATTATGGTATAACGGCGCGAAAGCGTCTTATGTACAAAGACAGTATCAACATATATTAAGGAGGAAACAGAGATGAAAACCCTTAAAGAGGCCAAGATCGGAGAGACCGTCAAGGTCGTTAAGCTCCACGGCGAGGGTGCGATAAAGCGCCGTATCATGGACATGGGCATTACAAAAGGCGTCGATGTTTATGTTCGTAAAGTCGCTCCGCTCGGTGATCCCATTGAGGTAACGGTTCGCAATTACGAGCTTTCGCTCAGAAAAGCCGATGCCGAAATGATTGAGGTCGAGTAACTCATAGACCTTGTATTTACTTAACAAAATTTACCTGAGTTTATGCCAAGCGGTTAGCCGCGGCAAACTTTGGAAAGAGAGGATTTAAGACATGGATCTGCGTATTGCACTTGCGGGCAACCCGAACTGCGGTAAAACCACATTGTTCAATGCCCTTACAGGCTCAAACCAGTTCGTAGGAAACTGGCCGGGCGTAACCGTCGAGAAGAAGGAAGGTAAACTTAAAAAGCACGACGGCGTAATTATCACCGACCTTCCCGGTATTTATTCGCTTTCTCCCTACACCCTTGAAGAGGTTGTTGCGAGAAACTACCTTATAGGCGAGCGTCCGAATGCGATTCTCAATATTATCGACGGCACGAACCTTGAACGTAACCTTTACCTCACGACACAGCTTACAGAGCTCGGTATCCCCGTTGTCATCGCCATCAATATGATGGACGTCGTAAAGAAGAGCGGCGATAAGATTAACACGGCAGAACTTTCGAGACAACTCGGATGTAAGGTAGTTGAGATTTCCGCACTTAAAGGTACGGGTATAATGGAAGCCGCAGAGGCTGCCATTGATGCCGCAAAGAACGGCAAAACTGTTCCGCAGCACACGTTCTCGGGCTGCGTTGAACACGCCATCGCTCATATCGAAGAAGCGGCTCTTCACGATCTTCCCGAAGAGCAGCAGAGATGGTACGCTATCAAGATTTTTGAACGTGACGATAAGGTTCTCTCAAAGCTGAATATCGCTCCCGATAAGCTCGCTCATATCGAAAAGGATATTAAAGCGGCAGAGGAGGAAATGGACGACGATGCAGAGTCGATAATCACGAACGAAAGATACGTTTACATAGCTTCGATAATCAAATCCTGCTATAAAAAGAAGAACGTCGGAAAGCTCTCGACGTCGGATAAGATAGATAAGGTTGTAACGAACCGCTGGCTCGGTCTTCCGATCTTTGCGGTAGTTATGTTCCTCGTTTACTATATTTCGATGG
>CAKRPQ010000008.1 GCA_934385225.1 uncultured Eubacteriales bacterium
TGTCAAGCCTGGCGAATGACCAGCTTTGCCATGCCGACAGTAGGTCTTGTCGGACTTGAAAGAAGAATCTGTATCTTGTTGTCGATCTCCGTTTTTTCGCCGACGGTCACCTTTATGCTTCCCTCGAACGACGGGAGACTAAACCATCTCTTGCACCATTCGGTTAAAGATATATTTATCTCATCTTTGTCAGCCGTCCAGCCTTCGGGAAGAATGAGCTTTACATATACTTCCTTGAAGTCGGGCATTGTGCTCTGCATAATAAATTTAAGATTTATTGTGTCGCCGGGCTTTACCTCGCACTTGTCAAACTCAACTCTTCCTTTTGCCCATATAAGGTCGGGAAGCTCCTGTGAAAGCCCCGTGTGGGCGCGCAGGAGATCTGCGTTGCGCATATCGGGGAGACTTGAAATGCCGTTGTAGTCTTCTTCACCGTCCGTGTACTCTACATAAATGTTGTATGCTTTAAGTGAGGACGGAACAAGCTCGTAGACGTGTCTTGTAAGCTCCGAGCATGATTTTACAAAGTCCCAGCTTGATGTGTCGATTGCAATAGAGATAATCCTGTCGCCTATGTAATCTGCCCAGTCTTTCGGAACACAGTCCATACCGCCGATAATTCCCATAAGAGAACCTATCGTAGCACCTGTGCAGTCTGTGTCGTCGCCGCAGTTTATTGCGTGGATCATCGACTTTTTGTAATCGCCTTCGCCGTAGAGCAGACCGAGAATGACATATGAAACGTTTGCGGGAGCCTGAAACCAACCGAGATCCTCGTTTTCCTTGACTATTGCGTTTCTCGCCGTTACAAAATCAGTCCCGCCGTCATAGAGACTGATAGCCAGCTTTATTGATTTTGCCGTTTTGCAGTCTTCGGGAATGAAAGAAAGACCCTTGTCAATGAGTTTTCTTATATCGCTTTCGTAGAAAGCCATGCTTTCCATTGCCGCAACGAACATAGCCGCGTAAGTGCCTTCGCCGTGTCCGTGGTCAACGCAGGCGTCGCGGTAAGCGTATTCTACCGCAAGATCGGGAATTCCGGGAAAAATGCACGCCCATATCTCGGTTCTTATCCATGCGCCGTTTGAGTTTTTCCACTTTCCGTTGTGATATTCGCCCGAATACGGCGGGAGCATACCGCTCTTCATATTCATTTTGCAAATACCGTATTCGTTCCAATACGGCGGAATGGAGTTTATCCAGTATTCGGCGAGAACAGATGCCGTGACCTGTCTTATGCCTCTGTCCTCGATTGCGCGGAGCCATACAAGTTGAAGGTCAAGGTCGTCGTTTGCGAGCGGTTCGCCTTTCGGAGAATTAAAACCGCTTATGTTCTGCATCTCTTTCTTTCCCTCGTAAGGGGTACCCATTGTGCCGCCGATGTTCTTTCCCGTCCAGCACGCCTGCACTTTGTCAAGATATCTTTTTCTGTTTATTTTCATATGAACCTCCAAGTAAAGTTCTTATGAAAATATTTTACCTTTTTGAGAGGGAAAAATCAATCCGTTTTTTATACTTTTCGGTACTGTTTTTATACATCTTTTTTCTTTTCCGAAATGGAGGCACTGTTTTCAATATAGCGCTTTGCCTGGGTAGAGAATAGCCTGTAATATTCGCCGTGCAGAGCCATAAGCTCCTTATGCGATCCTTCCTCGGCGAGCCTTCCGCCGTCGAGAACTATTATTTTTGAGGCTGTTGTCGCGCTTGAAAGGCGGTGCGAAACGAAGATAGTTGTTTTGTTCTTTCGCAGCTTGTCAAATTCGGCGAATACTTCCTGTTCGGCAATGGCGTCAAGCGATGCGGTCGGTTCGTCAAGAATAATAATGTCGTTATCGCCGTATATCGCTCTTGCAATAGCGAGCTTCTGCCATTGACCGCCAGAGAGCTCGGTTCCGTTTTGCTCAAATTCGCGCATAAGCGGTGTTTCGTAGCCGCCCGGAAGTTTGTCAATGTAGCTTGCCGCACCGCTTTGTTTTGCGGCGGATATGACGGCACTTTCCTCTGCGGGCTTTGATACCGCGCCGAAGCGAATGTTCTCCGAGACCGTGAACGCGTATTTCCCGTAGTCCTGGAAGATTATTCCGAACGTGCTGTAAACGTCCGAAATATCATAGGAGCGAATGTCCTTTCCGTCAATGAGAATTTCACCTTCCGTAGGGTCGTATAGACGTGTCAGTAGCTTGATAAGAGTTGTTTTTCCCGCGCCGTTAAGTCCGACAAGAACGACCGTTTCGCCCGGAAGGATTTTGAAACTCACATTTTTTATCACCTGTCTGTCAGAACCCGGATATGAGAAACTCACATTTCTGAATTCAATCGTGTGCGGTATGCCGTGCGTGATTTTAGAGGGGAATGCGGGCGAGGTTACGGACGGTGTTTCGTCCATAAAAGAAATGAGGTTGTCGATGAAGAGCGTTCCCTCGTAGATTGTTGCGGACGTGGAGATAAGCGAGGCAACGCTTGCGGAAATCGAAGCAAGCGCACCTGTGAAAAGGGAATAGTCGCCTATCATTATCTGCCCCGAAAGAACCATAAATGCCGTCATTGCAAAGAAAACGCAGTTCACAACGGCAGAGATTACTGCGATGATTATGTGCAGTGCGTTCTCTGTCACGATAAGCTTTTTTATTCCCGCATAGTAGATGTTATAGACCCGGTTGTACTTTCCTATAAGCGTGTCGGCAAGCCCGAAAATGCGTATCTCCTTTGCCATATCCTTGTTCACCATAAGGTCGCTGTAATAGTTCATCTGCCTGCGTTCTTTCGACTTCCAGCGCATATACATAAAGTTTTTGCGTCTGTATTTGAAGTTTATTATCGCCGACGGAGCGGAGACGAGGACCATAACTATCGCTGCCCACCACATTCCGGGAGCGGTTGAAAGAACAACGACGTATGAGATTACCTGTATAAGCGCGCTTATCATAGAAAAAGTCGACGAAATAATCTGAATCGGGCGCATACCCGCCTCGCGGTTTGCGTTTTCGAGTTTTTCGTAGAATGCGGGACGGTCAAAAGAGGAAATGTCGATCTCTTTTGCCTTTTTCATTATACGGACTTTTACGCACTTTACGATTTTTTCCCCCGAAATTCTCACGACGGCGTTTCCGAGCTGTGAAACCACGTTGTTAAGCACCTTGAAAACGAACGTGAAAACGAGGAGAAAGAAAACACAGTCCTTTGAAAAAGAAAAGTCAAAAAAGCTCTTTAAGTCCGCACCCGAATCAAATCCGTTTTGCAGAGCATTAAGGAGGTATCGCGATATATATGAACTTATTATCGGCGAAAGACCCTGAAAGAGAGCGATAAGGGACATGGAGATCAGTATAGAGTGTCCCGTTTCCCAGACGAGCGCGAGAATGTACGCCATTCTCCCGAAGAAACTGCCGAAAAGCTCGCCGAGAAAACGCGGTACGTCCTTGAAATTTTTCGGAGGCTCGGTTTTGTTGTATTCAAAATTACTTCCTCTCGGAGGCGGCATGGGTGGCATTTGCAGACTTCCTTTCACTGTTTTTTTACAGTATAACATAAAAAGCGGTTTGTTTCAACCGTATTTTATGAAATCTTCTTGAAACGGGGATTGATTTGTGTTATAATAAAGAAAATTCTAAACGGAGAAAACCAATATTTATGGCATCGGAAAAACACTTTTTTGAAACGGATATACTTCTTCCCGACTTCGGGAAAACGAGCGGGACGCTTTGGAGCGTTGTTGCGTGCGACCAGTACACGAGCGAACCCGAATACTGGAAAGAGACAGAAGAAAAGGTGGGTGATGCACCGTCAACGCTTAAACTCATTCTGCCCGAGGTGTACCTCGGAGGGGCAGATGAAAGAATTCCGCGTATAAACGCCGAAATGGATAACTACATAAAAAACGTTCTTTCGGAGCATAAAAACAGTATGATATATGTCGAAAGAACTCTTTCGTCGGGCAAGACACGCCGAGGACTTGTCGGTGCAGTCGATCTTGAAGACTACGATTTTTCAAAAGGCTCGCAGTCGCTCATTCGCGCTACCGAGGGAACGGTGCTTTCGAGAATCCCGCCGAGAGTGAAGATAAGGGAAAACGCGCCTCTCGAACTTCCCCATATACTCATGCTTGCCGACGATGCCGAAAAAACCGTTATAGAGCCGCTTTCGGGTAAAAAAGGCGGTTTTGAAAAGGCATATGACTTTGACCTTATGCAAAACGGCGGTCATGTTGCGGGATATTTTGTTCCCGAAAACGAACAGAGAAGAATAGATGAAGCGCTCCGCAATCTTATGACAGCTGAGAGTATGAAAAAAAGATACGGAATCGACTGCGCGCCGCTTCTTTTCGCTGTCGGTGACGGCAATCATTCGCTTGCAACGGCAAAAGCGTGCTATGAAAAGCTCAAAGAGAAGCTCGGCGATAAGGCGAAGGAACTGCCTGCAAGATATGCGCTTGTCGAAATTGAAAATCTTCACGACGACGCGCTTGAATTTGAACCGATATACAGAGTTGTTTTCGGCGTTGACCCCGAAAACGTCAAACGCGGGCTTTGCGCTTATGCGGACAGCCTTTCGGGAAGCGAAGCACCGCAGAGCATGGAGATAATAAGTGCGGACGGCGAAGAAAACTTTACTTTTATGAATCCCGAAGCACAACTCACCGTAGGTACTCTTCAAAATTTTCTCGACAAATATGTGTCCGAACACGAAGGTGCGGAGATCGACTACATTCACGGCGAGGAGTCCCTGAAAAAGCTCGCCAAAAAGCCGAACGCGGTCGGATTTCTCTTTGGCGGAATGAAAAAGGATCAGCTTTTCAAAACCGTTATTTGTGACGGTGCTCTTCCGAGAAAAACATTCTCGATGGGGCATGCAAACGATAAAAGATTTTACCTTGAATGCAGAAAAATAAAATAATATAAAACGTCCGTGCCGATTTGACGATTGCTTCGTTTCGGCACGGATATTTTTGTGATTTTCGCCTTTTAGGCGTGATTTTTATTTAAGCAGATCGGCTATGTCAAGCACGAGACGCTCTGTCTTTTCCCAGCCGAGGCAGGGGTCGGTGATTGATTTTCCGTAGACGTCCTCACCGATCTTCTGTGCGCCGTCCTCAATGTAGCTTTCTATCATAAGTCCTTTGACGAGTTTTTTTATGTCGTCCGAGTGGTTGCAGCTGTGAATTACTTCCTTTGAAATTCTGATCTGTTCAAGATATTTCTTTCCCGAATTTGCGTGGTTTGTGTCAACGATCACCGCGGGATTTTTAAGTCCGCTTGCCGCATATCTGTCTGCAACAAATTCAAGATCTTCGTAGTGGTAGTTCGGGAGCGACTGCCCGTGCTTGTTCATATAACCGCGGAGAATTGCGTGTGCGAACGGATTTCCCGTGCTTTCGACTTCCCAGCCACGGTAAAGGAACGTGTGCGAATGTTGTGCCGCCGTAATGGAGTTCATCATTACCGATATGTCGCCGCCAGTCGGGTTTTTCATTCCTGCGGGAATGGCAAGTCCGCTCGCGGTAAGCCTGTGCTGCTGATCTTCGACCGATCTTGCGCCGATTGCAATGTACGCGATAAGATCGGAAAGGTATCTGTGATTTTCCGGATAAAGCATTTCGTCGGCGCAGCCCATGCCCGTCTCGGAGATTGCACGCATATGGAGCTTTCTGATGGCAATAAGTCCTTTCAGAATATCGGGGGCTGCGTTCGGGTCGGGCTGGTGGAGCATTCCTTTATAGCCTTCTCCCGTTGTGCGCGGTTTGTTTGTGTAAATTCTCGGTACTATTTTTATTTTGTCCTCAACCTTGTCTTGAAGCAGACGAAGCCTGTGTATGTAGTCCATAACAGGCTCTTCCTTGTCGGCGGAGCAGGGACCTATCACGAGCAGAAAACGGTTGCTTTTACCCGAAAGAATATCTTCTATTTCCTTTACCGTTTTTTCTCTTGCGCGTACAACTTCTTCCGATGCGGGGAAGCGTTCCTTTATCTCTTTCGGGATAGGCAGCTTCCTGTAAAATTTCATATTCATGGTAAATTCTCCTTTTTGAATCGTTATTCGGCGGGTTTATCGAAAAGCGAACGTCTTTCTGTCGAGTAGCGCATCATTGCGCGCATATCGTCAATATTTCCGTCCTCTATGTATTTTCTGAGTTTAAGAAGCTCGGCTTCAAAAGCGTCGATTTCTTCGAGAAGCGCGGGCTTATTAGAAACGAACAGTTCCGACCACATTCTGTCGTTTATCTTGGCAATTCGCGTAAGATCCCTGAACGAGTCTCCCGTGTATTTTTCGAGATGCGGCATGGTGTTGCAGGTCATAAGCGTTACGGCAATGCAGTGCGTCAGCTGTGAAAGAAAGGCGATCATCTTGTCGTGTTCTTCGGGCGTCAGCTCCGAAATTTTGTTAAAGCCGAGTTCCTTGCCGAACTCTTTGCAGAATTTTATAGCTTCGGACGTGTTCTTTTCGGTTGGTGTCACAATAAAGTTCGCACCGCGGAAGACCGAGTCGTCGCTGAATTCCACGCCGCTTCTTTCACGTCCTGCCATCGGGTGTGCCGGGATATATTCGACATCTGGGCGGAGAAGCGACTGTACCTCATATACGACACAGCCTTTTACGCCCGTAACGTCCGTAAGTATAGCACCCGATTTCATATATTTCTGATTTTCCTTTATCCATTCTATAAAGGTGTGCGGATAAAGAGCCATTACGATAACGTCCGCTTCTCCGATAAATTCGGGAGACGGATAGGTGACGCCTTTTTCGATCATTTTGTGTTCGAGCGCGTAGTCAATATCTTTTTGTTCAAGTGTAATACAGCTTATTTTGTATCCCCTTTTTGAAAGGGCTTTCGCATAAGAACCGCCCATAACGCCGAGACCGACGATAAGTATTTTTGTGTCTTTGTCAAGTTTAATCATATTCAACCTCTATTCCGAGCCCTTCGAGCTTCTCGAAAAAGTCGGGAAAACTCTTTGAAACGGCTTCCGCACCGCTGATTTTTCCTCCGACTTTTGTAAGAAGAACGGCGAGCGACATAACTATTCTGTGATCGTTGTGACCGCTCAGAACCTCTGTCGGCGTGCCGAATGAAACGGGGTAAACCGAAACCGTGTCATCTCCTATATCAACCGAAACACCGAATTTGCGCAGTTCTTCCGCCATGGATTCGCACCTGTCCGATTCTTTTATTTTTAGTCTTTTCGTTCCGCTGAAAACACCGCCGTGCTTTGCCGCGGCGAGAGAGAACATCACGGGACCGAGATCGGGACAGTCGCCTATGTGAATTGCGGGCGTCCCCTTTGAGATAAGCTCAAAGTACCTTTTGTAAACGCTGTCGCCTTGCAGACTTTCGCTTGCAAGTCCCGTAACTTCAACGTTTCCGCCGATAATGTTGAGCGCGTCGAAGAAGGCGGCGTTCGAGTAGTCTCCCTCCACGCTCGTACTGCAAGGCTTGAACTTCTGATTTCCCTTTATATAAAGGGTGTGATCGTCCTGCCACCCCGCATCAATGCCGAATTTGCCGAGTGCGGAGAGGGTAAGAGCTATATACGAGCGGCTTTCTATCGGTGGGACTATCGTTATCGTGCTGTCTCCGTATGCGTTCGGCAGAGCAAACAAAAGACCGCTTATGAATTGACTGCTTATGTTGCCTATAACGGTGTAATTTCCCGATTTTAACTTACCCTTTACGACTATGTTGTCGTCGTCGCGAATATAAAGCAGTCCGTTTTCCCCGCAAATTTTTTCGTAGACCTCCATAGGTCTGTGCATAAGCGATTTCGCGCCTTTAAGCATTACGTTGTGACCCGAAAGAAGCGCGATAGGCAGGAAAAATCGGAGTGAGCTTCCGCTTTCGCGGCATGGAAGCGGCAAGGACGGCACAGCCTTTTTCATATCGCATCCGATAACGCGCATTCGCCCGTCTGCGAGCCTTTCGCATGCGGCACCGAGCGCGCGCAGACAGTCGATGGTTGCGTCAACGTCCTCGCAGTCCGCAATTCCGTCAATAAAGCTCTCGCCCTCGCACATTCCGGCGCATATCAGCAGACGGTGCGCAATGCTTTTTGACGGCGGTGCGGCGACTTTTCCGCTTGCAACACCGGGTTTTATTGTTACTGTCATTTTGCAAGCTCCTTTTCGAGAATGTCGATCGCGTGCAGATAACCGTCAAATCCTTCGCCTATAACAGAGGCAACGCAGACGGGTCGTATATAGCTTATCTGCCTGAACTCTTCGCGCTCGTTCACTTTTGAAATGTGAACTTCAACGGTTTTTAATTTTGTCGCTTTCAGCGCGTCGAGGAGCGCAACGCTTGTATGCGTGTAAGCTCCCGGGTTTATCACAATTCCGTCCGCACGTTCAAAAAATGCGTTCTGAATCCTGTCAACAAGATCTCCCTCGTGATTTGACTGATAAAATACGGGTTCTATCCCTTTTTTCTTGCAGTGCGCCTCAATCATTGCGCAGAGTTCTTTGTATGTTCCGCTCCCGTATATTTCGGGTTCTCTTATGCCTAGCATATTCAGGTTCGGACCGTTAATAATGTATATTTTCATTTTGAAAATCTCCGATTATTTTATTGGCAACATAATCTGCGTCGCCGTCGACATCTATTGTTACATTGCACGTGCGGCGGTAAATATCATATCTTTCGCGATACCTTTTTTCGATTTGCTCCCTTGACGAAGCAAGCGGCCTGTCGCACGTCGGAACAAGAAATTCGAGAGGACGGTCGATAAAGTAAATCCGTCCGTTTTGTCGCAGTGCGTCGATGTTTTCTTCTCTGAGCGGCACTCCTCCGCCTGTCGCAACGACTGCCGATGATAGCGGCAGGATCTTGTCTTTTATGATTTTGCTTTCAGTGTCGCGGAAGTGTTTTTCACCGTATTTCGCAAAGATGTCGGATATTTTTATTCCCGTTTCGTTTTCGATTATTTCGTCTGTATCAAAAAATTTTCTGTCGAGCTTTTCGGCGATCATTTTTCCTACGGTCGATTTCCCGCTTGCGGGCATTCCCGTGAGAATGATGTTTTCCTTGTCCGAAAGAATTTTTCTGTAAGTTTTTTCGCAAATGTCCTGCTCGTACGTTTTGTCAAGAAAAATTTCCGACGCGCGGACGCCTTGCGCAACGAGCATGTATAGCCCGCCCGCCGATTTTATACCTCTTTTTCTCGCCTCTATGATAAGTTCCGTGCGCAGAGGATTGTAAACAGCGTCAATTACGCCTGTAAGATACGGAAATTTGCTTATATCCGCGGCGGGTGACCCAAATTTCGGATACATTCCGCAAGGCGTCGTGTTGATAATGATTTCTGTGTCTCCGTGGTCGCGATAAAGTGTTTCGTAATCGATTGCACCGTCCTTTGCCGTCCTGCTGACCCGGAGTGTCCTTTCAGCTCCGAGGCTTTCGGAAACGGCGAACGCGGTTCGCGACGTTCCGCCGCTGCCGAGAACGGCAACCTTTTTGTTTTCGAGTTCAATACCGCATTTTTTTATAAGAGCCGTCATTCCGAAGAAATCTGTGTTGTAACCGTACAATTTTCCGTCACGGTTTACAATGGTGTTTACCGCTCCTATTTTCGCTGCTTCGCCGCTTATCGTATCGAGATATGGTATTACCGCTTCTTTGTAAGGAATTGTGACGTTTATCGCCCGAAAATCCTTCTTTTTCATAAATGCATCGAGTTCTTCTCGCGGAATTTCGCAAATTTCGTAATCGTAATCTGCGATAAGAGCGTGTATTTCTTTTGAAAAGCTGTGCGAAAGATGCTCGCCGATGCAACCGTATTTCATATCGAGCCTCCTTTGTATCCGTACCTGCCCGTCATAAAGTCGAGAAGCACAAGTGCTGTCATTGCGTCGACGACAGGAGCGGCGCGGTGAACTATCATCGGGTCGTGTCGTCCCTCTATTCTGAAAGTTACATTTTCTTTCGTTTCGAGGTTGACGCTTTTTTGTTCTTTGTATATCGAGGGTGTCGGTTTTATCGCTGTCTTGAAAATTATCGGCATACCGTTCGAAATACCGCCGTTAATACCGCCGTTGTTGTTTGTAAGAGTTTCGGTTTTCTTTCCGTTCGTCACGAATGCGTCGTTCGCTTCGCTTCCGAACATATCCGCAAAGGCAAAACCGAGACCGAATTCGACACCTTTTACCGCTGGAATCGAGTATATCGCGTGTGAGAGCATACCTTCGATCGTGTCAAACCAAGGCTCTCCGACGCCGCACGGCATTCCGATGACGGCTGTTTCGAGTATTCCGCCGACGCTGTCGCCGATATCGGCTGCTTTTTCGGCTTTTTCGCGCATACGCTCGCCTTTTAATTCGTTCAGAACGGGGAAAGATGAATTTTCGAGTATTTCAATGCCTTGTCTGGTGTTTCCGAAATCCCCGAAAGCGTCGTCGGGAACGCCCGCAGCTTCGAGAATGTGCGTGCCGATTTTTATACCGTATTTTTCGAGAGCGAGCAAGGCGATTGCGCCCGCAGCCGCAATCGGTGCCGTAAGACGTCCCGAAAAGTGACCGCCGCCCCGGTAATCCTGAAAACCGTGGTATTTGCACTCCGCTGTGTAGTCTGCGTGAGACGGACGCGGAATTTTCGGACGTTCGTAGTCCGAACTTCGTTTGTTCTCGTTCGGAATCAGAATACAAACGGGCGTTCCCGTAGTGTAACCGTTAAAAACACCGCTTATAATGCGGAAATTATCGCTTTCCGTTCTCTGTGTCGATATTCTGCCGTACGGTCTGCGCTTTGCGAGTTTTTCCGCAATAAAATCGTTTTCGATTTTGATACCGGGAGCTATTCCGTCTATGACCGCGCCTATTTCTTCACCGTGACTTTCTCCGAAAAGAGTTATTGTTACGTTGTTTCCGAAAGTGTTTTTCATTTGTTTATCCTTTCGTTATATAGGGCGAAAATTTTTTATTTATCAGCTTTCTCCATTCGCTTGTCGGCATTTTTTGTATTTCAAATTCGCCGACTTTCGGCACAAAAATGACAGATACTTCGTCACCGTCGCATTTTTTGTCGTGTGTTGCAAGTTCTTCGGCCTCTTCGAGATTTACCGAAACAGTTGTAGGCAGACCGAGAGAAGCGAGAATGTCAATAAGCTCGTCTCTCATATCGTCGGCAACCATCGGTATCATTCCGAGCGCAACGCATTCACCGTGATAAAGCTCGCCTTTTTTTGCGCTCTCAATGCCGTGACCGAGCGTGTGACCGAAATTGAGTATTTTTCTTAGACCGGTTTCTTTTTCGTCTTTTTCTACCACGCCGATTTTAACGAGCAGGGAACGACGGATCACCTCTTCGATGTTTTTCTCTGCCGTTCCGTCTCTGAAAATGCCGTAAAGCTCCGCGTCGGACGTGAGTCCCATTTTAAGAGCCTCCGCAAGCCCCGATGCGACCTGTCTTTTCGGAAGCGTCGAAAGGACGTTCGGATCTATGAGTACCTTTTTCGGCTGATAGAATGCGCCGACAATGTTTTTTACACCGTCAAGATTTATTGCGACTTTGCCGCCGACGGAGGAATCAAGCTGTGAAAGAAGTGTTGTCGGAAAATTGTAAAAATCTATTCCGCGCATATAAGTCGATGCCGCAAAGCCTGTAAGATCGCCTACGACACCGCCGCCGACGGCGATAGCGCAGTCCGTTCTCGTGAAGCCCGCTTGAAGCATTGTGCGGAGAAGTGTTTCGAGCGTTTCGAAGCTCTTTGAGCCTTCACCCTGTTTGACTGTCACAACGGTCGGGTTCTTGCATTTTTTTGCTATTTCGGCGGCGTATTTAGACGGAACGCCTTCGTCTGTTACGATGAGAACACGCCTGTCAAGGCAAAAATGCTTTTCGGCGTTTTTAAGCTCTCCTCTGCCGAGTACTATATCGTAGCCGTTTTCATTAAGATTTACTTTAAGAATCATTTTATATCACCTTTTTGTAAAACTGCCGACAACTTTTAGTCTGTCGCAGAATGTTCCGAGTTCCATAAGCATTTTCCGACCGTTTTCGGTGTGAACGTTTCCTTCGAGTTCGACGTAAAAGTAATACTGCCACAGAAGCTCTTTCATAGGTCTGCTTCTGAGTGCTTTCATGTTGAAGTCGTAAGAGCCTATAACGTCTATTGCCTTTGCGAGCGATCCCGCCTCGTTTTTGACGGTGAACAGGAGTATCGAAGAAACCTCCATTCCGTCCGAATATGTCTTGTTTTCCGAGCGTGAGAGGACTGCAAATCTTGTTGTGTTAGTGCGGCTTTCGTTTATGTTTCTTTCGATTATTTCAAGTCCGAATATGTCGGCTGCTTCTGCGCTTGCTATTGCCCCAAGCGCGGGATCGTTCTTTTCCGAAACGAGCTTTGCCGCAAGCGCGGTGTTTGTGTATTCGAGCGTCGAGAAATCATTTTTTCGTATATATTCCGCGCACTGTCCTAGCGCCTGCTGGTGGCTTATAACCGTTTTAATATCCGCTTTCGCACTTCCTTTAACGCCGAGAAGAGCGTGCGAAACTGCGAGATCAAATGTTCCGTTTACATAGAGACTTCCCGAAAACATAAGATCTGTAACCTGACCGACTTCGCCGTTGTAACTGTTCTCTACGGGAAGCACGGCTACATCGCAGTCACCGTTTTCGACGGCGGCATATGCGCTGCCGAAATTTTTGAATGCAACCTTTTCGGCGTCGGGGAAGAGTTTAAGCGTCGCAATGTGCGCATATGCGCCTTCTGTTCCCGAATATGCGACTCGCATACCGTTCATAAGCCTATGCTGATAGCTTCTCGAAACGCTCATTGTGTCACGCAGAAAATTAACATAATATTCGCGTATTTCGGGATTTTCTATTTTCTCCGAGTTTCGGCGTATCACCTCTTCCTCCCGCTTTTCGTCGAGAATCGGAAGACCGTGTTCCTTTTTGTAAGACGCGACGAGTTCTGCCGCGTACATTCTTTTTTCAAAAAGCCTCGCCATCTCGGAGTCGACTTCGTTGATTATTTTTCTTGCATCGTCAAGTTTGCTCATTTTACGACCTCGTTTTTGTAAGAATCCGCAAGTGCTTTGAATGCGGGAAGGGAAGCGTCTGCCTGTTTTTCGGAGACGCAATATGAAATTCGGACGTATCCGTCTACGCCGAAATCGTCGCTCGGAACGAGCAAAAGTTCGTATTTTTTAGCTTTTTCACAGAAATTTTTTGCGTCAGGTTCTGGCGACTTTACGAAAAGATAGAAAGCACCGTCGGGCTTGACCGCGTCAAAACCGTATTCCGTAAGTGCGGAGAACAGCTTGTCCCTGTTTCTTTCGTAAATCGAAATATCGGAGGTTTTTCCGAGCGTTTCGGCGAGCATGTATTGAAACAGGCTTGTCGCGCAAACAAATCCGAGAGCGCGACCCGAACCGCATATAGCAAGATAAATGTCTTTTGAGCTTTCGCACTTCGGAGAAACCGAGATATAGCCGATCCTCTCACCTGGAAGCGAAAGCGATTTGCTGAGGGAATAGCAGACGATTGTATCATCGTAGTATTTGGGAATATACGGAACTCTCATTCCTCCGTAAACGAGTTCGCGATACGGCTCGTCCGCGATAAGGTATATCGCCTTTCCGTAGATTGCTTCTTTTTCGCGCATAATCTGCGATATTTTTTTAATTACGCTTTCGGGATAGACTGCACCGCTCGGATTGTTCGGCGAGTTTATTATCACGGCGGCGGTTTTATTGTTTATCGCGCTTGCGAGTGCTTCGGTGTCGGGGTAAAATGTTTTTTTGTCGCAAGGGACGGTGACAAGTTCGGCGCCTGTTCTTTCGACAAATACCCTGTATTCGGGGAAAAACGGAGCGAAAACGATAACCTCGTCATCGGGATTCAAAATCGCCGTCAGAGTGCAGGTGAGAGCCGCCGCCGCGCCCGATGTCATATATATAAGGTCCGGGGAAGCAAGCGCATCGCCATCGCCGAATTTTTTGTTTATATAATCCGAAACCACGCGCCTGACGCTCATATCTCCCTGTGCCGATGTGTAGCCGTGCAGCTTTACGGGGTCGGTATTTTCTATAAGATCCGTAAGCGTTTTGCTTACTTCCGCGGGTGCAGGCACGTTCGGATTTCCGATGCTGAAATCAAAAACCTTATCGCTGCCTATTTCCGCTTTTCTTTTGTTGCCGTATTCAAAAATTTCGCGTATGACAGATCTTGTGCTGCCAAGTGATTTCATTTTCTCGTTCATAAGTAACCTCCCGTATGCTAACGCTGTTAACATCATATTGATATTATACACCCAAACAAAAAAAAGTCAAGAAAAATCGCGAAAAAACTTGATTTTTTTGAAAAATATGTTACAATAATGGTGTTAACATAATTTTGGAGAGAATTATTTATGAAAAATAACTATATAGACGACGGTATTCGTGAACGGCTGATAATTTCTGGAATAAAAGAGATAGAAAACCACGGGCTTAACGATTTTTCACTGCGCCGCGTTGCGTCCGCCTGCGATGTTTCATGCGCAGCACCGTACCGTCATTATAAAAATAAGGACGAGCTTATTCTGGAAATAATCAGATACATAAATTCAAGATTTGCGCTCATTGCAAACCAGGCTATGGCGGCATATAAAGACGATGCGGCAAAGCAGATAACGGAGCTGGCGGTTATGAGCGTCCGCTTCCTCGTCGGGAACGGAAATTACACATCTGTGATACTTCCGATCGGGTGCGGTATGACCGAGGAACAGAAATCGGAGCGAAAAAAATTCTTTTACATTCTTGAAGAACTTGTAAAGAGGCAAAAAGGGAATGCCGATTCCGAAAAAACGCTTTATATCGTTAAAACGTATATTTACGGCACTGTGCTCGAACTGTGCGAAGCGGACGAGGAGACGTGCGAAAAGAGAATAGCGACAATGCGTGAAGAACTGATGAAAATTATAAAAAATAATGTAGAATAAATGCGAAACCACTTGCATTTATTCTTTTTTGTGATATAATAGACAGGTACTCCGCCGAGCGGAACGAAGAACTATTGCGAAAGGATTTTTCTATGTTTCATATAAATCGCGGGCATGACGATATAGATATGCTGAACGGTCCGCTTCTCGGGAAGATGATAAAAACAGCCATACCGATAATTCTGACAAATATTCTGCAAGTGTTTTACAATTCGGCAGATATGTTCGTTCTCGGAAATTTTTGTCCGAATCCGAACGCAATAGGTGCCGTCGGCTGTACTGGTGCGCTCATTAACCTTATTCTCGGACTTTTCATAGGACTTGGCGCGGGTGCGTGCGTCGTGCTTGCGCAGAGTATAGGTTCGGGGAATAAAGAGGAAATATCCAAAACGGTTCATACCTCTATACTTCTTTCCGTTATTCTCGGAGTCATAGTCGGAGTGCTCGGCTTTATTTTTTCGCCCGAAATGCTCGTTATGATGAAAACCACCGACGAATTTCTGAAAGACGCTACTCTTTATATACAGATTTATTTCTGCGGTTCGGTTGCGAATATTCTTTATAATTTCTGTGCGGGAATGCTTCGCTCGCGCGGAGATACTGTAAGACCTCTCATTTTTTCGATGATCGGCGGCGCAGTAAATATAGTTCTTAATCTTATTTCTGTAATTTTTCTCAATATGGGAGTTGAAGGCGTTGCTATTGCAACCATCGCGTCGCAGTTCATTTCGGCTGTTCTCATTGTTATTCACTTTATACGTTTTAACGATGACTGCCGTCTTGACCTCAAAAAGCTCTCGATAGATAAAGCTGTACTCGGGAAGCTCTTCAAGATTGGATTGCCGGCGGGAATACAGGGTATGCTTTTCTCAATGTCGAACGTAATATTGCAGAGCAGTTACAATAAACTCGGAGCGCTTTATGTTAATGCCAACACGGCGGCGTCAAATGTCGATACTTACATTTATAATGTACTTAACTCTTTCCACCATGTTGCGCTGTCGTTTGCGTCACAAAACTACGGAGCAAGAAAAGCGGACAGAATAAAAAAGGTTCGGCGGATAAGCTATGCCTGCGTCACCGTTATCGGTGTAGTGCTCGGTGTCGCGGCGATAGTTTTTTCCGATCAACTCATTGCCATATTTGACAGTCACGCAGATGTTATAGAGGTTGCGAGAACAAGACTTTACATAATGGCGGGAACGTATTTCACCTGCGGGCTTATGGACGTCGGTACGGCAATGCTCCGCGCGATAGGATATTCGATGCAATCGACCGTTATAGTTCTTGTCGGCTTGTGCCTGCTTCGCGTCGTTTGGGTCTATACCGTTTTTGCCGCACACAGCGATATTTTCATACTTTATATAGTTTATCCCATTTCGTGGGTTGTCACCACGTTTGCGCAGTATGTTGTATTTTGTATCCTATTCAAAAAACAAACAAAAAGTTGGGAGCTTAAAACCGTATGAACGATTCGGAAAAACTGAGAAAAGAGCTTTTTTCGCTTTCCGACGTTGAATACAGAAATTTTCACGCGTCGCTTATGCCGAATATAGATAAAGAGAGAATTATCGGCATAAGAGCACCCGTTCTCCGCAGTTTTGCCTCAAAATTTGCAAAAGAAACATACAGTAAGGAATTTTTGCGTGTTCTTCCTCACTATTACTATGAAGAAAATAATCTGCACGGACTTTTGATTGACAAAATAGGCGATTATGACGAGGCGATTTCGGAACTTGACCGCTTTTTGCCGTTCGTTGACAACTGGGCGACCTGCGATATGATGAAGCAGAAAACATTTGCCCAAAATCGCTATAAGCTCCTAAATGACATTGACCGCTGGATTTTGTCGGATCAAGTTTATGAAATACGATTCGGAATAAAAATGCTTATGGATTTTTACCTCGGCGAGAATTTCAAAACAGAATATTCCGAAAGAGTCGCGGCGGTGAAAAACGATGACTACTATGTAAAAATGATGATTGCGTGGTACTTTGCCACGGCTCTTGCGAAGAATTATAACGAAATTCTGCCGTATATTGAAAATTGCAGCCTCCAAAAATGGACGCATAACAAAGCCATAAGTAAGGCAAACGAGAGTTACAGATTGACGGCGGAACAAAAAGAATATCTCAAAACATTCAGAATCAAATAAGAAAACGGGCATCAAAAGATGCCCGTTTTCTTATTTGAGATAGTCGGGTAAAAATTGCGCGTCAATGGTTTTTGTCACATACCCGCGAAGCCTTTCCACAGTAGTTGACTGCCCGTAATAGGAAAGTCCTATACTCTTTGCCATTTCATCGGTAAAATTCTCCATAAGATGTACCGAGTTTTTGTAGAACGATTTCGAATAGTAGTAAACAGTCGGAATAAAATACGGTTTTTCTATACTATATTCACCGTTTCTGCGAACTATATCGAATGTCATTACACCGCCGACAAGATTATAGTCGCGCGCCTGCTCGGCAACGAGATTTCCGAGCGAATATATGCAGAGCGTTTTGTGACCGCCCTCGCCTTCGATCCATTCTATCGGTTCGAGAACGTGCGGGTGATGTCCTATTATGACGTCAACGCCGAGCTCCGCCATAACAGAGGCGAGCCGCTGCTGCTCGTCATTCGGTTTAAATGAATTTTCATTGCCCCAATGCATCGAAACGAAAACAAGATCGGCGACTTTTTTTGCCGCATTCACTTTTTCTCTTATAACGGTCTCGTCAATGTAAGGAATTACAATATCATAACCGCTCCGCAGTTTTAGGCCGTTTGTACTGTAAGTAAACGAAAGAAGCGCGATTTTCATTTCGTCCTTTTCGTAAATGCGGATAGTATCAAAGTCCTCTTCGTTTTCGTAACCGCCGATCATTGTTACCGGTTTTGTTTTCCAGAATTCTATCGTGCTTTTAAGGCCTTCCGAACCCGCGTCAAGCATGTGGTTCGTCGCAATATTCACAATGTCAAAGCCCGCTTCGACCATATCGTCGGCAAGATCGCGCGGCGAATTAAAATGAGGGTATGAGCCGTATTCAACGTTGTCCGCCATCGGCGTTTCCTGGTTTATAAACGCAATGTCCGCACCCGAAATTATATCTTTTATGTTTTCGTAGAGCGGAGCAAAGTTGTATTTCCTGCCGCCTTTGGGGGCGAGACTTTTTGCATCGCGCATTGTTCCCGTGTAGATGATGTTGTCGCCGCAGGCGGCGAATTTCAGGTTTATATCTGGCGGGAAAGGTTCTTTTACCTCTTGCGGAAGCACTTCGTCTTTCGAACCGTCCGAAAGAACGTTCGGAGTTTCGGTAGGGTCATAGTTGCCCGCGCACCCGGAAACAAAAAGTAATACGAGAAGCAGAGCCGCGACACCAAATAAACTCTTTTTCATTTCAGTTTCCTTTTATTTTGCTTGGGAGCTTGTCATAGAATTTGCCAACAATAGCTACACCGAGTATTCCCGCAATGATTCCGACGGCGATTCCGCAGAACACATCGGTGGGGTAGTGTACATAAAGATACATACGCGAAAAGGCGATAAGGCATGCCATAATGACGGCAAAAATGCCCCACTTTTTATTCGTTGCCATAATCACGGTTGCGGCTTCGAATGACGCCGTGCTGTGCCCCGACGGGAAAGAAAAGTCCGTCGGTTTCTTTATAAGCATGACTATTGCCTCTTTTCCGGGCATATCGTACGGCCTCGTGCGGGCTATAATCGGTTTCAGCGTAATGTTGCAGACGATAAGCCCTATTATGAGTGCTATCGAAAGCATCATTCCCGCCTTGCGCGTTTTTTTGAATATAAGCATAAGAACAGCACCTATAATGAAAACGTATGCCTCGCCGAACATTGTAATTATCGGCATCAGCTTGTCGAAAAATCCGTTTTTCAGAAAACTCGACTGAATTGCGTCAAGCACACCGAGATCCCAGTTTGTTATTGCTTCAAACATTTTAGAGTTTTACCTTTCTTCAAAATTGGCGTTCGGTTAACGCTTTTTTGTCAGTTGTTGGTTCTGTCATAGACCATATACGTTCCGTCGATGTTACGCAGATAAAGAGTGAGGTCAACGTAATCGCGGAAATCTTCGAGTCTTTTGCGTTTGAGAACGTGCGTCAGCTTTACGCGGCAAGAGAACGTATTTTCATCGTAGCGGTAAAATTCGCTCGCCTCTGCGTTTTCAAACTCATAACTGTCGTGAGATATTACCCATGTGGTTGCCGTAGTTCTTATTGCCTTGTAAAGTTCTGTTCCTTTTTCAAAGTAGGGTGTCAGCTTTGCAAAAGCGCAGTCGTTCTGCATGTATGTCGAATAAACCTTAGCGGCTGTTATAACGCGTTCGGAAAATTCGGCGGCGAGAGTGTCGTCGTAAACGGGACTTGCGATATATAATCCGTCATCTTCCGAATAGGCGGCGCTTTCCTCCGTGCCGACGTTTGTCAGAACCTTAATATTCGGTATTGAAACAAGTCCGTCCACCGTGTAAATATCGTAATAAATTCCGCGAACGCCGTCAGGCATATGTTCACAGCTTTCGGACGGGACTTCGCTCTCGGTCAGATAGCTATTGTCAATCTTTATCCCGTTGATTATGGGAGTGAATCCGCTCGGAACTTTTATTTTGACGCTCTCGTTTGCGGGATAGAACAGCTCAAACCCTGAAAGCGAGTATATGCCAAAGCCTTTTTTGCTTTTTTCGCCGCTTTTTTTGAGTGTAAACGAGGCGATTTTTATTTCTTTGCCGTCTTCTTCGTATTTTACAATGTATTTTGCGGTATCTTTGTCCATTCCGGAAGAAATCTCGTGATAGGAAAGTGTTTTTCCGTCCGTAAGTTTCGCAAGATATGTGGCAAGCGATTCTATCGTTTCGAATTTGTTCCTTGTCGATTCGGAGAAGTTCAAAATTGCCGTAAAGTTGTGATCTTCAAAGTATTCGTAGAAAACAGTTTCGGCAACGTACTTCGGCTGGACGCTTTCGTATTCGGCAAGATACGATCGAAGTGCGGAGAGCGAAATTAAGAGTGCCGCAAGAGCTATGACCCAGCAAATTATGAATACCGTCCAAAAAACGGGGAAGTTTTTCTTAATTGCCATTTTCTGCCTCGCTTTCTGCGGCTACCATAAAGAATGTAGGCATTCTTCTCGGAGTGGTGAACGCTTTGTACTTGTTTATGAGTCCCTTTTTCTGGTACTGGTCAAGGGAGTCGTAGTCAAAGTCGTATTTTTCGTAGTAATTTTCATAATACATCATGGCAGAGGAGCCGCCGTCAAGCATCGCCGCCGACACTGCGCCGTATTCGACCATAATGTCGATAACGTCGTTGTGCGTTGCGCCGAGAGAACTTGCCGTTCTTCCGTCCGTAACAAGCAGAATGACCGCACCGTCGGCTCTTTGACCTATTGCAGTCCTCTGAGCTGTGCCGTTGTTCCCGTCGGCGTAGTAGAGAGTTACGTTATCACCGTCCGACGAAATCAGAACGTTTCCCGTCTGGAAAGATACGGCGTCCCTTATTCCGAGCTCATCGGCTTCTTTTTTTGTCATCGGTTCTGTTGCGATCAGCTTGTTGTTCGAGTCAAATCCGACAAAAGTACGTTTGAGAGAGTCGTTCCAGACACATTTGCCTTTCGAATACGTAAGACCTATCGGGTGAGATCCCGTACCTATGCCGCCGGAATCGGGAAATTCACCGCCGTTTATCGCCGCTATCGCACCGCTTTTCGCTACCGCATCGAATATATTTAAGCCCGCCGTGCTTGACGAATAATCGTCGCTTGACGTTCCCACAAAAACTCTTGACGGGTCTTTTACGATCAGCATGTACGCCGTATATGTCGAGCCTTTGAGCTTTTTGAATATCATTCCGTCCTTTGCGTTCTCCCATTCGTCGCGGGACGCGGACTCGCCGTCGTCCTTGCCGCTTCCGTAATCGTCAAGCGAAATTATGTCTGTTTTGACTTCTTCGCTTTTTGACAGAATATCGTCTACCGTCGCCTTGTCGAGGAACAGGGAGGGAACCCATTTTGTCGCGCTTGCCTGCTTTGCCGAGAGAACGAGCAGATTTCTTACGGTTTCGCTCGGACCCTTTGCGATAGTAAAACAGAGCGAATATACCGCGATGAGCAGAAACAGAATAAGCGAACCGAGAACGGCAAAGCATCTGCCGATTATTTTTTTAATTCCCGCTTTTCGTTCTCTTTTCGGTTTTCTGCGCTTGTACCCCGCGAAATCGAGATATGTACTCTGGTCAAAACCGATAGCTTCTTTGTTTTGATTGATCTGCTTCTCGGAGTCGTTCCTTTTTGCAATGTAACTCTCGGCTGTTCGAGTCTTTGATTCGTTTGCGAGCTCGTCCGCCGTTTTCGCTTTCTTTTCCCGCATGAAATCGTCGGGATTTAAATTAAAATCCTTGTTATTCAATAGAATTGCTCCTTTACGCTTTGTCGGTGTTTCTGTTCTTTTTTTCGCAGAATACCCATTCCCGTTGCAGACGGAAGCTGCACATAAATAATATGATGTCAACCGCCGCTTTGATGAGTGTTGTCAGACTCGGCATTGTGATTTTAAGTATTTTTGTAATAAGAGTGACGGAGAATGCGGAAATCAGCATTACCGGGATTGCTACGGTGTAGTATTTCACAAAAGTTTTCATGAGTTTTTGCGAGTCGTCCCTGAAAACGCCTTTTTTGTTTATGTTGAAATTGATAAGCGAAGAAAAAATCCTTGCCGTAACCGTACATATGACGATTGAAGCATCGCCGAAATATTTTCCGAGAAACTTCATCATAAGGTAAAAGAATACCGTTTCGAGCGCGGCGGAGATCATGGAACTTGCGACAAATTTCAGTATAAGCGAATATATACGTATCGAATCGCGCACGGGTCTGAAATGAGATGTCTGATTTTCTTCGATGTAAACCGTCTCTATTGTCTGTTCCGCGAGAGGAATCGAATACTTTTTAAGGTTAAGAAGCATATTAGTTTCGTATTCGAATCTGTCTCCCGAAATATTCAGCATATCGGGAATATATTCGGCAGGGAAGGCTCTAAGACCCGTCTGCGTGTCCGAAATTTTAAGCCCGCACCCGACCTTGAAAACAAAAGATGTAATTCTGTTACCCGTTCGCGAACGTTTCGGAACGTGCGGAAGAGAAAAATCTCTGACACCGAGAACGAGAGCTCCCATTTTGACCATCTTTTCGCAACATTTCAGAACGTCCTCGGGACGGTGCTGGTTGTCGCCGTCAACGCTTACGGCACCGAGCTTGCCTTTTCTGCTTTCAAGAAAATAGGCAAATGCCGTTTTCAGTGCCGCGCCTTTTCCGCGGTTCACCTTGTGTGTGAGTATCGTGCAGGAAGGGTGTTCGGATATGTTCGGGAAGTTGCACAGCTTTTCGGCACAGCTTCCGTCGTTTACGATTATTATATCGTCAAATCCCATGTTTTCGAGTCCCGAAACGACTTTGCACAGCTTTTCGTCGGGATTCAGAGAGGGAATTATGACGGTTACGTTTTTGGTAATATCCATTTTGACATTCCTTTCGGTGATATTATGTATAAAGACGTAAAAAATATAAAATGTTGCCGAAAACATACATATAAAGTATACCACATTGCGTCCTCAAAATCAAGGCGTTTTAATCATTTGTATGTTACGGGATTGTTAATTATAAAAATGTCGAATAATGAATTTCCGAACACCTCTTGACCTCGGACAAAAAATGTTGTATAATAAAATAAATATCCGTGTCAATAATTAGTATTAAGGAGTGATCGCATGAAAAAAACAGTTTTAGCGGTTGTTTGTGTGATTTTGATTTTTATCCCGACTTTTGTCGCAATCGCGAGTTATGTTATGACGCAGAACGCGCCGATACTGAACAATTACGTCGAGAAGATAGAGATATCCGACCTTGACGGAAATGTATCTACGGTCACGAAAACGAAAAACAAGGGCGATTTCGTCAGCTTTTTCGTTTCGATGAACAATGCGGCGACCAAAGTGAACGAGCTTCCCGATCCGCTTGTCGGAACGGCATTTTATAAGGTAGTGTTTTACAGCGGAAACGTTGCGGAAGAGTATAAATATTATTTCGATACGACGGGTGCTTCGAGCTATGCGGAGTACCCCGACGGAAGCATCTATCAGCTTAAAAACGACGATGTGAATAAATTTCTTATAACCCCTTACGCTCTTTCGCTTTTTTCCGACGATGAAATGCCCGTGCTCCGCACGCCGTCGGGCAATAAGATCGTGCCTTCAAAGGTGTCGTGGAATTATAAGCTCGGCAGTGATTACAGCGCGTTAAGCGGCTTCAAAACGACAGATGAGCTTGTGAACTATACAATGGACGGAAGTGTCCAGCTTCTTTTCTCGTCCGACGCGGATCTTTATACGATAAAGGTTTATGACAGCACGTCCGCGCTTGTCTATGACGGTTCGACAGACGATCTTTCGACACTCACTCTCGGCGACGGCGGCGAACTTACGTTTATGGTCACCGCGTCGTGGTATAAGGACGACACGAGAAATTTCTACGGAGAGGCGTCGTATAATTTCAAAACAACACTTGTCGCAGGTGCCGAGTTCTTCATCGGAACATCGTCGATTGATCCGGGCGAATTTGTCGCTATCACGGCGTATAATGTTTCCGATCCTTCAAGAATTAAATTTTCAAGCGAGCCGTCGATAGGATTTACGCCTACATTCTATATGGACGGCGATCATGCGGTCGGTCTTGTGCCGATAAGTGCCGAGCTTGAAGCAAAATCCTATGTCTTTACGCTTTCGTACGGTGCGATGAAACAGGATATCAACCTTACGATAAATAATAAAACGTTCAAGAAGAGAACGCAGAATATAAGCAAGATAGTTGCGGAAAACACCAGAAGCGAGGAGGCTCTCAAAGCGTTCGACGAAGTATTTGCGGAGATCTGCGCAAAGAGCGAAACGACAAAGTATTTTTCGGGCAACTTCATTGATATGAGCAGCGGTGACGGAAATATCAAGGCGGCAATAATTGCGGGATTCGGTATTTACCGTACAATAACATCGACCGATGAAACTTACAGAAGCAACGGCGTCGAATTCCGTGTCGCAAACGGAACGGATATTCCCGCCTGCAACAGTGGTAAGGTCGTTTATACGGGAATAACGACGTTCGGCGGACGAATGGTTGTCGTTGATCACGGTCTCGGACTGAAAACGTGGTATATGCACCTCAGTGAGGTGAAAGTAAACGTCGACGATACGGTTGCCAAAGGCGAAACCGTCGGCACGGCAGGAACATCGGGCTTTACCGAAACTCCCGGCGTGTTCACGATAATGACGGTCGGCGATATGCCCGTTTGCCCGTATGACACATGGGAAAACGGAGTTCTTATGTACGAAAAACATTAAAAGTCGGGGCTGCCCAAAAACATCGGTTTTTGGGCAGCCCTTTTTTGTTTTATAAACGATTTTTTACATCAAGTCCGTATTTTCCGAATGAGTTCATAGACGATTCAATGCGTAGAAGCCTGTTGTATTTTGCGACACGCTCACTTCTGCACGGTGCGCCCGACTTTATAAAGTCCGCGTTCACCGCGACAGCTATGTCGGCGATTGTAGTGTCCTCCGTTTCGCCAGAACGGTGCGAAATTATATACCTGTATCCGCTTCTGCCTGCCGTCGCAATAACGTTCAGCGTTTCCGTAAGCGTTCCGATTTGGTTCGGCTTAATAAGAATACTGTTTGCCAGCCCGTTTTTAATGCCGTTTTTGAGCCTTTTTTCGTTCGTTACAAAGAGATCGTCTCCGACAAGCATTATTTTGTCTCCGAGTGTGTCTGTCATCTGTTTCCAGCCGTCGTAATCCTCTTCGCCGAGTCCGTCTTCGATGGAGAATATCGGATATTTTTCGATCAGACCTCTGTAAAAGGCTATGAGTTCTTCCGAGGTCATTGCAACATTCCTTGACGGCAGAACATAATTGCCTTTTTCGGTTGCCCATTCACTTGACGCGGCGTCAAGCGCGATTTTTACGTTTTCGGTACTGTTTCCCGAGTATTCTATCGCGTTTACTATAAGTTTAAGTGCTTCCTCGTCGCTTCCGAGATCGGGAGCATATCCGCCTTCGTCGCCAACCGCCGTACCAAACCCTTTTTCGCGCAGTATTTTTCCGAGGCAGTGATATATTTCGCTTCCGATGCGAAGTGCGTCAGAGAAAGACGAAGCACCTGTCGGCACTATCATAAATTCCTGTATATCGACATTGTTTGAAGCGTGCGCGCCGCCGTTGAGAATGTTCATCATAGGCACGGGCAGACGTCTTGCGTTTATCCCGCCGAGGTAGCGGAATATCGGAATGTGAAGACTGTTTGCCGCCGCACGCGCGCTTGCAAGTGAAACTGCCAGAATAGCGTTTGCGCCTATATCGGATTTGTCGGCTGTTCCGTCGAGTTCAAGCATTGCCGTGTCGATTTCTGCTTGCTCGGTCACACATATTCCCGAAAGAGCGGGTGAAATAAGCCTTCCGACGTTGCCTACGGCATCGAGAACGCCTTTTCCGCCGTACCTGTCTTTGTCCCCGTCTCTTTTTTCGTGTGCCTCAAATATTCCCGTCGATGCGCCCGACGGCACACTTGCAACTCCGACCGTGCCGTCGTTCAGTATAACGGTCGCTTCGACAGTCGGATTTCCTCTTGAATCGAGTATTTCTCTTGCGGTAACCCTTGAAATTTGCGCTTTGTTCATTTTAGCGGATACTTCCTTTCGTTTTCCTTTTGTAGAAAGTATTCGCATTCGCAGGTCATTTTATGCCTGCCGTGCTAAATCATTTTATGTTTGTCAGAATTGCGGACACAAGTGCGAGAATGACCGAAATCATCTGATTTTTCGTAGCCTTTTTCTTGAAAATGATCCTGTCGGAAATCCATGCGAAGACAAGGCACAGACAGCTGTTTGCAACAATGAGAATAAAGCTCGGCATTTTTGTAAGGGCAATTACCCACAAATAGTTGTAAACTCCGAGAATGATGCTGATGAGAACAAGTCCCGCGGCAAATTTCGGATCCCATTCTATCTTAGGCTCGTCCTTCTTTTTGAAAATAAAGTAAAGTATAAGTGAAAATGCCGCCGCAATGAAATAGGAAAGCGCGACAAATGCCTTGGACTCATTAAATACGGGCGATCTTGAAAAGAGAATTTGAACACATTTTGTTCCGCTGTTTGAGAGCATACAAAGAAGCGCGCTTATAAACCACGCTTTACTCACTCCGGCAGACGACGTGCCGTGGTCCGAAAGAAAGAGGAGAGCCACAAAAAGGAGAATGATACCGATAATCTGAACGACGGACGGAATTTCGCCGTAAAGGACGGCTCCCATTATTGTCGGCGGAATAACGGCGAGATTGTTGACTATCATTGTAAGTCCGACCGAACCTGTTCTGAGTGCGGCAATGTACATGAGCTGAAACCCGACCGTAAAAATTCCGAATGCGAGTGCATATATTACGGTTTTTGCGCTCGGAAGCGTACGGCAGAACAGTATGAGCATAAGTGTGCCCGTAATGAGAAAGATTATCGAATTGATAAGCGATGCCTGCGCCTGTGTTTTGATTTTGCTTTTTGCGCAGACTCCTTGGATTACGACCTTTATCGTAGAAATAAGGGGAAAGAAAAGCAGAATAAATAACTGTTCGAGCATTTTATACCTCACGCCAAAAAAGAGTGTATGATCCCCTCATAAAAGGGATCGGATACACTCTTCACCTGTCTGTGTATTACCAAAATACGGCGGATGTCTGACTTATGCGGGCAGAATAGCAAGCTCAAAAAAGGCGCGAAAAAATGTACCCCACAAATACAGGAATGGTGCGTTGTTCCGGATTCGAACCGGATTCCATTGCTTTTACTCAGCTCACAACTTTTCAAACCGTATTTTAAACAGGATAATTATAGCACATTCACGTTTTTTTGTCAATAATTATCCGAAAATTGTCTCGATTATTCTCGGAGCACCTTCGGGAGAGTAACGCCAATGGTCGATGTGACTTGTTTTCGACACGTCAATAAAAATTTTTTCCTCTTTTGCTCCGATATTTTTTTCGGCTTCGTGACACGAATCTATAATGACGAGCTTTATTTTCATTCGTTCGGGAATAATGCTTTTTATGTACACCGCGGCACTTTGCCCGATCATGCTTTCGTCCGAGAAACGGTCGTCCCTTGCCTCCGCAAGCCCCGCAAGATTAGGCGCGAGTTCGACAAATATTCCGTATGGTTCGATGCTGCGGATTATGCCCGCAACAGTTTGCCCCGCACTGAAAAGCGCGGCGTTTTCCTCCCATGTTCCGAGAAGCTCGCGACGGCTGACAAATATTCTCCCCGTTTCCTCGTCAATATTTTTTATAACTACGTCGATAAGCTCTCCGCAATAGAGCCTGTCTCGCGGGTGAGATATTCTTGACACGGAAATACAATCGACCGAAAGAAGTGACGGCATTCCGCAGCCTATATCTGTAAATGCCCCGAAATTTTCAAGATGAGTTACTTTCGCTTTTATAATGTCGCCGCACACTAATTGCGAGAAACAGTTGCTTACACATTCAAGCTGTGCTTCTCTGCGTGAAAGGTAAGCGATAGGTTTTTCGCCGCTTTTGTCTATCGAAATAACTTTGAAGCATATCGGTTTTCCGACCCTTGTTATGATCGCGATATCTTTCGGGACTTCGCCTTTTCTCAGATAAATGCACTCATTTTTTTCGATTATCCCCTCAACGCCGTAAAGATCGACGTGGAGATTAAGGTCGCCGTCGCAAACGAGTGCGGTCGCTTCAAGTATTTTGCCTTTCGAAAGCGCTCTTTCAAGTCCGTCGAGCGATGATATGTACTCTCTGTTTTCGGGAGTCCCTATTCTTGTTCCCTCAGGACCGTAGCAGTTTGTTCCCATTTGATTATCCTCCGATTTTTTATTTGTT
The DNA here is from genome assembly GCA_934385225.1 of uncultured Eubacteriales bacterium. Classification (GTDB taxonomy): domain Bacteria; phylum Bacillota; class Clostridia; order Oscillospirales; family CAG-272; genus SIG710. Next base: position 27,861 of record CAKRPQ010000008.1, read on the forward strand.
AAAGCATATGCACCTCTTTTTGTGGATATGACATACAAAAAACTTGACAAAAACAGGAAAGTATTATATAATAGTTACAAACATAAACGGAGGAACTTATGAAAAAAATAATTTCTGTTTTAACTCTGATGTTCCTGCTTGTCTCTGTGTTCGCTTTTTCTTCCTGCAATAAAGAGCAGGGAAAAGAAAACGTCGGCGGCGATGAGAAAAGTGTGGATACGGTCGGCTCTGCCGAGGATTTCGAATTTATAATAATCCGCGGCGATTCGTGCGCGAAAGAAGTTACCGACGCGGTGATGCTGCTGAAAAAAAGCATAGAGGAGAGCACGGGAAAGAGCGTCAATGTCAGTACAGACTATATGTCGAAGGAATCCGACGCTGAAATTATTGTCGGTAAGACTAAACGCGACGCGTCGAAAGCGTTTGCACCGAGCGAAAGAGGCTATGTAATCGACCGTACAGACTCAAAAATCGTCATAAAGGGCGGAACAGACGCTTATACGGTCGACGCGGTGAACTATTTTATCGAGAACTATCTCTCGGCGGACGGGATTTCTCTTAAATCGGGAGAAAAATATGAATATGAATATGTTTACCCGACGCTCAAAGTCGGCGATGTAGACCTTAACGGTTATAATATCGTCGATGAAGCGGGCATAGGAAGCCTTCTTATAAATTCGCTTGCCGCAAAGATGGGAGATACATACGGTTACAGCTTTAATGCGGCAGAAAATGTCGGCGAAAAAAGCATTGTTGTGACTGTTGATGCCGCTCTTTCGGACGGTACATATAAAGGCTATACAGACGGCACAAAAATAATCCTTGCAGGTTCCGACGCCCGTGCCGCTGCCGTTGCGTTCTCTGAATTTGCCGTGCAGATACCCGAAAACACCGAGGAGGGAAGCGTAACGGAAATTTCTCTCGGTTTTGATGGAAAAGCAGTACTGTCCGTTACCGAATCGACGGGCAAAACGAAATATTTTGCCGTAAAAACCGATAAAGACGCGCTTTCTTATGAAGTAGGCGAAGAGATGATCTTTGATATTTCGCTTATGAGCGATACCGAGCTTTGTTCCGCACCGCTCTTCAAGTGGACGGTTTCATGCGAGGGCGGTAATGCGACCGAGGGATATGCGGCAGGCGGAAGCGGTAAAATCAGACTTAAAGCGAAGATGAGTATGCCCGGTTTTGCTTATGTGACGGTTAAGGCTTGCGATTTTGACGGTAATGCTATCGAAGATGTTGTTTCGTGCGGAGCAGGCGCGTGCGCGGGAAGAAAAGATATAAAGCCCGCGGTATCCGAACCCGACGACTGGGAAGATTTCTGGAAAAAGCAACTTGAAAGGCTGAATGAGGTCGATCCCGAAATGCTCGATATCGAAAAGGTTTCGGGCAATTCCGAATACAATATTTACGATATTAAGGTAAAGTGCCTCGGTGATCCGAGCTACACCGGTGAAACGTATTCCGCGATATTTGTAAGCTATCCGAAAAACGCGGAAGAAAAATCGCTTAAAATTCACGTTCAGTTTATGGGCGCGGGTGTCAGAAGCACGGAAACGCACCTGCAATACAAGGAAGACTCAATATGCGTCTCTGTAAACGGACACAGCCTTCCGAGCTATATGGGCGATGAATATTATTCCGAGCTTTACGAGACAAAACTCAAAAACTACGCGGGATCAAAGCCTGCCGATACAGATCCGTCCGAAGTATATTACAGCTATATGGTAATGCGCGACCTGCAAGCGCTCCGATTTGTCAAAGCGTTTATGGGTCCTGACGGCGAAAATCTCTGGGACGGTGAAAATATCAGCGCCTCGGGAATGAGCGAGGGCGGTTATCAGGCGTTGTTTACCGCGGCGCTTGATCCCGACGTTACGTTCTGTAAAGCTGACGTTCCCGCAATGTGCGATAAACAGGGAATTACGATAGGCAGACGCGGAAGCTACGGTCCGACATACGAGTCTATGCTTTACTACGATACCTGTTTCTTTGCTAAACGTATAAAATGCCCCGTACAGCTTATGGTCGGTCTCGGCGATACCGTTTGTTGCCCGTCGGGAATCACCGCAATGTACAACGAACTTACCTGCGATAAACAGGTCACATACGTTCAGAATATGGGACACGCTTACCCGAAAGCAGAACTCAATCAGGAAAGATTTGAATTCGGCGAATCGGCAAAATAACAAAACGACGGCTTTCCGCTTCGGCGGAGAGTCGTTTTTCTTCGATTTGGAACGAGAAAAATGTAAATTTTTATTTTTTTGAATAAATCTATGGACATTTAGAAGTATTTGTAGTATAATACCAATTAATGCATTTCGGCACGGTGTGGCGAAATCATTTATCAAATATTGTTATTTTTTTGACAAAGATGGGGGTATCAAAATGAAAAAGAAATTGACTACGGTCGAATTTCGAGGCACAAAAGAGCAGGAAGAAAAACTGCTTGCCGTTATCGAAAAGTATAGCGGCGAAAAGGGTGCCATGATGCCGATTCTTCAAGAGGCACAGGGGATCTACGGTTATCTTCCGATAGAAGTACAGAAGATAATCGCCGAAAAAACAGGTGTTTCGCTTGAAGAGATCTACGGCATCGTATCTTTCTACGCGCAGTTCAAGCTGAATCCGGACGGTGCGGTTGCAATAGCTGTCTGTCTTGGCACGGCGTGCTACGTCAAGGGTTCAGGCGAGATTATTGAGGAAATCTCGAAAGAGCTTGACCTTCCTGTCGGAAGCACATCTCCCGACGGAAAGTATTCGCTTGAAGCAACACGCTGTATAGGCGCCTGCGGTCTTGCACCGGTACTTACGGTCAACGGCGAAGTTTACGGAAGACTTACAAAAGCCGATGTTCCGACTATTCTCGCAAAATATAAGGACTAATCGGGAGGTAATGAAATGATTAAAAACGTTGAAGAACTTAACGCTGCCGCAGAAAAACTGAAAAGCACCGTTGCTATGCGCGAGGGCAGTACGGAACACGAGGGTAAGATCCGTAAGCACGTTCTCATTTGCGGAGGTACGGGCTGTACTTCTTCGGGCAGCCATAAAATAAGAGAGGTTCTTGAAGCAGAACTTGCCGAAAAGGGAATTTCCGATGAAATAAAGGTCGTTACGACAGGTTGTTTCGGTCTTTGCGCACTCGGACCGATCGTTATCGTGTACCCCGAGGGAACATTTTACAGCAGAGTTGCTCCCGAAAATATGAAAGAAATCGTTGAGAGCCACCTTATCGGCGGCGTTCCGGTTGCATCTCTCGAATATAAGGAGAAGGTCGGCGACCACCATATGGTAAACTCGCTTAACGATATGACCTTCTATAAGAAGCAGCACCGCGTGGCACTGCATAACTGCGGCGTTATCGACCCCGAAAATATTGATGACTATATTGCGAGAGACGGTTATAAGGCTCTTGCAAAGGTTCTCACTTCCATGAGCCGTGAAGAAGTTGTCGATACGATGCTCAAATCAGGACTTCGCGGAAGAGGCGGCGCGGGATTCCCGACAGGTCTCAAATGGAAATTCGCTATGGGTTCGACAGGCAAGAAGTATGTCTGTTGTAACGCCGACGAGGGCGATCCGGGTGCATTCATGGACCGTTCCGTTCTTGAAGGTGATCCGCACTCCGTTCTCGAAGCAATGGCGATTGCCGGATATGCTATCGGTTCCGACGAGGGTTACATATATGTACGTGCCGAGTACCCGATCGCAATTCACCGCCTCCAAGTCGCAATAGACCAGGCTCATAAAGAGGGACTTCTCGGTAAGAACATTTTCGGAACGGGCTTTGATTTCGATATTACGCTTCGTTTTGGTGCGGGCGCGTTTGTCTGCGGTGAGGAAACGGCTCTTATGACTTCTATCGAAGGTAAGCGCGGCGAGCCTCGTCCCCGTCCTCCGTTCCCCGCAGTAAAAGGTCTGTTCGATAGACCGACAATCCTTAATAACGTAGAGACATATGCAAATATCTGTCAGATAATCCTTAACGGCGCAGACTGGTTTGCTTCAATGGGAACAGAAAAGTCCAAGGGTACAAAGGTATTCGCTCTCGGCGGTAAGATCGTAAATACGGGTCTTGTCGAAGTTCCTATGGGAACCACGCTCCGTGAAGTTATCGAGGAGATCGGCGGCGGTATTCCGAACGGTAAGAAGTTCAAGGCGGCTCAGACGGGCGGTCCGTCGGGCGGTTGTATCCCCGCACACCTTATCGATACTCCTATCGATTACGATAACCTTATTTCTATCGGTTCTATGATGGGTTCCGGCGGACTTATCGTTATGGACGAGGATAACTGTATGGTTGATATCGCTAAATTCTTCCTTGAATTTACGGTTGACGAGTCCTGCGGTAAATGTACACCTTGCCGTGTAGGTACGAGAAGACTTCTCGAAATACTCAACAAGATTATTGAGGGCAGAGGAGAGCTTGAAGACCTTGATCGTATGGAAGAACTTTGCGACTATATCAAGTCCGCATCGCTCTGCGGTCTCGGACAGACGGCACCTAACCCCGTTATTTCCACACTCCGTTATTTCAGAGACGAGTATATCGCTCATATCGTTGACAAGAAATGTCCCGCGGGCGTATGTAAGAAGCTCGTTAAATACGAAATTGACAAAGATAAATGTATCGGCTGCGGCAAATGTGCAAGAAATTGCCCCGTTGACGCGATTTCCAAGACGGATTATGTTGCAGAAGGTCATAAACTCCCGTCTCTTGCCATTGACACAACAAAATGCGTTAAGTGCGGTGCTTGTATAAGCGGCTGTAAGTTCGGCGCAATTTCCAAACACTGAGAAAGGAGATTTGTGAACTAATGGAAACAGTAAATGTTAATATAAACGGCGTCGATTATGCCGTAAAGAAGGGTTCGACCGTTCTTGAAGCGGCTAAATCCGCAAATATTGATATCCCCACGCTTTGCTATCTCAAAGATATAAATGAAATAGGCGCCTGTCGTCTTTGCCTCGTTGAGGTATCCGAGGGCGGTAAGCCTTTCAGAATGGTTACGGCGTGCGTATATCCCGTAACAGACGGAATGGTTGTTAAGACCAATACTCCGAAAATAATCAAATCGAGAAGACTTAACCTTGAACTCATTCTCTCAAATCACGAGAAGAAATGCCTTTCCTGCATACGCAGCACGAACTGCGAACTTCAAAAGCTCTGCCGCGATTATAAGGTAGAGGAAAGCCACTTCACGGGTGCCGTAAATAAGTATCCGGTCGATCATTCTTCCGCTGCCATCGTTCGAGACAATAATAAATGTATTCTTTGCCGCCGCTGCGTAGGTGCGTGCAAGACAATGCAGGGCATCGGTGTTATCGGCGCGAATGACAGAGGCTTTGATACACATATCGGTTGTGCTTTTGAGCAGGATCTCACAAGTACCTCCTGCGTAAACTGCGGACAGTGTATCGTTGCTTGTCCCGTAGGCGCACTTTATGAGAGAGATGATACTGCTAAGGTGTTTGAGGCTCTCGCAGACCCGAATAAGCACGTTGTTATCTGCACGGCACCCTCGGTAAGAGCTACTATCGGTGAGTGCTTCGGCTACGAACCCGGTACGGACGTTGAGGGCAAGATGGTTGCCGCTCTTAAACGCCTCGGCTTTGACGGTGTATTTGATATGAATATGACCGCCGACCTTACAATTATGGAAGAAGCTACCGAGTTCCTCGGCAGACTCAAAAACGGCGGTAAGCTCCCGCTTATTACTTCCTGCTCGCCAGGGTGGGTCAAGTATTGCGAGCATTATTTCCCCGAATTTACGGACAACCTCTCTACCTGCAAGTCTCCCCAGCAGATGTTCGGTGCGGTCGTTAAGACGTACTACGCACAAAAGATGGGTATTGACCCGAAGAACATATTTATGGTATCATCCATTCCTTGTACCGCGAAGAAGTTCGAGGTCGGACGCGACGGTCAGAATGCGGCAGGCGTTCCCGATGTCGATGTTGCTATCACAACGAGAGAGCTCGGCAGAATGATCGAAACCGCAGGCATCGACTTCAAGAACCTTGATGACGAGAAGTTTGACGCACCGTTCGGAATCGGTTCCGGCGCAGGCGCAATATTCGGTGCAACAGGCGGTGTTATGGAGGCTGCTCTCCGTACAGCTGCCGAAGTTGTCGAAAAGAAACCGCTTGAAAAGCTTGAATTTGATGAAGTCAGAGGAATCGCGGGCGTTAAGTTTGCCACATACAAGCTCGGTGACGTTGAACTCAATGTTGCAGTAGCTTCGGGAACAAAGAACGCGAAAGAACTTCTTGAAAAGATCGAAAAAGGCGAGGTCAACGTTCAGTTCGTTGAGATCATGGCGTGTCCCGGCGGTTGCGTAAACGGCGGCGGTCAGCCTACACAGCCTGCATCTGTTCGCAACAGCGTAAATCTCCGTGAAAAGAGAGCGGCAGTTCTTTACAACGCCGATAGTAACATTCTTGAATACAGAAAGTCTCATGATAACCCGATCGTAAAGACTCTGTATGATGAATTCTTCGGTGAACCGAACAGCGAAAAGGCGCATGAAATACTTCATACGCACTATGTAAAGCGCGGACTTTAATTCACAATAAAAAACACGGATTTCCCGAAAGGGACGTCCGTGTTTGCTTTTACTAACGAAAACACCCGACAGGCGGGTGTTTTCTTATTGTTTTTGGTTGCGTGATTTATAATTTTTTGATGAAAGTCTCAATTCTTTCGAGTGCGGCGTCTATGTGCTTTATCGAGTAAGCATAAGAAATTCTCGCGAATCCCTCGCCTGTCTCGCCGAAAGCCGTTCCGGGAACTATCGCGCATCTTGTCTCGCGCAGAAGTCTTTCGCAGAATTCGTCACTTGAAAGCCCGAATTTTCCTATGTTCGGGTAGGCGTAGAATGCGCCCTCGGGTTCAAAACATTCAAGTCCTATTCTTGCAAAGCCTTTTGTAATGTATCTTCTGCGGCGGTTGTATTCTTCCTTCATCATTTCAATGTCGCCGTCGCCGTTTTTTACCGCTTCAACCGCTGCAAACTGGCTCGTTGTCGGCGCACACATGATCACAAACTGGTGAACTTTGAGCATCTGCTTCGCAATCGGTTCGGGGGCGGCAATGTAGCCGAGACGCCAGCCCGTCATTGCATAGCTTTTTGAAAATCCGCTTGCGATTATAGTTCTCTCCGCCATATCGGGAAGAGAAGCGATCGACGTGTGGCACACACCGTATGTAAGCTCCGAGTAGATCTCGTCCGAGAGAATGACAATGTCAGTTCCGCGTATTACGTCCGCGATTTTTTCGAGATCCTCTTTTGTCATGATCGCACCCGTCGGATTGTTCGGGTACGCAAGCACGAGCATTTTTGTCTTGGGCGTTATAGCTTTTTTAAGTTGCTCTGCCGTCAGTTTGAACTTGTTTTCGAGTTTTGTTTCGACGATGACGGGAACACCGCCCGCGAGCCTTACGCAAGGCTCGTAACAGACAAAGCACGGCGTCGGTATTATCACCTCGTCACCGGGTTCTATGCAGGAGCGAACTGCAAGGTCAATCGCCTCGGAGCCGCCGACGGTGACGACAATTTCCTTCTCGCCGTCATATTTAAGACCGAATCTGCGGTCAAGGTATTTTGCAAGTTCCTGCCTGAGTTCAAGAAGACCTGCGTTTGATGTGTAATAAGTTTTTCCGTTTTGCAGACTTTCGATGCCTGCTTCTCTTATATGCCACGGAGTTATGAAATCCGGTTGTCCCACTGTCAGTGCGACAACGTCGTCCATACCCGTTATCATGTCGAAGAATTTGCGTATTCCCGACGGTTTCATTTCTTTGACGGTACCCGACAGTACCTTAGAATAGTCGAACATATATCAGATTTCCTCTCTGCCGTCTGCGTTCGGCACTCTGTATTCGACGCCCTTGTCCTTGTATTTACGGAGAACAAAATGTGTGGAGCAGGACATTACGTCTTCGAGTGTTGACAGCTTGTGTGTTACAAAATAAGCGACTTCGCGCAGTGTTTTCCCCTCAATGAGAACCGAAAGGTCGAAAACGCCCGACATCAGATAAACGCTTTGCACTTCGGGGTATTGGCTGATTGTTCTTGCTACTTTGTCAAAGCCGAAATCGTGCTTCGGCGTGATTTTTACTTCTATAAATGCGCTCACATATTCGCGATCTGTCTTGTCCCAGTCTATAAGAGCCTTGTAACCGAGGATCACGCCGTCTTTTTCGTAATTTTTTATTGTCGAACGAATTTCGTTTTCGTCTCTGTCACACATAGCGGCAAGCTGTTCTACCGTGTATGTTGCGTTTTCTTCAAGAAGATTCAGAATTTTGTCCATTTTTATAAACCTCTCTTTATTTTAGATTTTTAACTATATTATCGTAGGTGAGACCGTATTTTTCGGCGATGTCTCTCGCGTAGCTTTTTCCGTCTGGCTTTGCGCGTCTGATCTTGAATGAACGCTTTCCTTCTTCTATGTCCGCGACGAGAGTGTCGATCTTTCCGCTGCCCTCTTTTTCTATCTTTTCGTTTATGCCGTCGATCTCGGCGGCAAGCTCATGCAGATGCGTCGAAAACAGGCAACGGCAACCGAATCTCGCAAGCCCCGCAAGCACCTCCGCGGCGATGTATGACGCCTCGTAAGAACCCGTTGACGAAAGCGACTCGTCGAGAAGAACAAGACTTTTGTCCGTAATGTTTTCGAATATGTTTGTAAGGCGCGCACATTCCTCTCCGAGACGTCCTTTGTCGATAGTGTCCTCAGAACCCGTGGGGAAATGTGTAAATATTGCGTCGGCGGGACTTATCTCCGCACTTTTGGCGGGAACGAACATTCCGAGTTGAAGCATTGCCTGCGCAAGACCGATCGCACAGGTTATGACGCTTTTTCCTCCGCGGTTTGGCCCTGTCAGAACGTATATCGAAACATTTTCGTCGAATGAAATATCGTTCGGAACGACTTCATCGTCGATTTTAAGCGCTACGCACGGGTTGTAGAGATCTTTGGCGATGAATTTCTTTTCATTTGCGGGTGCAACCGTCGGCTCGCAGAGAACACAGCCTTTTTCTTCGAGCATGCGCATCATTTTTGCCGCTTTTCCGATAAATTCTATTTCGGGGCTGAGATTGAGAAGAAAATCCGTGTTTTCGAGAACGTATGTCTGCACGATCTTCTTCCACGAACGGAGCGATGATTTGTAAACATCGTTTATCGCCGAATTGAAAGCAAGCGTGAGTGCCGTTTTCTGATTTTCCGTCTGTTTTTTGCCGAACGGAACAAGACTTGCAATGCAGGTGTATCCGTCGTTCTTCGAACCGATGTGAAGTATCTTGTCAAGAACGTCGCCCGAACGGAACTTTTCGGGATTTATCGAAAGAACTCCCGCTTCTGTCGCTCGGAGCTGGGCGTCAAGGTTTACGCCTATTGTCACCGATTTTATTTCTCTGACTCTGTTTGTAAGTTCGTTCAGTTTTGTGTTTAGCTCTCGGTAGTAGTCGTTCTCCGAAAGCTCTTTTATTCTGTCCGCGAGCGTTTTGAACGCTTCACTTTTCAGATTGTCCCTTATCGTAGCGAGACTGTGCGAGAGCATATCTATGCAGGAAATATAAAGCTCTATTTCCGTAATGCACATAAGATAGTCCTCGGTATTTCCGCTGTCGGCTTCAAGGCGGCGAAGTTCGCTTATATCGCCGAGAATGGGCATTATGCGGTCAAGCATTCTTCCGAGTTCGGGAAAGTTCATCATATCGCGGAACATATCGCGGCGGTATTTCATAACATCTGCCGACATGGTGAAGAAATCGCAAAGGTCGCGTCCTTTTGTGTCAAGGAATTCGAGCATACCGAGCTGTTCAAGCTCGTACATACTTATGTTAGGGACGTTTTTCCCCGCGTAATGCTCCGCTTCCGATTCCGCGCTCGGATACAGAAGGCTGAAATTCGTTAAATCACGCATTGTAAACAATACTCCATTATAAAAATACATTATCATTATATCACGTTTTTTTGTTATTTGCAATGTTTTTCGAAAAAAGATTGTATTTGTGTCCGTAATTCAAAAAAAATCTTGAAAAAATACGCGGGATATGATAAAGTATACTCAAACATATAAAGGAGACTGAAAAATGAAAAAATTCATGGACGAAAATTTTTTGCTTGACAGCAAAATTGCCGAAGCTCTTTATCATAACTATGCGTCAAAGCTGCCGATAATCGACTATCATTGCCACCTTCCCGTCAAAGAGATAGCGGAGGACGTCCGCTATTCAAACATAACCGAACTCTGGCTTGCCGCGGACCATTATAAATGGCGCGCGATGCGTTCGTGCGGTGTTGCCGAGAAATATATAACGGGCGATGCCTCCGACTATGAGAAGTTCCGTGAGTATTGCAAAATAATGCCGAACCTTATCGGAAACCCCGTTTACCATTGGAGTCATCTTGAACTTCGCCGTTATTTTGACTGCGACCTTATAATAAACGAGAAAAACTGTGACGAAATCTGGAATCTGACCGCCGAGCGCCTTGCCGCGGCGGATATGAGCGCGAGAAATCTCATTTCAAAGAGCAATGTCGTTCTCCTCTGCACAACGGACGATCCCGCCGATTCACTCGAATATCATAAGGCGATAGCGGAGGATAAATCCTTCTCTGTAAAAGTTCTTCCCGCGTTCAGACCCGATAATGCGATGAATATCGAAAGAACGGGTATTAAAGCGTATATCGAAAAGCTCGGGAAATCAAGCGGTGTTGAGATAAAGGATCTTAAAACGCTTGAAGAGGCGTTTCTTGTCTCGCTTGACCGTTTCGATGCGCACGGTTGCAGGACAGCGGACCACGGAATGGACGATTATGTTATGTTCGAAAAGCCCGATGAATACCACGCGGACGAGATATTCAAGAAGGCACTTGCCTCGGACGGCGCGGACATTACCGAAACCGAGCTTGCCCTTTATAAGAGCGAGATGATGTACTTCTTCGGCAGAGAATATAAAAAGCGCGGATGGGTAATGCAGATACATTTCGGCGTCAGCAGAAACCCGAACACGGTAAAACTGAAAATGCTCGGCAGAGATACTGGATATGATACCATTCACGGCAAAAACTGCATAAGAGATCTTTCAAAGCTCCTTGACTTCTTAACGACCGAAAATGTTCTTCCGAGAACTATCCTTTACTCCGTCAATCCCGCCGATAACGAGGCAATAGGCGCGCTCATAGGCAGCTTCCAGGATGGTGAAAACTATATCCCGTCGATAATGCAGGGAAGTGCGTGGTGGTTTAACGATAACATAAGCGGAATGCGCGCGCAGATGGCATCGCTTGCAAATCTCAGCTCTCTCGGTAACTTCCTCGGAATGCTCACCGACTCGCGTAGCTTCACTTCCTATCCGAGACACGAATATTTCCGCCGTATTCTCTGCGGACTTATCGGAAAGTGGGTCGAGGACGGTCTGTATCCCGCCGATATGGAGGAACTCGCGCAGCTCGTCTGCAACATCTGCTATAATAACGCGAAGAACTTCTTCGGGTTTGATCTTCACTGATTCGGATTGAAAAGCGAAACTGTTTTCCATACGATAGCTCCCGTATGGAACGAAAACTCAAAAATTCTGATTCTCGGCAGTATTCCGTCCCCGAAATCGCGGGACACGGGCTTTTATTACGGACATTCGAGAAATCGTTTTTGGAGCGTAATGGCGGGACTGCTCGGAGATCCTGTCCCGCAGTCAAACACAGAAAAACGGGAGATGCTCTTGTCGCACGGCATCGCACTCTGGGACGTGGTAGGGAAATGCGATATTGTCGGCGCGTCCGATAATTCGATAAAGAACGTCGTATATAACGACGTCGCGAAACTCACGTCCGCGTCGCGTATAAAGGCAGTGTTTTTGACGGGGAATACGGCATATTCGCTTTATAAAAAGGGACTTGCCGAAAAGGTCGGGCTTCCGTATTTCGGACTTCCGAGCACAAGCCCCGCAAACGCGGCGATGAAAGAGGAAACTCTTTTCGAAAAGTACAAAATAATACTTGAATATATAAGGTAGGAAAAAGCTATGAAAATGACGCTCAGATGGTTCGGAACAGGCTACGACAGCGTTACACTCGAAAAAATTCGTCAGGTTCAGGGCGTAAAAGGCGTAATCACGACGCTCTACGCCACAAAACCGGGCGAGGTCTGGACGGAGGACGCAATAAAAGCGCTCAAAGACGAGGTTGAATCCGCTGGACTTGAAATAAGCGGAATCGAAAGCGTGAATGTCCACGACGATATAAAGATAGGAAAGCCGTCAAGAGACGAATATATCGAAAACTATATTA
>CAKRPQ010000009.1 GCA_934385225.1 uncultured Eubacteriales bacterium
TGCGGATTTAGCTCATTTGGTAGAGCGCGACCTTGCCAAGGTCGAGGTGGCGGGTTCGAGCCCCGTAATCCGCTCCATAAAAAACGTCCGACGGAAGACCGTCGGATTCGGCGCCTTAGCCAAGCGGTAAGGCACGGGTCTGCAACACCCTTATCTCCGGTCCGATTCCGGAAGGCGCCTCCAAGTGTTCTGGTCTTAAACCGGGGCGAAAAGTCCGGAAACTGCAATGGTTTTCGGACTTTTTGTCGTATTTTGAAAAATCGAAAAATGTGAATGAATATAAGAAGGAGGTTGAAATGGGTAAAAAAATCGACGTACAACGTGATGTTGAATTATCCGACGCAAAAACAAAAGGACAAATATATACGCCCGACTACCTTGTCAGTATTATTCTGGATCAAAGCGGATATACGATCGGCAATATAAGTAAACATCATATTATGGAAAACAGTTGCGGCAACGGACAATTTCTTGTTCAAATTGTTGATAGGTACTGTAAAGATTTTTTATATAATTCTTCCGATAAAGACATTTTAGCTTCTGAACTCGAGACATATATTCACGCAATAGAAATTGATAATGATGAGTTGCTTGTTTGCAGGGAAAGGTGTTCATTAATAGCTGAATCATATGGCATTGCAAGAAATATTCGTTGGGATTTTATTAGCGGAAATTCGCTGAATATTAAAGATTTTGACGGAAGAATGGATTATGTTATTGGAAATCCGCCATATGTACGCATACATAATTTGTCGGATAATTTTGATGCTGTGAAATCCTCGCTGTTTGGCAATAGCGGAATGACAGACCTCTTTATTGCTTTTTATGAAATCGGGATACGTATGCTTAATAAAAACGGAACGCTGTGCTATATTACTCCGTCTTCTTTTTTTACAAGTATAGCGGGCTCAAATATGCGAACTTTTTTGGTTGATAACGAAATGATTAAGAGCGTTTGTGATTTGAAGCATTTTCAACCTTTTGATGCAATAACATATACAACAATAATATGCTTAAAGAATGGAGTTCCGACAGACAAAATTGATTATTATGAATTTGATGAGAATCGACTGAAACCTATATTTATAGAAAAACTGGAAATAAGTGATTTTTACATTAACGGATTGTTTTATTTTTCATCTAAGGAAAAACTTCTTTTTTTGAAGAAAATTTTTTTTAGTATGCTCACAGCAGACATCAAAGTAAAAAACGGGTATGCCACATTGGCAGATAATGTATTTGTCGGAGATTTTTTGTTTGGGTCGAAATATATTATACCTGTTGTAAAAGCATCAAGGGGACAGTTGTCAAAAATCATTTTCCCATATGACAAAAACGGAAAATTAATAAGTGAAGAAGTATTGAAGAATGAAACAGATTTGTATTCCTATTTAACCGAAAACAAAAATAGGTTAAAAAAAAGGTCGAATGAAAATTCTTCCGATGATTACTGGTTCGCGTTCGGAAGAAGTCAGGGAATCAACGATACTTTTACAGATAAAATAGCTATAAGTTCATTAATAAGAAATTCTTTTGATTTGAAAACCACTTTTGCACCTGCTGGAACAGGGGTATACGGAGGTCTGTATGTTGTGAGTGGGAGCATTCCGATGGAGAAGATTTGTTCGGTTTTGAAAAACGAGGAGTTTGGAAATTATATATCTTTGCTCGGAAAATATAAAAGCGGCGGATATTACACGTTTTCATCAAAAGATGTCAAACGTTATCTGGACTATAAATTAGGAGTAGAATCAGGAGGGTAAATTATAATGGATAACGTGCAATTTCTAGATGTAATTCGAAATTCCTTCAAGACATATTTGGAAGTAGGAACTTCTCGAAGCACAAAAAAATTAAAAACTTTACATGGGCACATAGCTGAGGATTTGAAAAATTTTTTGGGCGAAGAATATTCTATAAAATCACAAGGATACGGAAACGACAAGGAAGGTGCTATTGAAGGAAGGTATTATCCTAAAAATGTTGATATATTAATATCATTTAACGGCAAGCCGATAGCGGGGTATGCTGTAAAATTTGTTATGAGAAATTATTCTCAGAACAGTAATAACTATTTTGAAAATATGCTCGGGGAAACAGCAAATATCAGATCAAATGCAATTCCTTACTTTCAGGTATTTATTATATTTGATAAAGTGCCGTATTACAAAAGAGGAGGGGAGTTTTCCAAATATGACGTTATCACGGAGCATAACCTCGATAAATATATTAAACTGTCAAATGACAATCCCGATATGTTTTTTCACACTCCCGATAAAACTCTTGTTGTTCTTTTGCATTTGAAAGAGAAAGCGCCCGCATATAAATTTCTCAATGAAGATGATTATTCAATGTACTATCGGAAAATCATTGATGATGCTGATTCCGTTTCATATTCTACTGCTATAAAAGATACGTTTGGCGATTCTGTTATTTTGAATAATTATGAGGATTTTATTAAACGCACTTGCTGTTTAATAATCGGAAAACAAAAGAAATAAATTTATGTATTAAAAATTTTAACAGGAATTTTTAATTGATACTCTGACACTTTAATTATTTTTCAGGCACAAAAATTCATTGTATTTTCACCTTTTCGGCAATGCCAAATGCGTATGTGAAGCCGCGTCTCAAAATCAAAAAACAAGTTCGCTTGAAAACATCTCAGCCTGCCCGCCCGTCGGGCAGGCTGTTTTTTCGTTTTTTTGTGCAGACATATTGACAGATATTAAAAAATATGGTATTATATAGTCAGACGGGTAGTGATATTCTACAAAAATACCCGTCCGAATTTCAAAAAAAGTCTGTAAACGAAAGGAAGCGTAAGGAAAAATGAAAAAAGCTCTGTCTGTCGTATTGGTATTCGTGACTGTGTTCATACTGCTTTCGGTTTTGCCGTCCTGTTCCGATAAGGAAAAAGCCGAACCGCCGAAGTTCGATATTCTTGAAAGCGACGTAACGCTTGACGTGGATAAAGTCTCGCTTGAATCTCTGCGCGACTTTTCGGATGTGACTATTGAACGTACACGCATGGATCGTGACGGGAACGAGATAAAGGAGACATACAATTCCGACAATTTGAGATTTTTCTGCCGTTCCGTTGTCGTCACCGAGGATGCGATATTCAGATTTTATGAAGTACTTTTTATGGCTGATAGCAGCTTTGGCGATGAAGGATATAGCCCTGTGGTTATCGGCAGTTTTGCGGAGTGCTATATTCCGAAATACAAAATCAAGGATCTGACCTTGTCCGGTGACGGCGTTGAAATCGAACGCGCATACCGTAGCAAGTGTGCCGCCATCGACACGATTGCAAAGCTGCACCACGAGGCACTGAAAAAGAACGTAAAACCGAGCGGTGACGGTTGTTACTCATACATCTACTGCATCGACGGCGTGCCGAATAATCCGAGCGCAAACGATGACAACACGGGCTGCTACGAATTTTTCGAAAACGGCTATCCGATAACGAAAACGAAGGAAGAATACGACCAAAGCATAACGTCGCTTGCTTATCTTATCTGGTTTAACCGCGGAAGCGATATTTCTATTTTCGAAAACTAAAACTAAAACTAAAACTAAAACGGACGGCAAAGACCGTCCGTTTTAGTTTTTACTTAAAAAACGCCTTGATCGCGCCGTAATTTTTCGCGAAGAGGACGAGAAGCAGAACTGCCAAAGCGAGAACGACGGCGGAAATTATTATCTGCTTTTTCGTCGCGGTCAGCTTGACCTCTATCGGGCAAAGTCCGAGTTTTTTGAGCCACGGGAGCATCGCGCGAAAAAACGCCCAGATTATAAACGCTTCAAGCGGAAGCATTACGGCGTTTTTGACGCCAGAAATTGCGAAATTGAACATATAATCGGGGTTGTAAAGCACCGTTCTCCATATCGAGCCGATAACGACGTTCACAAACAGGTCTATCGTCATTTTCGAGAGGAAAATACGCGAGAACGAGAGCCTGCTGCGGTAGAGGAACAGCGCGTAGATGAGCGAACCGAGTACCGCCGAGAGCGTGTAGCCGGGGTAGAACGGATATCCGCTGCCGAGGTTGCCTATGATGTCGGAGATTATCGCGCTCGGAATAGCCATCAGAGGTCCTGTCAGAAAAGAGCGGAGCGAAACGGCGATATATGAGAACGAAAGCTGCACGGAAGGGGTCATTATCGGAATACTGAGCTTGCCTATCGCAATCGAAAGCGCGGTCAGAAGCGCCGTTATCACAAGGCTTCGCACGTTTCCGAATTCGCGTGCCGCCGCGCGCCAGTAGCCTGCGCAGAACGGGGAGGCGTAGATTTCGGTGTCGTTTGGTCTGTTTTTCATCGTTTTTATTTCCTTTCACTCTGAGCGTCGCTTGCGTTTGCCGTATCCGAGGCGCTGTCGGTACTTATGTCGCAGACAAGATAAGAACCGCCGTCCTTTACAGCCGTTATTCCGAGCGTTCCGACGTAGTTTTTTTCGGTGCCGAAAATACGCAGTTTCACGTCAAATTCGATATCGCAGGTGAAGGCATTACCGCCGAGCCGAATGAAATTCGTGACGTCAAGCCTGTTTATCCTGTATGTCGCTTTGTTTACGAACATAAATGCAATCTTTGTGCTTTTGATGCGCTTGTAGCCTTCGCTTCCGTTTTTCATGACGGCGAGAAGCTCTTCGAGGTTTTTGTCAATGCCCTCCGCGCCGTTTATTGCGTACTTGAAATAGCGGCGGGAGAAGTCCTCCGCAAAATTCTTTTCCGCCTCCGTCGGGCTTACGCTCTCGCCGTAAAATTCGGCGTGCAGATTTCTGCCGTTTTCCGCCGTATAGCAGACGTGAAGTTCTTTTCCGTTCATTTCGGCGGTGATTTCGGGGCGGCAGAGAAGTCCCGTTACGCTGTAAAGAACGCCGTCTGCCATATCTTTTATGTACTTTGAGGACGCCGAAAGACCGTCAAAAGAGCTGCCGCCGCGCGCGTATTCGCCCGATACATTGATGCCGTTTATGCGCAGAACCGCGCCCTCCGGGATAACAGACGTCAGAGCATACATCGAGTCGTCGCCGTAGAGGAATACGAGATCGCCGCTTTCGGTTTCCTTTGCCGCAAGCTGTTTTCCGCCCGTCGTCACCGAAATTTCGGGCATTTTCTGCCCGCGGTAAACAGTATATGTGAGCATTCTCGGCAGTTTTTCGGGAATGTTCTTTTCAAATTCCGAAACGGAGGAAAGAATGTCGCCTTTCTCCGCTTTTTTTGCGGTCGGCTCTGTGCCGTCAAGCAGCAGCTTTGCGTCCGACGGGAGAGTTACGCGCACGCTTGCACTCTCCGAGGCGAAAAAGTCCGCCGTGCCGTCAGACACGCCCGCAAGAACTTCACCGCCGCACTCAAATTGCGGTACGGTGTAAAGACCGCTTATTTTGTAGATGTCGCATTTTACGTCGCGACCCGTCACGGCTTTTCCGTTATATGCCGCGTCCTTTTCCGTTATAAAACCGCCCTCGACGGGCTTTCCGTTCGCTTTTAACGCCTTGCCCGCGGGAACGCATACCGAGTAGTCGTAGGCTCTTCCGAGTGCTTCGGGGTAAACGGTTCTCTCGCCTACCTCCCATTTTGAAAGACCGAACAACGCCTTTTTCTCCGAGCGCACGAGCGAAAATTTGCCGACGTCGCCGAGAGAGCTGATTATTCTGTAAACGGGCGCGTTCTGTGTTGACTCTTTAACGAGTTTTGACGTTTTGAAGTCACCAGAAAGTGCTTCGGACGAGGAAATTATATCCTCTGCACTCTCAAAAGAGATTCCGCCGAGCGCGTTTTCGACAAGCGGCGCGATACTGCCGTCATTTAGCTCGCTAATGTATTTTTTCGCCGCTTTTTCGGGCAGATTTTTTTCGTATGTGTCAAGGAAGAGCGCGAGAACGCCTATCGCCGCCGCGATGAGCAGAGCAAGCGACGCGGAGTAGATAATAAGAGCTTTTTTGAACTTTGTCATGTGCGCCTCCGCTTACTTTACAAGAATAGTCGAGGCAAGTATGCGCTCGCCGCCGTAGATATACGAGCTGGTATTGAGGTATTCGCCCTCGTACTTCATAAGAGAGGACGAGCCGCCGTCAAGGTTGCTTGCGTTCACGGCACCGTGAGAGAGCATTATTTCTACAAGGTCGTCGAGCGTTGCGCCGAGACTGTCGATCTGCCTGCCGTTCACAACGAGCAGTAGAATTGCGCCGTCCTCGCGCTGACCTATCGCCGTTCTCGGATTTATGCCGCCGCCGAGCGATTTTCCCGCGTTGCACGGTTCGCCGTTGATTATGAGCGCGGGACCGTAGCTGACGGCGTATTTAAGGCCTGTTTTCATCGCCTTTTCGGGCGTCATACGACCGACGTAGAGAATGCCGTCGCCATCAAGCCCCGCGAGGCTGTACGATTTGCCGTCCTCGCCCCAGAGAAGCTCGCCGTCGCTTATGACTATGCCGTCGGGGATACCGCCCGTTCCCGTGCCGTTCGGATCGACGAAGCCGCCCGCGTTCGTGCCTCCGACAGCACCGTATTTCTCTATCATTTTCGAGAGCGAAAGCCCCGAACACCCTTCGCCGTAGCCGTTCGGTACGCCGACTATAACGCGCGTCGGGTCGCTTATTATCATCATTTTGCCGTTGTATGTAGAGCCCGAAACGTCGACTATTTCTATGCCTGTCTCGTTCTTTGCGCCGCTTTCATCGCTGTCAGTGCCTCCGCCGATAACATCTTCTTCGTCGCCCTTTTCGCCCTTTTCCTTTTTTTCGGGCAGTTTTATGAGCGAAATATCAACCTCGCTGTCGCTTTCCTTTGCGCCGTCGGCACGGAGCTTTGCGATCTCGTCCGCACTCATGTACCAGTCGGCGAGAAAACCGCCCGCGCTCGTTTCTTTGAGCGACAAAACGAAAAGACGACCCGCGGAGGGTGAGGGACCTTTTACTATGACGAACATGGCAAAGTACAGTCCCGCGACGAGGAGCAGGACAGTCATACCGAGGAACGCAAGCACCCGCAGAGCCGTTTTGCCGATGCGCGCGGGCAGATTTCGGGTTTTATCTTTCATGTTTACTCCATTCAAAACTTCATCATTATACTATATTCTACACTTTTTTTCGGTTTCTTTCAATAGCATTTTAATTTTTTGTACGAATTTACGAAAAAAATATTGCAAAAATGCGAAAAACCGTGTAAAATATCAGGTGAAACGAGGAACGTACCGCGCGAAAAAAGCGCGGACGCGAATTGTTTACCGCATTTTAATTCATACTATAAAAATCATAAAAAATTACGGAGGCAGAAGAAATGATAAAAGAAATTTCGGGCAAAGAATTTGAGGCAACGGTAAATTCGCAAAACACAGTCGTAATCGACTTTTTTGCCACATGGTGCGGACCTTGCAAGGCGATGTCCCGCATTGCCGAGAGCTATTCGGAGGAACACCCCGACGTCCTTTTCGCAAAAGTGGACGTTGACAAGAACCCCGAACTTGCAAAACGTTTCGGCGTTATGAGTATTCCCACTCTCGTTTTTATGAAAAACGGGGAAGAGGATTCGCGTCACGTCGGCGTTATGGACGAGGACGAGCTTGACGAGGCTCTCGCATAATAAAAAACGGACGGTTTACCGTCCGTTTTTTTATTATTTATCCGACAGATAATATTCTTTTGTCGCCTTTGCAAAGCATCTGCCGAGCTCTTTGCCGCCCTCGGCGGTAAAGATGTTGCCCGGCGTTCCGAAATACGCCGTTTCGAGAGTGAAGGCGATGTCGGCGTGCGCTGTGTCGTTCATATAGCAGCCGAAGCAGACGGACGCTGAGGAGTTCCAGCCCACATCGCACGGGTAATTGTTTTCCGCCTTGTAGTCGAATGATTTTTCGTCGGACGTCGTAATATTTTCGAGAATTTTGCCGAAACGATTGTATTTTTCGAGCTTGCTCGGTCTTTTTATTACGATGAAAGCCTTGTCGTTTTCGCTTCCGAAGTGCCACGGCGAATGAAAATCGAAGCCGTAAAGTATTCCTTTGTCCGCAATTTCGCGTATTGCTCTCGTTTCGGGATAAAGCGCAGGAACACCCGCCTCGTAGTCGCGGTTGTGATCGAACGGTGCGCGCCTTTTTCCTTGGTCGCCGCGCCTTCGACGCAGAAAGCAAAATAGAACCAGTCCTCGGTTGTATCGCGAAGCTCGTTGTCAAGGAAAACGGTGTCGCCGTCCGTTTTTATTATGCGGATATTTCCGCCGACGAAATTCTTATGCAGTTTCATAAAAAACCTGCTTTCAAACAAACGTATATTATTTTACGCCGAAAAGGAGCTTGCCGTAGTCGGGATACGGGCGGTATTCGACGGCGACGAGCGGTTCGAGCGTGTCGGCTGCCATGCGCAGAGCCTCCATAACGGGAAGAACTTTTTCTTTGTAAGCGAATGCGCGTTCCTTTACGTCCGCGACGGCGGAGGCTTCGGAATTCACGCGTTCGAGCAGCTTTGTATTTTTGTATATTTCGGCGGTGAGGCGCGAAATCTCATGCGCGGTCTCGGTTTCGTACTCTGCGCCGATTCCGTTTTCTCTTGCGCTTGTCACCGTGTCAAGCAGGAATTTCTTGTATTTTGACGCTGCTGGGAGTATCATCGTTCTCGCCATATCAGCCATCGTTTTCGCTTCTATGTTCACGACTTTTGAGTATCGTTCGAAGTGAATTTCGCATCTTGCGCGAAGTTCGGATTCGCTGAATATCTTGTTTTCCGTGAAGAGCTTTATGTTCTTTTCGTCAAGGTAGTGCGAGAGCGCGTCGGGGGTTGTCGCTAGGTTCGCAAGTCCTCTCTTTTCGGCTTCGACGAGCCATGCGTAGTCGTAACCGTTGCCGTTGAAGAGTATTCTCTTGTGTTCGCAGACGGTTTTTCTTATAATTTCGTGCAGCGTGCGACCGAAATCGTCGGTATTTTCAAGCGCGTCGGCAAAGCCTTTGAGCGATTCCGCGACGGCGGTGTTGAGGACTATGTTCGCGTCCGCAATCGACGCGGAGGAGCCGAGCATTCTGAATTCAAACTTGTTGCCCGTGAAAGCGAAAGGCGACGTGCGGTTGCGGTCGGTCGAATCCTTCGGGAATTTCGGCAGAACGTGAACGCCTATCTTCATCATTTCCGCGTCCTTCGAGGCGGCGGCGGTGTCCTTCTCTATTGCGTCGAGAATTGCCGTCAGCTCGTCGCCGAGGAACATCGAAACAACGGCGGGCGGTGCTTCGTTCGCACCGAGACGGTGGTCGTTGCCCGCGGAGGAGACAGAAATTCTGAGAAGCTCCTGATAATCGTCGACAGCCTCTATTACGGAGCAGAGGAAGAGGAGGAACTGCGCGTTCTCGGACGGCGTGTCGCCGGGTTCAAGCAAATTTATACCCGTGTCCGTCGAGAGTGACCAGTTGTTGTGCTTTCCGCTTCCGTTCACGCCCTTGAAAGGCTTTTCGTGAAGCAGGCAGACCATGTCGTGCTTCTTCGCAATTCTCTGCATAAGCTCCATCGTGAGCTGGTTGTGATCCGTTTCTATGTTCGTCGTTGCGAATATCGGCGCAAGCTCGTGCTGCCCGGGGGCAACCTCGTTGTGTTCCGTTTTCGCAAGTACGCCGAGACGCCAGAGTTCGTCGTCAAGCTCCGCCATAAAGTCCTTTACCCTCGGCTTTATGCTTCCGAAATAGTGGTCGTCAAGTTCCTGACCCTTCGGCGGCATTGCACCGAAAAGAGTCCTGCCCGTGTAGACAAGGTCGGGACGTTTTTCGAACGTTTCTTTGTCTACAAGGAAGTATTCCTGCTCCGCACCGACTGTGGTTTTTACCGCGGTGACGCTCTCGTTTCCGAAAAGTCGGAGAATGCGGAGCGACTGCTTGTTTATCGTCTCCATCGAACGGAGAAGAGGCGTTTTTTTGTCGAGTGCCTCGCCGCCGTAGGAGCAGAATGCGGTCGGAATGTAGAGCGTGCCGTCCTTTATGAAAGCGAAGGAGGTCGGGTCCCACGCCGTGTAGCCGCGTGCTTCAAAGGTCGCACGCAGACCGCCCGACGGGAAGGACGACGCGTCGGGTTCGCCCTTTACAAGCTCCTTGCCCGTGAATTCCATAATGATGCGCCCGTCTGCGGTCGGCTCAATAAAGCTGTCGTGTTTTTCGGCGGTCACGCCCGTCATCGGCTGGAACCAGTGCGTGAAGTGCGTTGCGCCCTTGTCGATTGCCCAGTCCTTCATTGCGTTTGCGATAACGTTTGCCGTTTCGAGGTCGAGACGCTTGCCGTTTTTGAGGGTTGCCTGCATCTTCTTAAAGACCTCTTTCGGCAGTTTTTCGCGCATTACGCGCTCGTCAAAGACCATTGACGCAAATTCTTCCGTAACCTTGCTCATTATGAAAATTCCTTTCTTCGCTCGGATATAAATAATAATATATTATACATTATACTTACCGCCGTGTCAAGGAGTTTACGGTATTTAAGGGATTTTTCTCAAAAAACATATCGCACAATGCACAAAAACGAACGCTTACGTTTGTGCATAGCGACGAAGAAGGCATGTCTGTATTGGCAAATCGAAACCCGTGTGGTAGAATATGATTACGAAAAAACGTATGGTAGCAAATACGGCGCATAGACAACAGACAAAAGGACATAAGAAAATGAAAAAGAGATTTTTTATCATCATATCGGTTGCCGTTTTGCTCGTTCTTACATTTTCCTCCTGCGGGAAAAAGGAAAAATGGTCGCTTGACGAAAGCGTGAAAGTCGATCCGCTTACGCACGCGCGCCCGTCCGTCTATTTTATAACCGAGGACTCTTATGAACTTTACCGGGGCGAGCCTGTCGAAAATCCCGAACGTTATTTTAAGGACATTTATATGAACGCTCCCGACCTTACGGAGCTTGCAAAATAAATAATTTGCAGAGGTGCAAAAAACTTGTTTTGAGTTTTTTGCACCCATTTTATGGTTTGCGTCAGCCGTATTGACACGGCGGCGGAAAAAGAGTATAATGTATAAAAAACAAGAGGGAGATACATAAAATGATAAAAATTCTCGCCGTCGGGAACAGTTTTTCGCGTAATGCGAACACATATCTTTACGATATTGCAAAGAGCGCGGGCGTCGAAATAAAAAACGTGAATCTCTTTATCGGCGGCTGTCCGCTATCAAGGCACGCACAGAACATAAGAGAGGACCGGAAAAATTACGAGCTTGATTTTGACGGCAAGCCGACGGGATTTTATGTCTCGGTAAAAGAGGCGCTCGAAAGCGACGAATGGGATTTTGTGACCGTTCAGCAGGCGAGCCACGAGAGTTACGACTTTGAAAAATACGAACCGCACCTTGATTTCGTTGCGGACTTTGTGCGCTCAAAATGCCCCGACGCAAAGCTCGGAATTCACGAAACGTGGGGATATATTGACGAAAAACATCTCGCGAACAACGGTTTTGACAGCTTCGACGGTATGTCCGAAGCGATCCTGCCCTGTTATAAAGAGGCTGAAAAGAGAATAAACGCCGATTTCTTCATTCCGTCAGGCGAAGTTATGTCGGCGGCGGTGCACGCAGGGCTTTCCGTTCACGCGTCCGACGGTTTCCATGCAGGGGTTCTCGGCTGCTTTATGATTGGACTTGCGTGGTTCTCCGTCATAACGGGAAAGAGCGTGACCGAAAACAAATTTACGGACATCGCGGGCGCGGATATGCGCGATATTGAAAAAGCCGCACGCATAACCGCGGAAATTGTCGAAAAACACAAAAAAGAGCAGAAGATATGGTCAAACCGAAAACGATAATACGCGGCGATTTTTGCCGTCTGCCCGTAAAATTCAAAGATACAAAAGCGAAACGCGCCGTTTTGCGCGCGCTCGGAATAATTTTCTCGGTGCTTTGCCCGCTTTATTCTTACTTTGCCGTCGAATATCTTCACTTCGGCGGAAAGGAGCAGCTTTTCGGCTTTATGGCGGGTCGCGCGCCGACCGTTATTTTCGGAATCTGCGTTTTTTACTTCATTTTTGCGGTATTTCTGCTCCTTTCGGGCAGAGCTTGGTGCGCATGCCTTGTCAGTGCGCTTGCCGCGGATATTCTCGGCATCGTAAATCACCTTAAATTCGGTGCGACGGGCGATTATTTCTACCCGTGGGATTTTGAGCAGACGGGGAACGTGTCGGAGCTTGTGAAGTTCGTTAAATTCGACTTCACCGCCGCCGCTGTCATTGTCGTCGCGCTTTCGTTTTCGTTCGCCGTTCTTACGTTCGTTCTCGGCACGAGACTGCCGCTCGGCGCGGTCATACGACTGCCCGCTCTTACGGCGGTGCTTGCGTGCGTGTTCGTTGTTTTCTCCTCTCCGCAGAGAGTGACGAAAATAATCAACCGCGCGGGAATTTATATGGAGGACACAGTGCTTCAAACCTCTAATTACCGTGCGAACGGCTTCACCGCCGCCTTTACCGTGAACGTTCTCTCGGCGAATGTCGAAATGCCGAGCGGCTACGGCGAAAATACGATAAAAGCGATAATGGACGGTAGGGAAGAGACGCCCGCGTCCGAGAATTTCGCCTCACCCGACATCATTCTGATACTCTCCGAGAGCTTCTGGGACGTCAGACTGCTCGGCGGCACGTTCTCGGACGACCCTCTCGAATGTTTTGACGCGCTCTCGTCGGAGGAAAACGTTTACAGCGGAAAAATGTATCAGACGGGCTTCGGCGGAGGCACGGTCAGACCCGAATTTGAAGTCATAACGGGACTCACGACCGACGGCCTGCCGGGCGGAAGCGTCCCGTGGCGCTATGTGACAAAACCTCTCGAAACCTACGTCAGCTCCCTTAAAGACATCGGCTACAAAACCTACGGTATCCACCCGTATCTTTCACGCTTTTACGACAGAAAGCGTGCGTACCCGCTCGCGGGGATAGACGAGACGTATTTTGAGGAGGATCTGCGCAAAATAGAGGAGGTCGAATGTTCGCTCGTCTCTGTTTACGACTATGTGAGCGACGACAGCTTTGTTTCCTACCTTGAATATTTTCTCGATAGAGACGCGGACGGCGGCTCGCCGAAATTCATCTTCGGCATAAGTATGGAGAATCATCAGTCCTTCTACGGCAAGTACGCGGACTGCGGAATGAAATACGAAAACGAACTTATGAGCGACGAAATGATAAACACCGTCGAAAATTACGCCTACGGCGTTATGCACGCCGACCGTGCGCTCGGCAGGCTCGCGGAATATGTGAGAAAACGCGAAAGACCGACGGTTCTCTGCCTTTTCGGCGATCATCTGCCGTCGCTCGGCGCGGACTACGGTGCATACAGACAGTCGGGGCTTCTCGTCGGGAACGGCGACGGCGGTTTTACCGCAGAGGAACACGATATTATGCAGTCTACGCCGTTTATAGTCCTCTCGAATTTTGAGATGAAAAAGGACGGTATGTTAAACGAGGGAAACGGGAACAGAATCTCGTCCTATAACCTTCTGAACGGCGTTTTTGAGCTTATCGGAGTACCGAGAACGGCACTCTGCTCGTTCCTCTCGGATTATTACGAGGCTTTGCCTTATTATAACGGTAGGCTCGGACTTACGACAGACGAAGAGCAGAAATATTTTGTCCGCGCGCACAGACAGCTGACATACGACAGGATAAGAGGCGGGAGGTATTCGCTTGACTGAAAAATGTACGCTTTGCCCGCGCAGATGCGGCGCGGACAGGGTAAATACGCTCGGCTTCTGCCGCACTCCGCGCGAGATACGGATAGCCCGTGTCGCACTCCATAAATGGGAAGAACCGCCGATAAGCGGCGACGCGGGATCGGGAACGGTATTTTTCTGCGGGTGCAATCTGCGGTGCGTTTACTGCCAGAACGGCGCGATAAGCCGCATGGAGAACGCGGGAAGAGCCGCCCGTGACGACGAGCTTGAAGAAATAATGCTCCGCCTTGTACGAGAGGGTGCGCACAACATAAATCTTGTTACGCCGACGCACTATGCGGACGTGCTTGTGCGTGTTCTGCCGAGAGTGCGGGAGAAAACAGACGTTCCGATAATATACAACTGCGGCGGTTACGAGAGCGTCGAAACGCTCCGCTCGCTTTGCGGACTCATCGACATTTATATGCCCGACTTCAAGTATTTTTCGCCCGAAATTTCGTGGAAATATTCGTCCGCGCGCGACTATGCGGACGTGGCGAAAAAGGCGCTTGCCGAAATGTACCGCCAGACGGGAAAGGCAACCGTCGTAGACGGACTTATGAAAAAGGGCGTTCTTTGCAGACATCTTGTGCTTCCGTCCTGCCGACGCGACTCGGCGGAGGTTCTTCGCACGATAGCGGAGACAGTTCCCGCGGAGGATATTCTCATAAGCGTTATGCGGCAGTACACGCCCGACTTTGCGCCCGCTGAAATGAAAGAACTGCGGCGCAGAATAACGTCGTTTGAGTACGATTTTGTCTGCGCGGAGGCTGAAAAATACGGTTTTGACGGCTTTTTTCAGGACAAAACGTCGGCAAAGTCCGATTATACGCCCGATTTTAATGAAAAATTCTGACAAAACGAATAAAAAAGAAAAAAACGCGCAACACTATTTCTGAAATAACCGATAGAACGGGATATCAGAAAGGAAAACTGTTATGGTAATGGACAAAATCTGCCTCGCGCTTACCATCATCGGTGCGCTCAACTGGGGAAGCATCGGGCTTTTCAAATTCGACATTGTCGCGTGGATCTGCGGCGGACAGGGTTCGCTCTGGGCAAGAATAATTTATACTGTCGTTGCGCTTGCGGGCATCTGGTGCCTCTCGCTTCTTTTCAGAAATACGGAAGAAGTCGACAATTCCGAGATGTGAAAATAAAAAACAAAAGCAGGGTTTATCACCCTGCTTTTTATATATCCGTGATTTTATCTGTCCATTTCCGAGCCGTTGTCCTTTTTGTGAGAAGCGATAATTTTGTCCGCCTCGCGCAAAGTGACAGACGGAAGATCGCCCGGAACGGTGTTCTTTATCGCGCTCGACGCATTTCCGTATTCAAGCGCGCGCAGACAGTCGCCACCGTGCGCGAGAAGTCCGTAGAGAACGCCCGCAATGTATGCGTCGCCGCTTCCGATCCTGTCGATGACCTCGATGTTGCGGTAAGGCTCTTCTTCAAAATACGAGTCGCTCTCCGCGTCGTAAATCACAGAGCCGAACGTGTGGCATTTCGGGCTGTGAACCGTCCTCTCGGTCGATGCTACGACGGAGATCGGGTATTCTTCGGTGAAGCTCTTCATCATCTCCCTGACAGTACCGCTTTTTCCGAACGTGAGGCGAGAGGTCGTCTCCGAGCAGAAGAAAATATCGACGTAGGGAAGTATCCTTTCGATTGTCTCTCTCGCCTCGTCCTCGCCCCAGAGGTTCGCGCGGAAGTTCACGTCAAACGATATGAGCGCGCCCGCCTCCTTGAAGCGTTTTATCATTTCTATCGCCGTTTCTCTGACAGCACCGCCGAGCGCAAGCGTTATGCCGGTCGTGTGGAAGCACTTCGTGCTTCCGTAGACCTCCTCGGGAATGTCGGAGAGTTTTATGTGATTTATCGACGAATACTTTCTGTCATATACGACGGCAGGTTTTCTCGGCGTCGCGCCTTTTTCGTAGTAGTAGATGCCGAGCCTTGCGTCGGGTGCGTCGTCGTAGATGAGACAGTCGCCCGAAACACCGCAGGCGGAAAGGCAGTTCTTCATAAAGTACCCCATTGCGTTGTCGGGAAGCTTCGATATGACGGCAGTGTCAAGGCCGAGCATCGAAACGCCCGCCGCAACGTTGAGTTCCGCGCCGCCCGCTTCTTTCGAGAACAGATTTCCGCGTGTTAATCTTTCGTCGCCGACGGGCGAAAGGCGGAGAAGCAGCTCGCCGAGGGTTATAAGGTCATATTTTTTTTCGTTTTTCATTTTATGTAATACTCCTTTTTGAAAAAAACAAGGGTGAGAAAAGTTCTCACCCCAAATTATATCACAAAATTTTCCTCGTGTCAATCGCCGATATTCAGTCGCACTCCGAATAGAAAATTATGTCGGCTTTGCCCTCCTGCTTTGTGTGCTTATAGACCTCCGTGTCAAGACCGCCTATGCGAAAGCCCGTGCCGAGGTAGAAAAGGCAAGCCGATACGTTGTTGTCCTGACCTATTGTGTAAAGACCGCGGTAGCCGTTTTCCTTTGCGACCTCGCGCGATTTTTCAATCAGCATTTTTCCGATGCGTTTTCCGCGGTAATCGGAGCGGACTTTGAGGTCGTAAAGGTACATATATTTGAAAAATCCCTTTTGCAGAACGGCAAGACCGACGCATTTCCCGTCCTCGTAAGCGCCGACAAAGAAGAAACCGTCGCTTTTCATTTTGTCAAATTCGTAGCTCTCGTCGGGGAAGCACATTTCACGCACATCGCTCCCGTCAAAACGCTTTACGTCGTAGCCCCAGACGCCGCACGAGTAGCTCGGCTCTACCCGCCCGAAAACGCGGAAAGGCTCGTTCGGAATGTTTATGTCCGCCTTGTTTTCTTCATTTATTATTTTTATTGTTGCCATTGTTTGTCTCCTTTTTTGTAAAGATGTATCTGAAAAGCGGGAACAAAAGCACCGCCGACGCGCAAAGCCACGCGCACGGATCGCCGAAGCATACCGCCGCAAAGGCAGACATCGACGCGCCCGAATCTATCGGCGCACCGTTCACCGCCTGCGGCAGAAGAGAACAGATAAGTGTTCGGGCGACAAGCTCGGCAGTACCCGCCCCGAGCACATACATGGGCAGAAAAATCCCCTGAACGGCGCTTCTCACAACAATAAGAAATCCGAGTACGCCGTAAAGGCAAACGTCGATGAGAAGATAAATGTTTCCGAATCTTATCGTTTCTTTTGTCACCTTGTCCGCACTGAGAAAAATGTACTGATACGCGCCGCGAACGGACACGGCTGTCCCGACGGCAAGGCAGACGGCGAAGATGACGAGCATTATAATAAGTGACTGGAAGGTCCCTTTTTTAATTCGTTCAAGGTCTTTTTTGCCGTAATTTTGCGCGTTGTAGCCGAGTATTCCCGAAGCAAGTCCGTTGTAGGCGGACATGAGGAAGTTTATCATTTTGCTTGCCGCGCCGAAGCCTATCTGCGCGGGTGTTCCGACCACCATTTCGCCGCTCGGCAAAAGATCGAATTTCACGACGGCACCCTGCATAACGATTATACCGACGGAAAGCACGGAAAATTGAAGTCCGAGCGGAACTCCCTGTTTCAGATGAGATATTATATCGGACGCGGAAAAGCGAAAATCGTCGCGGCGAAGGCGCAGATCGTCGTATTTTACGAAGGTGTAGACCGTCGCCGCAATAAAGCTGATGAGCTGTGCGAGTACGGTTGCGACGGCGGCACCCGACGCACCCATGCGAAGCGCCGAGAGGAAGAATATATCAAGACCGACGTTGAGTACAGTCGATATTATCAGAAATACGAGAGGCGTCATCGAATCGCCGTAGGCACGCAGCACACCGCAGACAAAATTGTATCCCATTTGCGCGATTATTCCGACAAAAATCCAAAAGCAGTAATCGTATGCGGCGCTGTACACTTCGTAATTTGTTTTGTTTACGTTTATCATGCCGAGAAGAGACGGGAGCAGCAGTACCGAAAGCAGAGTCAAAAGAGCCGAGACCGCAAACGAAAGTGCGAACTGAACGGCAAACGATTTTCTCACATTTGCGGTATCGCGGCTTCCGACGTGCCGCGCGGTTATTACGGAAAATCCCGCAGTACAGCCGAATGCGAATTGCAGAAAGAAAAGCGTGAGCGGATATGTGTCGTTTATTCCCGCGACCTCGGCGACCGAAAGCATCTGCCCGCATATGACAGCGTCCGTCAGAACATATATCTGTTGAAGAAAATACGAAATTATTATCGGGAAAGAGTAGCGGAGGATAACTCTCCACGGCGTTCCCGACGTAAGATCGACGGGGCGTGAAAATTCCGCGTGAAACTCTCTTTTTTCAGTGTTCCGACCGTTCATAATAAGTACCTCCGAGCCGCCAGAAATCATGGCATACATATTATACTGTAAAAAAGCAAAAAGTCAATAGGAAAAAAGAAAAATCGGCTGCGAACGAGCCGATTTTAATGTTTTGCTTTAAGGCTTCTCCGTAAGTTCTATATGAACCTCTCTGCCACTGTCAACATATGTTTCCTTTATGTAGGCGTCCGTCACCGTGCCGACGCTTCCGTCGGTTTTTACAAGGTGCTTTACCTCATCGGACGGATATGCGCGCATAATTCCGTCCTTTACCGTTATTTCGAGCGGGAGAGAGAGACAGCCGATGCACTTTTCTTTCGGCTGATATTTCCAGCCGGGAATCCAGGAAATAAGCAGGTTTCTGCCGTCCGCGGTATGGAATATCTGCCCAGCGTACTCGTCGGGACCTTTCTGAAAGTGCGAGACAATTTCGGGTGTGAATGTTTTTCCGTCAAAATCGCCGTACAGCACCTCGAAGAAGTGACCGCCTTCCTTTTTTGCGACGGATACGGAGAGAAGATAGCCGTCTCCGTGCTTTACGAAGGACGGACATTCGCAGAAACGGCAGTTCTCGTATTCGCGCAGAACGCCGACGTATTTCCAGTCGTAAACGCCGTCCGATCTGTAAAGAATCAGGTTACCCGTACCTTTTTTTACGTCTGCCGAGGCTATGACAAGATAATTTCCGTTCTCCGTCATAAGTATCGCGGGATCACGGAAATCCCCACTGCCGTCCGCGGGAATTTCTGATATTACGGGGTTTTGCGCGTACTTTTCGAAATGTATGCCGTCCTCCGAATATGCGACGCTTATCGACTGTATTTTGTCACCCTTTACCGATGCGTAGAAAATGTATATTTTGCCGTCGTATTCGGTCGCCGTCCCCGACCATACGCCCGTAGCGTCGTATTCCTTGTCGCTCGTCAGCGCGATCGGAAGTTCCTCAAAGCGAAGAAAGTCCTTTGTTTTGCAGTGTCCCCATACCATAGGTTCTGCCCACGGGTATTCATGGTTCGGCGCGTGCTGATAGAAAATGTGGTACTCTCCGCGAAAAGAGCAAAGCCCGTTCGGGTCGTTTATCCAGCCCTTTTTCGGGTGAAAATGATATTTAAGATCTGTATTTTTCATTGGCAAAAGTCCCTCTCTGCATTTTTGTCTTATTTTACCGCAAAAGGAGGCGTTTGTCAATGATTTTTTGCCTCTGCCGCTTTCTAAAAAGCGCGGGAGCACCGCAAAACAATATGTGATATGGTTTTTACACTTCAAAATTGATGAAAAATGTGATATAATATAAATCGACACATTTTAACGTTTGTGTTGTTCAAAACGCAGTCCGTCCGATGTATAGTGAAATCACCAAAAAACAAAGGAGGCTGTGAAAAATGAACACAGACAAAATTTACGCGGAACAGATAGCAAACGAATATTCGCCGAAAGAGGCTTCAAAGGTCGTCGCGCTCCGTAAGCTCGACAGGCGTGCAAAACTGCCCGCAAACATTTTCGCCTACACATTCGGGATTGTTTTTACGCTCGTTTTCGGTACGTGAACGTGTCTTGCGATGAAGGTGATAGGCGACGACTCGGCTTTGCAAACGGCTCTCGGCGTTGCGACGGGCACGGTCGGAATGACAGACATGGGCTTAAACTATCCTCGGCGGAATAGCCTCCGTCGTTTCCGAACGGCTTCGCGGCATTCTTTGCGTGCGACGTTTACGGCTTTGTCAGCCGGAGGAAAATGAAGAAGAGACAGGAGGCGGAGACGTAATTTTAACCGTCCTCCTTGAATCCTTCGCCGAGGACCTCCGTCGCCTCGCCTATAACGATGAACGCGGTCGGGTCGATTTTCTTCACGGCACTCACATATCTCGGAAGCTCGCGCGGCTTCACGACGCATAGCAGCGTCAGCACCTCGTCGCCCGTGTACATTCCCTTGCAGTGAACGCCCGTCACACCGCGCCCGAACGTTTCCATAATGTATTTTGCGATTTCGTCGCTTTTGCGGGTGAAAATCTTTATCATTTTAGCCTTGTCGCCGAAGATCAGAATCTTGTCTGTTATAAACGACGACACCGAAAGCGCAAGGAACGAGTAGAACGTGACATCGAAGCTGCGGAAAACGACGCCGGATATTGCGACAATGACGCAGTCGATGACCATAATGAGCGTTGCGAGCGAGACGTGCGGAAGAACTTTTTTTAGCATAAGTCCCGCAAAATCGCTGCCACCCGTTGACGCACCCTGTCTTACGACGAGACCCGTTCCGAGACCCATAAGCGCGCCGCCCGACACCGAGGCTATTATCAGATCGCCCTCGAAAACGGGGATAAGCCCCGTGATTTCAAGCGACAGGGAAAGGTAGATTATTCCCGAAATCGTCTCGATAACGGCGTATCTGCCGAGGCTCTTGTAGCCGAAAAAGAAAAGGAGGCAGTTGGCGATAAGGTTCGTCACCGAAAGCCTTACGCCGAAAAGGTGCAGAAGCACCGTGCCGACAGTTGTCACGCCGCCGGCCGAAACCTTGTTTGACGCAAGAAAAACGTTTATCCCGACGGCGAGAATGAAACTGCCCGCCATGATAAACAGCTGGTCGGTTATTATCTTTTTTGTTTTTATGTTTTTTTCGCTCATACTGCACCGCCTTTTATTTTTTTGAGGTAAATTTTGTCTTAAAATCGGAGCGCGCGGATATTGATTTTGTGCGCGGGATTGTAATCGCATCAAAATAGGGACTATTTCAGAGCGGAAGGCGGTTTTCCGAATCGTTTTTTGAATATTCTCGAAAAATACCCAACATCCGAATAGCCGAGATGGTAGGCGACCTCCGAAACGTTCATCATACTTGAAAACAGCAGCTCCGCCGCAAGATCGAGTTTTGATGCGTTGATGTAAGCGACCACACTCATATGGCAGTCGCGCTTGAAGAGGCGAAGAAGATAGCTTTTCGATACGCCGAAATGCTCGGAAAGAGTGCCGAGAGTGAGCGGCATCGTTATGTTTTCGTATATGTATGTGCGTACGCGTTCGGAAAGATCGCTTTTCTGTTCGGTGTCCGCTCGCGTCATTGAACTGAGGTTTATAAGCAGTCTGACGAAGTCGAGCCGAAACATATACTGCTCCTCGGATTTTGCGATCCGGCGAAGATGCTCCATTTCGATAAGGAGCATCAGAATCTGCGTATATGCGTCGTTTATATTGCATAGAGGCACGAGAAAGCAGTCGTGGCTTTTCTGCGCGGCAACTTCTGTCGAACGACTGAGTTTGAGGCACTCGGACGGACGCTCTGATACGGACATAAGTTTTTCCGAGAAGTAGAGAAAATAGTATTCGCAGTTTTTATCCGTGCATGCAAAGTAGTGACTGCCCGCGGGTATCAGCAGCTGGTAACCGCGCGAGACGCTGTATTCTGTGCCGTCAATGTTGAATTTTGCGCTTCCGCCCGTAAATATGAGCAGAAGATTGTGGAAGGCTGTTTTTCCACTATGGTTCCAGCCGTTCGTTTGTATAAATCTGCCGAAGCAGATACAGCGCGGCAGTTCCGCGGAAAGAGAAAGTTTATAAAGCATCGCGGTGTCCTTTCGTCCCCTGATTGGCTCGTTTTTTACCGCCCGACGTTATCTGAAAAAGTCCGCCGCATATTCGGCTCGCGAAGCGGCTGTCGGACAGATATATTATATAGCACAGACGTTTTTATGTCAAGCTAAGCCGAACTTTAAGTTCAATATTGTCCTTATATTGATGATTTCATTCATTTACTTTCGGCGGCGATGTGTTGTATAATAAAGTAAATCTTTTTTATGAAAGGACACAAACTATGGAAAAACTCAACATAAGATTTCTTGACGGACGGCTTTCGGCAGATTCCGAAAAATACGGGAAAATATGCGGCGGAGAAGATTTTTTCAGACTTTTCGTCGATGACCTTGCGGAGCGCGAAATAAAGATCCGCTCGTCGGAGCAGAGCCCTGCGTCTGTGACCGAAAAGGACGGCGAACTGACGATTGTCTATGATTGTCTGCACGCATCGAACGGTCAGACGTACGATATCGTCTATAAAGTGACGATACGCGAAAAGGATGGCGCGCTCGCTTTCGGTTCCGTCATAGAGAACCGTTCGGGAGTGAGGGTGAATGAAGAACAGCTCCCGTACATCGAGCTTGAAGGCGGCGAAAAGGAGACTTTATATATGCCGCACGGTCTCGGCAGCAAGGTTGAGGATCCGCGTCGCACAATCCCGGAACGTTTCCACTCCGAATATATGAGCGCGGATGAGAAAATGGTATTTTACAGCGTAAGATACCCGACGCCGCTTTCTATGTCGTGGTTCGGCGTGCAGACGGACGGAAGATTTCTTTATCTTGCCGCGCATGATGAAAAACTGCGCATATGCACGTTGAGTGCGGGTGCTTCCGCCAGACACGATCCCATTAAAAAGCTCGTCCTTACCGTATCGCATTATCCGACGGCGGTGAGCGGTGAAACTGTTTCGATATCGAACTGCGTTCTCGCGCTGTTTGACGGCGACTGGCGCGACGGCGCGGCATATTACAGGGAATTTGCCGATTCGACATGGAACACTCCGAGCGACCGCCCGACATGGGTCGATAATATGACGGGCTGGCAGAGAGTTATACTTAAACATCAGTTCGGAGAGATTTATTTCAAGTATTCCGATCTTCCCAAACTTTATAAGAGCGGTCTCTCTTACGGGATAAACACCCTTATGGTCTTCGGCTGGTGGAAGGGAAGATTCGACAACGGTTATCCCGTATATGAGCCCGACCCGCTCCTCGGCGGCGAGGACGGCCTTAGGGCGGCGATAGACGAGATACACAGGCTCGGCGGAAAAGTACACCTCTATACGAACGGCGCGCTTATCGACGTCGCAACAGACTACTATAAGACAACCGGAAAATACAACTGCGCGATAGACATCGACGGCAACGAATACCGCGATCACTACCGCTTCTCTAATGAGGGAACGACGCTTAAAATGTTCGGATACAAGTCTTTTGTGACCGCATGTCACGCGACAAAGGCATGGCACGAACATATTCTTGACGCCGCAAAAATTAAACTTTCGCTCGGTGCGGACGGCGTGTTCTATGATCAGCTTCCGGTAACGTCTCAGCTCTGCTTTTGTGAAAAGCACGAGCACGGACTGCGAACCGACCTTGACGCCGAATACCGCCTCGGAAATATCCGCGCGGCAAAGGCTGTGCTGCCGAAAGATCACGCGATAGGAAGCGAGACCGCCGTTGACCGTTTTACATCGCTTTTGCATTACATTCACGGCTGTTTCGGCAGTATGGGGTACAGCCCCGACGCTTTCCCCGATATGTTCAGGCAGACTTTCCCCGAACCTGTCATTTCGAACCGCGAAATATACGACGCAAAGCCCGGATTCAAAAAGCACTGGAATTATGCGTTTGTAACGGGACTCATCTTCGACGTTTCGACCAACCGCGGACGTTCGTTCGATATGAGCGGTTATCCCGAAAGCGCGGAGTACATAAAAAAACTGCTCTGCCTTAAAGAAAAGTATCACCGCTTCTTCTACGGCGGAAAATATTCGTCCGCATTTGACCTCGGACTTCCGAGAAATGTGTTCGGAGCTTTCTATGACTCGGAGGGCGATCAGATCTGCGCGCTCTGCAACAATACCGACGCACCGACAGAGGTTGAAGTTTACGGCGCAAAACATACGATAGATGCCTGCGACTGCCTTGTAGTCGAGAGAAAATAATTGCGCGGACTTCGCACGGCCTTTCATAATCTTTCACATATATTTTGCCGCAAATCGGAAAATTTTTCAACAAGTCTGCCAAAAAAAATCGAAAAGCTCTTGCAAATGCGTGTCACATCGGGTATAATGAGATCGGCGATACAAAATCTATACAAAGGAAAGGTATTCATCATGAAAAAAAGAATCCTACGCACCCTTGCACTATCGCTCACAGTCGTCATGCTCGTATTTTCCTTTGCCGCCTGCGGCGGGAAAAAGACGGAAACAAAGGGCGACATCGTTATCCTCTACACGAACGACGTTCACTGCGGCATCGACAAAAACATAGGCTATGCGGGTCTTTCGGCTTATAAAAAAGCCGTTATGGCACGCACCGATTACGTTACTCTTGTCGATTGCGGCGACTCCGTTCAGGGCGAGGCTATCGGCACGATCTCGCGCGGCGAATACATCGTCGATATTATGAACGAGGTCGGCTACGACATCGCGATTCCCGGAAACCACGAATTCGACTACGGCATGACACAGTTCTCCGCGCTGGTGAAGAAAATAAATGCCGACTACCTCTGCTGTAACCTTACATACACGGGAAAAGGCGAAAATCCCGTTTCGGAAGTGAAGCCCTACGTTATAAAGGAATACGGAAACACGTCCGTCGCATTTATCGGCGCGCTTACGCCCGACGCGATAACGTCGTCCACTCCCGCTTATTTTATGGAGAACGACGAGTTTGTATTCGACCTTCATTCAAAGAGCGTCGATGATTTCTGCTCCACCGTTCAGAAGAACGTTGACGAGTGCGTGTCAAAGGGCGCGGATTATGTCATCGTTCTCTCGCACCTCGGAGACGAGGAAAGCGCGTCGGGGATAAATTCGACGGTTCTTGCCGAGAACACAAACGGCATAAACGTCATTCTTGACGCACATTCGCACAGTACCGTTCCGTCGAGAATACTCAAAAACAAGGACGGCGGCGAGGTCATCGTTTCGTCAACGGGAACGAAGCTAGCGGCGATAGGACAGCTCGTCATCACCGCGGACGGCTTCATCAGCACGGGTCTTATCACCGATTACGGCGAAAAGGATAAGGACGTTGAGGTCTATATCGAGAATATCAATTCCGAATTTTCGGCGGAACTCGGCAAGGTTGTCGCAAAGAGTAATATCGCGCTCTCCGTTTCGGACGCGGACGGCGTTCGTATGGTCAGAAGCCGTGAAGTGCCGCTCGGAGACCTCTGCGCCGATGCTTATCGCGCGGTTTCGGGAGCGGATATCGCTTTCGTGAACGGCGGCGGAATACGCGCGGATCTTCCGAATGGAGATATAACCTATAACGACATAATTTCGATACACCCGTTCGGCAATATGCTCAGTATGGTCGAAGCGACGGGCGCGCAGATCCTTGACGCGCTCGAAATGGCGAGCCGATACACCGAGAGCGAATATAAGGAGGACGGCGGCGCAAAGGGCGAAAACGGCGGATTCCTGCAAGTTTCGGGACTAAAATATACAATCGACACGTCGATACCGTCGAGCGTCGAAACCGACGATAAGGGAATGTTCGCGGGCGTTTCGGGCGTGCGCAGAGTGTGCGACGTCGAGGTTCTCACAGACGGCGAATACGTCCCGATCGACCCCGAAAAGACGTATAAGCTCGCGTCGCACGATTATATGCTCTTTAACTGCGGCGACGGTATAAATATGTTCACGGAGGACGAGGTTCTCATCGACCGCGGAATGCTTGACAATCAGGTTCTCATCACGTTCTTAACGGAAGAATTTGAGGGCGATATTGCCGAGGTTTATTCCGCACCCGCGGGCAGAATAACAGTAAAATAAAAACGGTATTAAATCGGCGCACACGACTCACGGGCGTGTGCGCCTTTTCTTTTTTTTGCCATGCACCGAATACATAAAAATCGCTCTCTGAAAATAAAATTCAATATAATTCGGCAAATTTGCGATTTGTACTTGAAAAATACATAAAGGCGTGATATAATAAAATATATGTGTCATATAAAGGCACGGATTTTTCAAAAATAAGGAGTTGATTTTTACTTATGGATCCTGCGGGTAGTATGCAGGTAGTTTCTCTTATCGTTCTTGTGGCACTGTCCGCGTTCTTTTCGGGGACGGAGACCGCATTTACGAGCTTCAACAAAAACAGAATGAAAACGCTTGCGCAGGACGGCAACAAGAAGGCAAAGTCCGTTATGTATGTCGACGAGCACTACGAAAAGTTCCTTTCGACTATTCTTGTCGGTAACAATATCGTAAATATCTCGGCGTCGACTATCTCAACGCTCCTCTTCGCTTCCTATATCAAAGGCAACGCGAGCCTTGCGGCGACTGTTTCGACGGCGGTAATGACCGTTGTTATCCTCATTTTCGGCGAAATTTCCCCGAAGATGCTCGGACGCGACTTCGCCGACGGCTATACGATGAAAACCGTCGGTATAGTACGTTTTCTTATGGTTGTTCTGACACCGATAACGGCACTTTTCTCGCTCTGGAAAATGCTCCTTTCGAAGATCTTCAAGAGTGACCCGTCCCTCTCGATAACGGAGGACGAGATAATCACTATGGTCGAAGAGGCGCAAAGCGAGGGCGGCATAGACGAACACGAGGGCGATCTAATAAAGAGCGCGATTGAGTTTACCGATCTTGAAGTTGCCGCCATACTCACACCGAGAGTCGATATCGTCGCGATAGACGAAAATACTTCGATGGACGAGGTCAAGACCGTGTTTCAGACGAGCGGGTTCTCGCGTCTGCCCGTGTACCGCGATACCATCGACAATATAGTCGGTACGATGCACGAGAAGGACTTTTACAGGCTTGTGAACGAGGGCAAAGAGGATTTCAGACCTGCGATACACGAGGTCATGTTTATTACCGAAAACATGAAAAT
This sequence comes from uncultured Eubacteriales bacterium, assembly GCA_934385225.1. Lineage (GTDB taxonomy): Bacteria > Bacillota > Clostridia > Oscillospirales > CAG-272 > SIG710. The sequence goes on from CAKRPQ010000009.1 coordinate 26,653, forward strand.
ATCCAAGCTGCTGCGCGAATTTCAGGAGGCGAAGTCTCATATAGCCATTGTCGTCGACGAATACGGCGGAACGGCGGGAATCATCACGATGGAGGACGTTCTCGAAGGTCTTGTCGGCGAGATATGGGACGAACACGACGAGGTTATAGAAAACATCAAGAAGATTTCGGACGAAAGCTATCTGATAAACTGCGGCGCACCGATGAACGACCTTGACGATATACACGCATTCTCGGACGAGGTGCTTGATGACAACGCAACCGTAAACGGCTGGGTCATAGACAATCTCGGCAAGATACCGGAGGTCGGTGACCGCTTTACATACGAAAATCTTTCTGTCGAAGTCGTTGCCATTGACGGCAAACGCGCGTCGGAGATACTTGTGACGGTTCACCCCGAAACCGTAGAGGACGGGGAAAACGAGGACGAAGATCACGATCATGATCGCGACCGCGGCAAGGACAAAGACAGGGAAGACAAGGATTGATTTTTTGCAGTCGGCGTTTGCCGACTGCTTTTTATATTTATTTGTAACCGACGGAAAACAATTTGTTTATATATACGAAACAAATTGTCGGTATAATATTATCGAACAATGATTTTTTATTTTCCCGGAGGACTGTTTTATGAATGAACGGAGCAATGCCGAAAGAAAGCAAAGCGCGCTTGATATCTTTGAAAAAATAGTAATTCTTTTCTTCATTTCTTCCGTTATCGGCTGGATATACGAATTTCTTTTCTACATAATCGTCGAGCGCAGAGTGGGAAATTCGGGATTTTTCTTCGGTCCGTGCCTGCCCATCTACGGCTTCGGGGCGCTTTTTATTCTTCTTGCGGTGCATAAATTTAAGAAATACCCCGCGCTCGTTTTTCTTTGCGCGTGTGCGGTGACGGGCATCTGGGAATATTTCGTCGGCGCGGGAATGTACGCACTCTGGCAGAGACGCTGGTGGGACTACACAGGTCTTTTTATGAATATCGGCGGATTTGTGTGCCTGAGGAGCGTCGTTTCGTTCGGTATCGGCGCCGTTCTGCTCGTTTACCTTGTCGAACCGATCTTTGACAGGGCTTTCGACAGCGCTCCGAGGGTTCTCAGACACCTTGCGTGTTTCGGCACGACGGCGGTGTTCTTCTTCGACGCCGCTATGACGATAATCTTCCGCGTAATGCGTTTCTGACCGCCTTTTTTACGCGCGAAAATCTTAAAAAATCTTCATACGCTTGACTATTACCCCGAAATGTGATATACTATGACCGTGTTATGCGCAAAAGCACTTTTTCGGCGGAGGGGAAATGAAGAAAAAAAGAGTCGTTTATTATAAAGACGAAATGAATGACGAATTTTCGTCCGCCGTGATAACGCCGAGGAAGATAGACGGTGCTTACAGATACGAAAGGGACGGCTTTTTCGGGAAAATCGCGCATTTTTTCTTCTACCGTATTGTCGCCGTTCCGCTCGCGTTTTTCTACCTTAAAATAAAGTTTTCGAATAGAATAATCGGACGCGAAAAGCTCGGAGAGGCGAAAAACAAGCCGTGCTTCATCTACGGCAATCACACACAGCCGACGGCGGACGCACTTATACCGACGTTTGTCACGCATCCGCGCGACGCGTTTGTTATCGTTCACCCCGCCAACGTTTCTATGCCCGTTCTCGGCAGAATAACGCCTTATATCGGCGCGCTTCCGCTGCCCGATAATATGGAGGCGGCGAGAAATTTTGCCCGCGTCATAGAAAAAAGAGCAGGCGAAAAAAAGCCGATTTTCATCTATCCCGAGGCGCACATTTGGCCGTATTATACGGGGATACGCCCGTTTTCGGAGCAGTCGTTTTGCTACCCGATAAAGTACAGGACGCCCGTTTTCTGCTTTACGAACGTTTATAAAAAGAGAAAATTCTGCGTGCCGCGCATCGAAACATACGTTGACGGTCCGTTTTACGCGGACGAAACTCTTCCGCACGCGGAGAGAAAAAAAGCTCTGCGGGACGCGGTGTATGACAAAATGAAGGAGAGAAGCCTCCTTTCCGATACCGAATATATCGAATACCGAAAGGAAAGCGGGATATGATAAATATAATGCTTGCCGGGAACAGCCGCGTTTTCGACGGCGTTCTGACCTGCGCGCTCTCGATTTTTATGCGCAGCCGCAACGATGAGGCGATGAATTTCTACGTTCTGACAATGGACGTCTCGCATATAAAGCCCGAATATACGCCTATAACGGAAAAGCAGATAAATTTTCTCGATCGCACGGCGAAAAAGTACAATAAGGATAACAGCTTTACGCGAATCGACGTGACGGAGCTTTACCGCGAGGAATTTGACGGCTGCCCGAACGAAAACGCCTATTGCTCGCCATATACGCTCATCCGCCTGTTTGCCGACAGACTTCCGCTGCCCGATAAAATATTGTATCTCGACGCGGATATAATGTTTAACAGAGATATTCGCCTTCTTTATGACATCGACGTGTCGGACGTTGAATACGCCGCGGCGCGCGACCACTACGGAAAATATCTTGTAAACCCGAATTATATAAATGCGGGCGTTATTCTGATGAATCTCGAAAAAATGCGGGAAACGGGGATTTTAACGCGCGCGAGAAAACTGCTTCGCGAGAAAAAGCTGCCGTTTGCGGATCAGAGCGCGCTCATAAGAAGCACGACGTCGAGAAAACTCCTGCCGCAGAGGTTCAACGACCAGAAATTTCTTCATAAACATACCGTGGTACGTCATTTTTCGAAAAGACTGTTCTATCTGCCGTATCCCCATACTGAAAATATAAAGCAGTGGGACGTTTCGCGCGTTCACCGCGTGTTCGGATACTATAATTTCGACGACGTGCTTTACGAATATATATACCTTAGAAAGGTTTTTGAAAGGGAAATATGATAAACGAGAACGCAAGACCCGTAATACCCGTTTTTTACGCCTGCGACAACGGCTTTGTCAAATTCACGATGGTGTCGATAGCGTCGATACTCGAAAACGCTTCGCACGATTTTTTCTACGATATACACATTCTCCATACGGATATAACGGAGGAGAACGCGGACGCCGTGCGCCGTATGACGCGGGAAAAGGACAACGTCCGCATATGCTTTGACGACGTGAGCGACTATCTGAGGGACCTGAGCGGCAGACTTCCGCTCCGCGATTACTATACGAAAACGACCTATTTCCGCCTTTTCATCGCGGATATGTTCCCGAAATACGATAAGGCGATATATATCGACAGCGACACCGTCGTCCTCGGCGATATTTCGGAGCTTTACGCATTTGACCTCGGCGAAAACCTCGTCGGCGCGTGTCACGAGCAGGTTATGATGCAGGAGAACGTTTACGGCGAATACGTCGAAAAGTGCGTCGGAATATCGCGCGAAAAATTCTTCAACGCGGGCATTCTGCTCCTTAATTGCCGCCTTTTCAGGGAAGAGGAGGTTCTTTCGAAATTCTCGGAGCTTCTCTCTGTCTATGATTTTGTCGTGACACAGGACGAGGACTACCTTAACGTCATCTGCCGTGACCGCGTCAAATTCCTGCCGCAGGGCTGGAACGCGGAGGTTTTCGGCGTTATGTGTCCCGAAAACGAGATAAAAATTCTTCATTATATAATGGTTTCAAAGCCGTGGCACTACGGCGATTGCAGATACGCGTCGTATTTCTGGCACTATGCCGATATGACCGAAGTCGGCATCGAAATACGCGAAATTCTCGCGTCATACACGGACGAAGAGAGGGAACGCGACGCCGAATCCTGCGAGCGCCTTATGAATCTGGCGATAGCGGAGACGAGGCGCGACGACGGTTTTCTTGCGCGTATGAAAAGGAATAACTGCACCGAGGACAGGCAGAAGATCCTCGACAGAATCGACCTCTACGAATACGAGGGACGCTTTGACGAGGACGTTGAGGACGACCCGCCGGGGAGAATGATAATGCCGGGCGAGGTTGACTACCTCGGCAGAAAGTGGAGAACGCGTATGTTCGCGAAATGCTCCTACGTCGCGGCGAAAAGATACCTTAATTCGATACTGAAAAACGGCGATCTTGTCGTAAAAGAGATAAAGGGCAGCGAAAATCTTGCCGCACTCGACACAGGTGCGGTTCTGACCTGCAACCACTTCAACGCGATGGACAGCTTTGCCATGCAGCTCGCGTTTATGAGTGCGCATAAGAAGAACAAAAAGCTCTACCGCGTGATAAGAGAGGGAAATTACACGTCTTTCCCCGGATTTTTCGGCTTCCTTATGAGGCATTTTTATACTCTCCCGCTTTCGTCGAATTTCAGAACGGGCATAGAGTTTACGCGCGCGGTTGACAGTATCCTCCGCGACGGCGATTTCGTTCTCGTTTACCCCGAACAGAGTATGTGGTGGAACTACCGCAAGCCGAAGCCGCTCAAAGAGGGCGCGTTCAACTTCGCGGCGAAAAATAATCTTCCCGTTGTGCCGTGCTTCATCACGATGGAGGACAGCGACAGGATAGGCGCGGACGGTTTCCCGATACAGGAATACACTATCCATATCGAAAAGCCGATAATGCCCGATCCCGAAAAGTCGGTGCGTGCGAACACGCGCGAAATGCTCGAAAATAACTATAACCTCTGGAAGGATATTTACGAGACGACTTACAATATCCCGCTGACATATAACACAAAAAGAGCAAACTAAAAAATTCCCGTCATTTTGTGACGGGAATTTTTGATTGCATAATTATTTGTCCTTTACCATCTGCATATACGGCAGATCTTCATAGCCCAGACGGCGGTAAAGACGCGCCGCGCCGAGGTTTTCGGGTTCGACTTCAAGTCGATAGCGCGCGGCGGGTATGTTATCTTCGGCAAAGCGGAAGAACTTTGCTCCCGCGCCGTGTCCCTGATAGTCGGGACGAATGTAAAGCTCGTCTATCCATATCGTGACACCGCCCGCCTCGCGGCTGTAAGTTTTGCACAGGAGCGCAAATCCCGCGGGTACGCCCGAAAATTCGATTATGTAGCAATCAAGATATTCGCGCGAGCGCATAAGTTCGTCGAAAGCGCGCTCGTGATGACCGCGCGGAACATCGCGGAGAACCGCCTCCGTCGCATAAAATTCTTCGCTCATTTCGAAGAACAGCTCTCTGTCGCTCTCGGTGATTGCTCTGAATGTGACCGTAGCGTTGTCTTTTTCGGTTTCCGACGCGCGCAGAAGGTTGTAAGCGTCCCAGAAGCGGTTGAATTCGTCCTCCGAGATCTTGCTGCCGCGCTTTATAAGGATTTCGTAGGAAACGGTGTTTTCGACGTATTTTATGTCCGTCTCCGTGTAGCCGCCACGCTTGTAGAACGCCTTTCGGCGGAGACGCTGCTCGTTGTTGTCTGCGTTCGCGTCGGGTGCTTCTATATCGAGAATGATGCGCTTCCCACGGTGATTTCTCTCTATCGTGCGGAGAATTTTTGAACCGTATCCGCGGTCGCGCTCGGTTTTGTCAACGGCGAGAAACAGAATGTGCGTAACGTCGTCAAAGGTCATTGCCGAATAGAAGCCGCAGAACTTTTTCCTGTCGTAGCAGGCGATAAATTCGTTTGACGACGACGGCTTTATAAGGTACTTGAAAGGCATTCTCTCCTCGCGCGGAAATGCGGAGTAGTAGAGATTCTTTATTTTTTTGAAATCCGGGGAATCGACGGTGATCTGTTTAGTTTTTAACATAAATCCTCTGTTTATTCGGCAAAATGTTTTTTGTAAAGCCCGTATTTTTCCTCGTCCGAGAGAACGTAGGGAGAGTTTACATAGTTGCCTGCGCCTTTTATAAGGTCAACGTGTTCTTTTATCTCATCGACGGACAGCTTTATGCCCGTTTCCGAGAGGCGGGCGAGAATGGATATAAGCGTTTTTCTGTCCGTTCCTATGAAACGGAAAAATTTGTCGAGCTTTTTGTGACCCTCATCGGTTTTGTCGTTGAGTTCTATGAAGTCGCCGTCGAAAACGGCGCACGCGATACCGTGCGGAATGCCGTGCAGGAGCGTGATGCTGTAACCGAGCGGGTGCGGGAAGCCAGTTCCCGTAACGCTTATCGCCGCGCCTGCGGCGCAGGACGAATACGCGAGTTTTTCACGCGCACCCCCGTCAAAAGTTTCGGTGTTCTCCGAGAGAACGGAGTAGATGTTTTTCGCCGCAAAGAGCGCGAGGCTCTCCGAAAAAACGGTCGATTTCGGCGAAAGATACGATTCGAGTGCGTGCGCAAAAGCGTCGAGCGCGGTGCTGACCGTGTAGCGCTCGGAGAGTGAATAGGTGTATTTCGGATCGACAAACGAGACTTTCGGGTAGCAGAGCGGGTTGCCTATGCTCTTTTTCGTTCTTCCGCCGTCAAGCGTCATTACGGCGTAGGGGTTTGCCTCGCTTCCCGTTCCCGCCGTCGTCGGAACGGCGTATATCGGAAGGCAGCCCGTGCATTTCGCTTTGTCGAAAAGATCTTTTTCGTCGTCGAGACGGCACGACGCATAGAGAGCGACTGCTTTCGACGCGTCAAGAGCAGAACCGCCTCCGATACCTATGACAGCGTCCGCACCAAACTCCGCTGCTCTTTTTCCGCCTTCGACGCAGACCGAGAGCAGCGGATTTTCGCCTATTTTGTCGAAAATTTCGTATTCGGCACCGTTTTCTCCGAGAACGGCAAGAATGTCGTCAAGCGCGCCCGATTTTTTCGCGCCGCTTTTCCCCGTTACGATAAATGCGCGTTTTGCGCTTATAAGCGAGGCGTTTTTCTTTACGCAATCCTCGCCCGAAACTATTTTTGTTCTGAAATCAATATCAAAATTCATAATTAAACCTCTTTTCCGTTAACAGTATAACAGAAAAGAGGTAAAATTTCAATATCATTTTGGTTTTTTAAGGAAAATTTCAATCGTCGGAACGATAATATCGGGTTTTTCGACGGGCAGAATAAGCGTTACGTCCTTGCAGCCGTCCTCCTTTATCAGCGAACCGCAGCTTCCGCCGCCTTTTGCAATCTCGTATTTTATCTCGCTCGCGTCGTGCAGAAACTGAATATATTCGACCCTGTCCGCAATGTTTTTAAGAGTGAGATGAATGAACGGCCAGTCGAAAATGTGGAGATAAAGACGCCCGCCGTCCTCGCTCTGCGTGAAGACGCAGCCGTTCGGAGCCGTAAATTCGGGTTCGGCCATCGTGCAGCCGTAGATCGAGCGGCCGCAATATTTAAGCCATTCGCCGTATGTTCCGAGAGATTTTACCGCGTGCGGGTCAAAGCAACCGCGTCCCGTAGGACCGACGTTCATTATAAGATTTCCGCCGAGCGAGACTGTTTTTATAAGCATTTCGATAAGCTGCGCGGGCGATTTCCACGTCTTGTCGCCGCGGTTGTAGCCCCAGGAATTTGCAAGCGTGTTGCAGGCTTCCCATGTAAGGAGATTTCCGCTTCTGTCTTTTTTCCACGATGTCGGCTGAACCTGTTCGGGCGTGGTGAAGTCAAAGTCAACGCCCGCGCGGTCGTTCAGAACTATTTCGGGACGCAGTTTTCTTACGAGTGCCGTGAGCTCTTCGCTCTCCCAGTCGAGACTGTTCTTGCCGTCGAGCCTTTCAAGGAGCGGATTGTCGGTCTTTACTTTCGCGAACGACGTGTCGAACCAGAGAACGTCGATGTCGCCGTAATTTGTGAGCAGCTCCGTTATCTGATTTCTCATGTATTCGCAATATTTTTTCATATCGCGTGTTTTGTTCAGTTCGAGCGCGTCGGGACGGAGCTTCATCGGGTGGCGCTGGTCAATCGTGTATTCGGGGTGATGCCAGTCGATAAGCGAATAGTAAAGCCCGACCCGCAGTCCCTCGGCGCGGAAAGCGTCGGCGTATTCGCGCACAAGATCGCGCCCAAAAGCGGTGTTTGTTATCTTGTAGTCTGTGTATTTCGTGTCGAAGAGACAGAAGCCGTCGTGATGCTTTGTCGTCAGAACGGCGTATTTCATACCCGCGTTCTTTGCCTGCCTTGCCCATTCGCGCGCGTCGAAGAGATCGGGGTCAAAGTGCCTAAAATATCTGTCGTAATATTCGTCCGTCATATTTTCGTGCGTTTTGACCCATTCTCCGCGCGACGGGAGCGAATACAGACCGAAGTGAATGAACATTCCGAAACGGTCACGGCGAAACCGGTCGGTGTTCCCGCTTGTCTTTTTTACAATATAGCTTGACATATGATTTTCCTTTTCTGTCTTGTGTGGAATTTTTTGCTATTTGCAATAGTATAACATATTTTAAGACTTTTTGCTATGTATATTTGAGTAAAAAATATGTAATTTAGAGGGTATGAGAACGCCTCTTTTCCACATTGAGCGGAAAAGAGGCATTTTTTATTTATTTGAGGAAAATCTCAATCGTCGGAACGATAATATCGGGTTTTTCGACGGGCAGAATAAGCGTTACGTCCTTGCAGCCGTCCTCCTTTATCAGCGAACCGCAGCTTCCGCCGCCTTTTGCAATCTCGTATTTTATCTCGCTCGCGTCGTGCAGAAACTGAATATATTCGACCCTGTCCGCAATGTTTTTAAGAGTGAGATGAATGAACGGCCAGTCGAAAACGTGCAGATAGAGACGGCTTCCGTCCTCGCTCTGCGTAAACGCGCAACCGTTCGGTGCCGTAAATTCAGGCTCCGCCATGGTGCAGCCGTAGATGGAACGACCGTTGTATTTGAGCCATCTGCCGTATTCTCCGAGTGCTTTCTCGGCACGGCAGTCGAAATATCCGCGCGCCGTAGGACCGACGTTCATTATAAGATTTCCGCCGAGCGAGACTGTTTTAATGAGCATTTCGATAAGCTGTGCGGGCGATTTCCACGTTTTTTCGTCGCGGTAGTAGCCCCATGAACCCGAAAAAGTCTGGCATGCTTCCCATGTGACGAGGTTTCCGCCCTCATCCTTTACCCACTCCGTCGGCTGGAACTGTTCGGGCGTCCAGAGATCCGCCTCGTAACCTGTGCGATTGTCGATGATTATTCCCGGTTGCAGTTTGCGGGCGAGTGCAAGGAGCTTCGACGCCTCCCAGTCCTCCTTCGTTTTTCCTTCGAATCTTTCGAGGAGCGGGTCGCCGCTCTTGTCTCTGCCGAAGCTGAAATCAAACCAGAGAATGTCGATCTTGCCGTAATTTGTGAGCAGTTCCGTCACCTGATTTCTCATATATTCGCAGTATTTTTTCATATCGCGCGTTTTGTTGAGTTCGAGCGCGTCTGGCGCGAATTTCATCGGGTGAGGCGCGTCTATCGTGTAGTCGGAGTGGTGCCAGTCGAGCAGGGAATAGTAGAAACCGATTTTAAGTCCTTCCTCGCGGAAAGCATCGACGTATTCACGCACAAGGTCGCGTCCGAAGGGAGTGTTCGTTATCTTGTAGCTTGTGTATTTCGTGTCGAAGAGGCAGAAGCCCTCGTGGTGCTTCGTCGTAAGGACTGCGTATTTCATGCCCGCGTTCTTTGCCTGCCTTGCCCATTCGCGCGCGTCGAACATATCGGGGTCGAAGTGCCCAAAATATCTTTTGTAGTGTTCGTCCGAGAGCGTTTCGCGGGATTTTACCCATTCGTGGCGCGCGGGAAGCGCGTAAAGACCGAAGTGAATGAACATTCCGAAACGGTCGTGACGAAACCATTCGGTGTTGCCCTCCGTTTTTCTTATAATGTAGCTTGACATTTTATTTTTCCTCCGTGTTGATTTTTGCGTTTTTTCGTGGTATCATAAGTATAGCATAAATTACGGCAAATTCATATGGGAAATAAGACAAAAAATATGGAGATTTTAACAAATGGGAGTTAATAAAAACGGTGGACTGGTTCGGATTGCCGAAAACTGCGTCCTTGATATTTCCGACAGCGGAGAGGCGGTGCTTTCTCCCGATTGGTGGCACGCCGAGAACGTTGTGTCGCCTTATACGCGCATGTATTTTGTTTCGGAGGGCGAAGGCGGGTATCTTCGCGACTCGCGCGGAACGATAAAAATGCACCCGAACCGCATTTACCTGATACCGCCGATGTATCGCTTTGACTACGGCTGCACGGGAAAAGTGAGAAAAGTTTTCTTCCATATAAATATAACACGTGCGGACGGCTTTGACGTTTTCAGGGATTTCGGTATGATAGGCTTCATCGAGGACGCGCAAAAAGTCGCCGACGCCGTGCGCTTTTACCGCGAAAAAGACGTGTTCTCCGCGCTCGGAGTAAAGGGTGTCATTTTTTCGACGCTTGCGGAAATTGCGGAAGAGTACGGCTTCGGCATCGGCGACGATTTCGGCGCAAAATACTCCGAGCTTACGAAAATGATGCTCGCGTATGTGAAAGAACACCTTTCCGCGTCGCTTACGCGCTCCGAGATAGCGTCTCATTTCGGCGTTTCGGAGAATACCGTCTCGAATTATTTTAAGCGCGAGGTCGGAATGACCGTCCGCCGCTATGTCGAGGAGCTTGTTTTCGCCGAGGCGCAAAAAAAGCTCGCCTATTCGTCAAAGACGATCGGCGAGATAAGCGACGAACTCGGTTTTTGCGACAGATTTTATTTCTCGCGGCGCTTCGGACAGCTTTTTTTCTGCCCGCCGAGCGATTTCAGGCGAAAGTCGCAAAGCGAATACAGAGAGCCGCAATTCGAGGATGGTCCGTCCGTTTAGTTAAAATAAACGATTTTGCGCTCGTATTTTTGCTTAAAATGTCAAAAACAGGAAAAATTGCGGGAATTTTGCAAAAACCCCTTGACAAAGCGAGGGTGGTGTAGTATAATAACGG
>CAKRPQ010000010.1 GCA_934385225.1 uncultured Eubacteriales bacterium
GGTCTCGGTGCGCTTTTCGGTGCGCTTCTCGCGATGGCGTCAAAGATTTTTGCCGTAAAGGTTGACGAGAGAGTTCCGAAAATAATCGAAAAGCTCCCGGGCGCAAACTGCGGAGGCTGCGGTTATTCGGGCTGTGCGGCACTTGCCGACGCCATTGTGCGCGGTGACGCAAGACCCGATGCCTGTAACGTCTGCGATAGCGAAACGGCAAAGGAAATTGCCGCCGTTATGGGCGAAGAAATCGCCGAAAAGAAGCGCATGAGAGCGCAGGTCATGTGTTCGGGATACGGCGGCGCGGCTCACAAAAAGTATGTTTACAGCGGTGCAGACGACTGTATTTCCGCGGCTAACCTCGGAGGCGGCGACAAAATGTGTCCGAACGGCTGTATAGGGCTCGGAACATGCGTCCGTGCCTGTGCCTTCGGCGCAATAGAAGTTAAAGACGGCGCGGCTCGCGTCGATTACACGAAATGCGGCGGGTGCGGAAGCTGCGTCAGTGCCTGTCCGAAGCATATTATCGAGCTTATCCCGTATGACACAAAGTATTTTGTCGGCTGTAAATCGGTCGAAAACGGCAAAAATACGCGTCTGCAATGCGATGCGGGGTGCATAAGCTGCCGCATTTGCGAAAAGACCTGCGAGGTCGGCGCGATAAAGGTGAACGATTATGTTGCCTCGATAGACTACGACAAATGCACGGCGTGCGGAAAATGCGCCGAAAAATGCCCTCGCAAAATCATAAGACAAACGGGGAATTTCTGATTATAAAACTTTGCACAAGTCTGTAAAACGGACTTGTGCAAAGTTTCCTTTTATATTACATAAATTTTACGAGGTATATCCATGACTTTTGAAAACATAAAATTCAAATGCATAAAAGGACTCGCAATCGACAACGTTTCCACCAGAACTCTGTCAGAAATAGGATTCCCCGTAGATGCCCCTAAACAACCACCCGATATGCGAAAAAAAATTGATTTCATCAATTTTTTTCATAAAACATATGATTCGCCGTTCTCTGTGGTCGGCGAAGTCGAAAAAATATATATTAACAGTCTGATTGAGACCCGAAGCAGAGAAAAAGCATTTTCCTCGGTACTCGCAATGCTCGGGTCATTAAATGTAAACGAAAAGGAATTGGCTGCCGATCTGCAATCGGGCTGCGTGTATGGGCTTGAGCCGCGAGAGGCCGAAATTTTGATCGATGAATTTGTTTTTATCATTGAAAAACTGCTTCCGCGGCAGTTGTCGGATATATACTATTCATTCGATATAGAACCAAATCCCGCATACATCGTATTTTTCGATTTTGCCGCGGAAAAGCTCGAAAAAAACACGCATTCGGATATTATGCATTCGGGCAACCGCGATTTTCTGTTTAACGGCATTAAACATCTGTTCTCATCAGGGGAAACAATGCTCTCGATTTATAAAAGTACCTGCGCGACAAAGAACATGATTAAGGACGCAATAAACGTTATGCCGCATAACGCAGTCAACTCGGTTGAACTCACGCTGTTCTCTCTTTCAAAACAATACAGTTATAAAAGAACCTTGTCGAATGACGGAGGCACGTTTTTTGAACTTTACAAAGACGATCAGAAAATATTCGATATATTTTTTATATCAGAGGACAGACTTGACTGTATCGACAGTTACCCGGAGTATTTGTCCGAGCTTGACGTAAGTAAATACCCTCTCCTTGTAATCGACCCAGTTGAACTATTTGAAAATTATCCGTCCGATATAATCCGCAAAGCAATAAAAGAACCTGAATACATTGCCAAACACAACTCGGAACGAATTAAAAGTTATATATACGAAAAGGCAATAAACTGCCGCTCTCCCGATTACAAAACAGTAGAAAAATCGAAAGTGTGCGGTTGCTTTTCATGCGGCGCGATTTTTTCGCCAAAGGATATTACCGACTGGTATTTTTGCGATGACGATGGAATTTTTGGGTGTCCGTATTGCCCGAAATGCAACGAAGATACTGTAATTACAGACGGTCAGGGGTTCGAAATCAACAGTGATTTCATACGGAAATTGGCTGATTATTACGAAACATACTATTAACTGTATATGAATACACGATAAAACATTTATTTGTTTTAGTCCTGCAAAAGCGGCAGAAAGATCAATCTTTCCGCCGCCTTTTTCATTTACGACAATATTTTCGTTCTCCACTTGATTTTATCGCTTTTTTGTACTATAATATATAATGTATAGTTGTTTATACTGTCCGAAGAAGGAGAACATATCTATGGAAAGAGTTTCGAAGCATAATTATTATCTTGACATTGCGCAGACCGTCGCGGAAAGAGGCACCTGCCTGCGCCGTCTGTTCGGCGCGATAATAGTCAAGAACGACGTAATTGTCTCGACGGGCTACAACGGCGCGCCGAGAGGCAGAAAAAATTGCAGCGACCTCATGTTCTGTATGCGCGACAAGCTCGGCATACCGCGCGGAGAACGCTACGAGCTTTGCCGTTCGGTTCATTCCGAGGCAAACGCCATTATCGCCGCACCGAGAGATCAGATGCTCGGTTCTACTCTCTACATGGTATGCGTCGATCCGCAGACGTCGGAGATTATACCGAACACCAGCAGCTGCATGATGTGCAAGCGAATGATAATAAATGCGGGCATCTCCACCGTCATAATCCGCGACACAAAGGACGACTATCGCATAATAAATACCGTGGACTGGATCTCGGACGATGATTCTCTCGCAGGCAAATTCGGCTATTAACGTAGCAGAAAGGGGTTTTATATATGAACTCTACGCTTGAAAAAACTGAAACAGAAAAAGAAACAGAACAATTAAAAGAAAATAAAAATGCGGGCGAACCTCTGCGCGTCTGCTTTGTATGCACGGGCAACACCTGCCGCTCGCCTATGGCGGAGGCACTTCTCAATCAGATGGGCAAAGTTCCCGAAATATGCACGGCGTGCGATCCGAGCGTTTTCAGACGCCGCGAAATACGCGCCACATCTGCGGGAATATGCGCGTCCTGCGGCACTCCGATCTCGAAGAACGCCGTTCTCGCACTCGAAAAAGCGGGCGTAAAAGTGCTTCCGTGGAACAACTACCCCGCTCACACGGCAAAACAGATAGACGAGGCGGATTTTCTGCTCTCCGACATCGTTATCGGCATTTCGTCGTCACACGCAATGGCGCTCGTTTCCGCATTTCCGCAGTACGCTTCAAAAATAACCTGTATGCCCGAAGACATTCCCGACCCGTTCGGCGGCACGGAAGAAGATTACGTCGCTTGCCTTGCGAAAATAAAAGAATGTATCGAAAAAATGTTCTTCGGAAATGAAAAATAACGAAAAATTCACCGTTTTACGCGCGGAAAAAGGGCATCTTTCGGGCATCGCAAGGCTTGAAGAGCTTTGCTTTGCGCACCCATGGACGGAAAAGGGACTTGAAACGCTGACGGGCACTGGCGGCGTCGCTTTTTGCGCTCTCACGGAGGATGGGCAGGTCGTCTCCTACGCGGGAATGGTCTTTACCCTTGACGAGGGCGAAATAACGGACATAGCAACGCACCCCGATTTCAGAAGAGCGGGGCTTGCGCGCGCGGTGACGGAGGCGCTTTTAGGCTTTTGCGCGGAAAAGGGGATTAAAAAAATCTTCCTCGAAGTCAGAGAGTCGAACGCGGGCGCGATAGCACTTTACACATCGCTCGGCTTTAACGCCGTCGGAAAAAGACCGAACTTTTACAGAATGCCGACGGAAGCGGCAATAATAATGACAAAAGAAATTCAGGAGTAATATGTATATACTTGGAATCGAAAGCTCGTGCGACGAAACCTCTGCCGCCGTCGTCGAAATGACCGAAAACGGCAGGCGGATATGCTCGAACATCGTCGCGTCACAGATAGAAGTTCACCGCCTTTACGGCGGAGTTGTCCCCGAAATCGCGAGCCGCGCGCATATAGAAGCGATTTCGCGCATAACATATCGTGCACTTGATGAAGCGGGAATCGGAATCGGTGACATCGGCGCGATTGGCGTTACCGCTTTCCCCGGACTTATCGGCGCACTGCTTGTCGGCGTAAACTTTGCAAAGTCGCTCGCATACGCAAACGGAATACCGCTCGTCGCCGTAAACCACGTTCACGGACACATTTCGGCGGCTCTGCTCTCCGATCCCGAACTTGAACCGCCGTTTCTCGGTCTTGTCGTTTCGGGCGGTCACACGTCGATATACAAAATTACCGACTACACGACCTACGAGGAGATCGGCTCGACGCGCGACGACGCAATAGGAGAGTCGTTCGACAAGGTCGGACGGGTTATCGGCATGCCTTACCCGGGCGGTGCGGCGCTCGACAAGCTCGCCTATGCGGGAAACAAAAAGGCAATAGAGCTGCCGTCGCCTGCCATTGTCGGCGAAAATCTTGATTTCTCGTTCAGCGGCATTAAAACAGCCGCACTCAACTATATAAACAAGGCGGAACAGAAAGGCGAGGAGATAAACCGCGCGGATCTTGCCGCCTCTTACACCTATACGGCGGTGAAGGCTATCACTAAGAAAATCTCCGCCGCGTTCGATATTACGGGCATGAAAACTCTCGTCATGGCAGGCGGCGTCGCCGCAAATTCGCATCTGCGCTCGGCTCTTTCGGAGCTTTGCGGGCGGAAAAAGGTCAAATTCGTCTGCCCGCCGAAAAACCTCTGCGGCGATAATGCCGCAATGATCGGTGCAGCAACATATTATGAATTTTTGAAAGGCAATTTCGCAGACACTTCGCTCAATGCTTCCGCCTGCGAATGAAATTTTTCTGTCGTTTCCTTATTCGGAACACTCGGATTTTGTCAATAGCTTTTCGTCGATTTTTTGAATTTCGGCAGATTGCACATTTTTAAGATCCGTCTAATATTCCGTGTGTTTTACACAACAGTTTTCCACAGGCTGTTGAAAAAGTGTGTGTAAAACCCGACTTTTCCACTTTCGAACAGAAGTTTTCACCATAAAAAAGCCTAAAACACGGCGTATCTGTGGAAAACTCTGTTGAAACTGTGGAAAACTTTGACCCCGCGGCGTGTGTGGAAAATAGCGGCAAAGAGCGAAAAAACGTTTACCTCGGCATAAGGTGCGGTATTTTGGCGGAACGTACACTTTGAACAAACGACATGAAGATTCCGTCGCAAAAGGCGAAAATATACGAAAACAGGACGAAAAAACACAGTTCCGTTTTTCGAATATTTCGACGCCTGTCAAACAAACGTTTCCCGAAAGGAGTTACAAAATGAATAAAAACGAAGCGGAGCTTCCCGAAGCGTCCCGCTCGGCGCAAGCGCAGAAAACGAGCGTTTCGCCCGCGGTCATAAAAAGGCTTCCGAGATATTTCAGATACCTGAGGGAGCTTATCCGCGAGGGAAAAATGAGAATAAGCTCGAGCGAGCTCTCCAAAATGATGAATATAACGGCGTCGCAGATACGCCAGGATCTCAACTGCTTCGGCGGGTTCGGTCAGCAGGGCTACGGCTACAACGTAAAATATCTGTACGCCAAAATAAGCGACATTCTCGGCGTAAACTGCAATTTCAAGTCCGTCATAATCGGAGCGGGAAACCTCGGCAGAGCGCTTGTGCGCAACCCGATGTTCACAAAGCGCGGCGTTTCCACCATTGCAATGTTCGACATAGATCCCGCCGTTATCGGCTGCACATTTTCGGGTGTTACCGTGCGCTCGATGGACACGCTCGAAATATTCTGCGAGGAAAACGGCGTCGACATCGCCGTTTTGACGCTTCCGAAAAACTGCGCCGAAAGCGTAACGAAAAGGCTTGTTTCCGCGGGAGTTCACGGCATCTGGAACTTCACGGGAATAGAGCTTGACACGTCGGAAAACGTTAAAGTCGTGAATGTACACCTCGGCGACTCGCTGATGACGCTGTGTTACGAGCTTAACGCCATGAACGCCATCACTATCAGCGATGATGATGACGATGACGAGGGCGATTACGGTATCGCGGACGGCACCTCGGACAAAGATAAAAACGAACAAGAAACCGATGAAAACGAGAGGATAAAAAGGTGAAATTCTCTTTCAAATACGGAAGCACCGTGGCTGTCCTTCCCGCGTCCGTCTGCGCGCTTGCAGGAGACGCGACAAAATTACAGCTTGAAATTCTGCTCTTTGCGGCGTCGGATACGGCTCTCCTTTCGGACACGGACGCACTCGCAAAATCGGCGGGTGCTTCGGTGGACGAAGCGCACGAAGCAATTCTTTACTGGGAAAAGGCGGGAGTTCTCGAAAGAGTCGGCACAGAAACAAAAGCAGAAGAAGAAGAAGAGGAAACGGGCAGGGAAAAACAGATACGCACCGAGCAGGCGGACAAGCCCGCGCGTGTAAAAATTCCCGACGCGCTTCCCGCATACACATCGGAGGAACTCGGAAACATTCTCGAAAGAAGAGAGGAATACAAGCAGCTCGTCGACGACTGCCAGAAGGCGTTCGGGAAAATATTCAATCCCGCCGAGGTAAATATCGTCATAGGACTTGCCGACTATCTTTCCCTGCCGACCGACTACATACATCTGCTTTTCGCGCATTGCGGGAGCAGAGAACACAAATCCGTGCGCTCGGCGGAAAAACTCGCGCTTAAACTCTTCGACGAGGGAATCACCGACACAGAGGCGCTTGCCGAATACCTCAAAAAGGCGGAGGAAGTCCGAAAAATCGAATCCGACATACGCAGAATATTCGGTCTCGGCGCAAGAGCACTCACAGGTAAGGAGAAAACAATTATCGTAAAATGGGTGTCCGACTACGGCTACGGAGCAGACATCATCGAACGCGCATACGACGTTACGATAAACAGCACAGGCAAGCCGTCAATCCCGTATGCGGGCGCCGTTATCGACCGCTGGCACGCGGACGGCATAAAGACGGTAGACGACATAGAAAAGGACGCAGAGGCTCACAAAAAGAAGAAAAAAGAGGAAAATCAAGGCAGCTTTGACACGGACGAATTTTTTGCAGCGGCACTTAGACGAGGCAGAAAAAAACTACTCGAATCGGGAGGAGACAATGGGGTATAGCAGAGAAAATATGAAACGCGTAAAAGAGGCTTTCGCCGAGAAAAACAGGCGTGCGATTGCCGACGCATACGAAAAACGTGCCGCCGTTCATGCCTCCGTTCCCGAACTTAAAAAGGTGGACGACGCGATACGCGAAATAGGACTTGAAGCCGTTTATGCCGCGATAAGCGAGAAAAACGGCGCAAAGGAGAAGATCGAAGACCTCAAAAAGAAAAGTCTCGAACTGCAAGAAATGCGAAAGAGCATACTTGTATCGGCAGGCTACCCCGCCGACTACACGGACATTCACTTTGAGTGCGACAAATGCGGCGACACGGGCTACGTCGGAACAAAAATGTGCGACTGCATGAAAAAAGCTCTCGTGCTTGCGGGCTACGAAAGTTCGGGAATAGCGGGTCTTATGCGAACGCAGACTTTTGACACCTTTTCGCTCGAATATTACCGCGGAAATGCCGAAAATTACAGAGAAATGGAAAATACCTACAACGAAGTTCGCGAATACGCCGAGAATTTTTCGCCTCTTACATCGCCGAATCTTTTTTTCCTCGGGAACACGGGACTCGGAAAGACACACCTCTCGACGGCGGTTGCAAAAACCGTTATCGACAAGGGTTTTGATGTTCTCTACGTCAGCGCGATGGGAATGATCGCGGACTTTGAGTCCGAGCGCTTCGGCGAAACATACTCCGAAACGGCGGCGGAGGGCGTCGGCAGATACTATCAGTGCGAGCTGCTCATAATAGACGACGTAGGCACGGAAATTTCGAACCAGTTCACCGTTTCGGCTTTTTATAACGTGATAAACACGCGCCTGATAAAACATCTCCCGACGATAATAAATACGAATCTCACGACGGAAGAATTCAGAAAGCGCTACTGGGACAGAATCACAAGCAGAGTCCTCGGCGAATACGTTGCATACCGTTTTGTCGGAAAAGATATTCGCGGTCAAAAAATAGATAAATAAAAACAAAAAGGTACGGAAAATCCGTACCTTTTGTTATACATTCAGTTTTCGGCTCTTATATTACTGACCGAAGTATCTTTTCAGCATGCCCTCAAAGCCCTTGCCGTGGCGAGCTTCGTCCTTTGCCATTTCATGGACGGTATCATGGATTGCGTCATAACCGAGCTCCTTTGCTCTCTTTGCAAGTTCGAGCTTGCCCGCCGTTGCGCCGCACTCTGCCTCGGATCTCATTTTGAGGTTTGTCTTTGTGGAAGAGGTTACAACCTCGCCGAGAAGCTCCGCAAATTTTGCGGCATGTTCTGCCTCTTCAAGAGCGGCTCTCATATAAAACTCGCCGATTTCGGGATAGCCCTCTCTGATAGCCTGTCTCGACATCGCAATATACATTCCGACCTCGCTGCACTCGCCCTCAAAATTAGCTTTAAGCCCCTCGTAAACGTCGGGTTCTACCTTATCCTTTGCGCCGATGCCGACAACGTGCTCACAGACAAAGTTAAGCTCGTCCTCTTTCACCTCCGTGAACTTCGATCCGGGTGCGCCGCAAAGAGGGCACTTCTCGGGAGCGGAATCTCCCTCGTGAACATAACCGCATACGGGACATACAAACTTTTTCATAATATTTTCCTCCAAAATTTTTTGATTTCGATAATGATAATCGTTACTGTTATTATTATATCATAAAATTTTTATTTGTCAAGTGTTTTTTCAAAAAAATTTTATTTATTTTTCAGTCGGCATTTCGGTCGGAGTCATTGTCGTTTTCGCTCTCTTTTTTAAGGCAATCGCGGCATGTGCCGAGGTAAACGAGCGAATATGTTCTTATCCTGCCGCCCGTGATCTCCTCAGCCGAGCGTTTTACGCTCTCTGCAATAGAATCCCCTTCGCAGACGTCTTCTATACGTCCACATTTTTCGCAGGCAAAATGCGAATGGAGCACGGTATTTCCGTCGTAATGCTCCGTTCCGTCGCCCACGTCGAGCTTCATTATAACCCCGTCCTCCGCAAGGCGGGCAAGGTTTCTGTAAACCGTACCGAGGCTTATATTCGGAATCTCTTTTCTGACCTCACCGTATATGGCATCGGCGGACGGGTGGCTCTTCGTCGCACAAAGCACGCGCAAAAGAGTTTCACGCTGTCTGCTGTATTTCGTTGTTTTCATTTATATATTCCTTTCGGTTTTGATAAAGATAATCGTAATCATTACTATTATTATATCTCAATGTTTGGATTTTGTCAATAGGAAATCGCAAAAACCGAATTAAAAAGAGTTTTATAATATGTGCGAAAGGTAAAAGCCTTAAAAACACACCTAAATGTGCGTATGGTTATTGCCTTTCGCACATTATTTTTTTGGGCCGAAAAACGGAAAGGAGGGAGACCGTATCACTTGCAAATATTTTACCTATGAGGATAGGAAACATTTTGAGGAACAGTACAACGCAGGTGCAGCCCTGCCGGATATTGCGGACACACTCGGCGTGCATATCAGTACGATTTACCGGGAACTTAACCGAGGCAGCACAGGAGAAATTGATGCCAACGACCGTGCCGGGTATGATGCGGAGCTTGCACAAAAAACAATGCCGGAAGGCCTTAGTGCAAGACGTCGGAAGTATAACCTTATAAGAAACACGATCATCGCGGCGACGTGCCTGTTTGCCGTCGCCGCGATGATCGCGATATTAAAGTAACCGAGGAAAATAAAATGAAGTCAAGAAGAATATCCGACATCATCGTCCGGCAGTATTCGGGCTGTCGTGCGTCTGCGTGCTTTGGTTTCTCGCGTCGTTTGCGGAGGTTGTCACGCACAACATAAGCAGCGCGGAAGAATATGTGCCGTCCGCGCGGAAGTTATTCAAGGTTTTCAAGCTCGACATAGTCAAACTCAGCAGCCGCGGCGTATTCAATCGAGCGCAGAGAATTCTGCGTCACAAGAGACGAGATGTATCCCGGCGTGCGCTATATATTCTTTCATCTGTCTTCATTTTCATAAGCCGCGATGCGGAATATCCGCGCGTCCGGACAGCCGTTCGTCGAGAAAATCGCAAGCCTTATCTCGTCGGTCAGAATGCCGTCGAATACGAGTATGTTCAGCCGCTCGAAATTGCCTTCAACCATTCGTTCGGCGACTTTCCTGCCGCGGTACAGAAGCTCGACACGGTAATCCTTCACAAGCTCCGGCGGCACTCCCGGAAGTTGCTGTGCACGGCGCTTGTCCGAGAGAGTTATCTTTATCGCGCGCTCAAAGCAGGAGTCAAATGTGATTCTCAACTCATCGACTGAGATCGCCCGCGTCGGAACTATCCTGATAATCTCACTCGCGTCGGAAACGCCGTTCGAAATAAAGAGTCCGTTCCGCGCCGAACCGTTCGCGATGAGTCCCGGCTCATGTCCGGCTCTGAACGACGGCGTGAAAACCTCAGCACCGATGAGAAGGTCGCCGTCGCTTTCCGAAAATCCGGGGATAAAACAGTCGTCCTTCACAAGTTCGCGCCTGAGCTCGCCTACGAACGGCAGAAGCCTGCGCGGAGGCAGTCCCTTCCTTACGCACATCGCGGCGGCTGTGCCTGCCGCCTGACCGCCCGCGGCGCAGGTTCCCATGACTCTCGTGCTAGATATTCCGAGCTTCGACGCACTGATTATCTTTCCCGCCATCATGAGGTTTTTTATATTCCGCGAATAGAAGCAGCGATATGGTATCTCATAAACCCCGTCAAAGCAACGGATTTGGCTCGGACGTTTATCGAAATCGTACAGCCCGCCCGGAGTGTGCACGTCCATCGCCCAGCCGCCGTAGGTCACACCGTCATAAAACCGGCGTTTTTCAAGAATGTCGTTCTCGGTGAGTATATAGTCGCCGATGATACGCCGCCCCTCGCTTCCGGTCATGAAAACGGCTCCGGATTTCATCGCGAGCGTCCCTATGCCGGTGCAGTCAATGAAAATTTGCGCGTGAATTGTGTAAAATGTCTCGGTCGTTAGCTGATAACAGCGTACCGATCCTATCGAACCGTCCGATACCTCGCAGTCGAGCATTGTGGTGTTCAGGTAAGCGGTGAGATTTTGCTGAGATTTTACCACTTCATAGAGTGTCATATCCCAGACCGAGTAATTGAACGAGTCGTTGCGGCTCTTGTTCAGAAGCATTATCTCATGGAGTATTCCTCCTTCTTCATACTCCGGTTTCTTCTGATTCTCACTTGCGCCGCAAATGTGCATACGGATCTCTGAGGAGGCATTTCCGCCGAACACCGGTCGATCCTGAATTATCGCGGTTTTCGCGCCGTGCCTTGCCGAAGCGATCGCAGCGGTCAGCCCGGCAAGTCCGCCGCCAACCACGACAACATCGTAATCAAGATTTTTTTTGCGTGTAAATTCTTTGTGTATATATTCCATATTTTTATTATAGCATGAAAAAAGCCTTTTTCGTCCGTGTTCTTGTCAAAAGTCTCTACTTTCATGTCTTTTTTTCTGTCCGCTTGACAAGGTTTTCAAATGATGATATACTTTTATCCGGATTAAAAAAGCGGGAGGGATAAGCATGGAAGGACAAAACGAAAAGCATGCCAAGGTGCTTCACAGTATATACGACAAGAGCGGAAAGATTCAATTCCAATGCAAGGTCAAGGAAATGGGCAGCGGATATTTCGACAACAATCTTCACAACCATGACGAGCTGAAGATCGTTCGAATAATGAGCGGTTCATGCGTCTGGAATATAAACGGTATTGATTATTGCGTGGGCGCGGGAGATTTTTTACTTATGAACCGTTTAGATATTAGATATATAAAGGCGATAACATCCGAAGAGCCGCTGATTGTCTGTCAGTACTGCTTCTACCCGATTGCGCTGATCCCGAACCTGAATCTCGCGAACTTTTTCTATCTGCGCTCAGACCGTTTTGAAAATCTTTTTGCCGAAGGAAGTCAGCAGAGCAAAGAGCTGTCGTCAGACTTTACTGCGATATATGAGGAGATAAACGAAGAAAGACCTTATCGCGACGAAATGATTCTGAATCTGTTGTCTCATATGATACTCAAGCTGTCGCGTATGTTTGCCTCTGCCTGCTCCGGACGCCAATCAATTTCGCAAATTGAACTCGTATCCGTGACGGTCGACTATATAAACGAAAACCCTTCCGCAAACCTGACGCTTCCTGTCCTCGCAGCGCGTTCAAATGTTTCTCCGGCGTATTTTTCCCGTATGTTCAAGGCGTATACGGGAGTAGGTCTTCGGGAATATGTCACAAGAAGCCATGTAATCCATTTTATCACGCTAATGAAATCGAATCCCGGCAGAAACATTATTGATCTTGCGTTCGCGAGCGGATTCAACACCTCGTCGGGCTTCTATAAGGCTTTTGAGAAAGTGACAGGGGATTCGCCGAAGGCTTTTGCGAGGTCAGAGGCACAGAACGCGGACAATCGCTGAACCGGATGAACGGCGAAAAAATTCAAGTTGCAATTGGACGTAGTTGAAGTAAACACTATCTTTGATTCGGTCATTGTGGCTCATGTTATTTCCCGGCTTGCCGGTGAGGAGTGGATGATTGAGGTTTTCCGCACACACGGCAAAATATACGAGGCATCAGCCTCGCAGTGGTTCGGCGTGCCCATTGACCTTATAAAAAAGGTCAACCCCGAATATGCCCTCCGGCAAAAAGGCAATGTTGCAGAGCTTGCCCACGAATGTGATGCAACCGGGGACACCGACTATGATAGATATCTTGACCGAAAACGAAATTCTTGCTATGATGGAAGAATTTCGAGAAAACCCGCAAAACTTCCGCTTCGTAGCATAACAAAAAATATGGTGTAACTCATTTTGCTGAGTTACACCATAACCTACATAAAAATATCCTTATCGGGTGTTGCTATTTGAGCAGTCCTTTTTTTATTTTTGGAAAAATTACTGTGCGGCGTCAACGATAGCGTTGAACTTTGCCGCAACGAGCGATGCGCCGCCGATAAGGCCGCCGTCAACGTTTGTTTTTGCGAGAAGTTCCTTTGCGTTGCCGTCGTTCATCGAACCGCCGTACTGGATCGTCATTGCCTCTGCGGCGTCTCTGCCGTAAAGCTCCGCAACCGCATCTCTGATTACGCCGCAAGTTTCGTCAGCCTGCTCGGGAGTTGCGGTAAGCCCCGTTCCGATAGCCCATACGGGCTCGTATGCGATAATGACGTTTTTAAGCTCTTCTGCCGTAACGTCTTTAAGGTCGAGCTTTGTCTGCATGGAAACGACTTCGTTCGTAATACCGCTAAGTCTCTGTTCTTTTACTTCGCCGAGGCAGAGAATCACCTTCATGCCGGCAGCAAGAGCAGCCTTTGTGCGAAGGTTGACAGTCTCGTCCGTCTCGCCGAAATACTGGCGGCGCTCGCTGTGACCGATTATGACGTACTCAACGCCCATAGATGTGAGCATTTTTGCGGAAACTTCGCCCGTATACGCGCCTTTTTCGGCAAAATGCACGTTCTCCGCACCGATCTTTATGTCAGAGCCCTTTGCAGCCTCCATTGCGGGTGCAATGTCAACATAAGGCGCGCAGAAAATTATGTCACAGCCGTTTTTGCCCGCGACCAGCGGCTTGATCTCTTCGATAAAAGCCTTTGCCTCGGCGGGGGTGAAGTTCATCTTCCAGTTGCCCGCGATGACTGTTCTTCTTTTTGCGTTATTCATTTTCAAAACCTCTTTTTTAAGATTATGCGGGACACGACCGAATGTCGCGTCCCGCCGTTTTACAAATTATTTATTTGTTTTCGAGACAGCTGATACCGGGAAGATCCTTGCCTTCAAGGAATTCGAGGGAAGCACCGCCGCCCGTGGAGATGTGCGTGATCTTATCCGCAAAGCCGAGCTGTTCGCAGGCAGCCGCGGAGTCACCGCCGCCGACGATGGAGATTGCGTCAGACTCTGCGAGAGCCTTTGCAACCGCGATAGTACCCTTTGCAAGCGTCGGGTTTTCGAAAACGCCCATAGGACCGTTCCAAACAACGGTCTTTGCGTTCTTTACCGCGTCGGAGAAGAGAGCGACTGTCTTTTCGCCGATGTCAAGACCTTCCATATCGCTCGGAATTTCGTTCGAGAGAACAGTCTTTACGTCGATGGGAGCGTCGATAGGATCGGGGAAATCCTTTGCTACAACGGTATCAACGGGGAGAAGGAGCTTAACGCCCGCTTCCTCTGCCTTCTTCATCATATCCTTGCAGTAGTCAACCTTTTCGGAGTCGAAGAGGGACTTGCCGATGCCGTAGCCCTTAGCGGCAAGGAAAGTATAAGCCATACCGCCGCCGATGATGAGAGTATCGACCTTTGTGAGGAGGTTATTGATAACATTGAGCTTGTCCGAAACCTTTGCGCCGCCGAGGATTGCAACGAACGGGCGTTCGGGATTTTCGAGAGCCTTGCCCATAATGCTGATTTCCTTCTGAATGAGGTAGCCGCAAACTGCGGGGAGGTAGTCGGCAACGCCTGCTGTTGTAGCGTGAGCGCGATGAGCCGTACCGAACGCGTCGTTTACGAAAATGTCAGCCATGGAAGCGAGTTCCTTTGCAAATTCTGGGTCGTTCTTTTCCTCTCTTGCGTCGAAACGGACGTTTTCAAGAAGAACAGCCTCGCCGGGTTTAAGAGCCGCAACCTTAGCTTTTGCGTCGGGACCGATGATGTCCTCGGCAAAAGTCACCTTGCCGTCCAGATCTTCGTTGAGTCTGTCGCAAACGGGTTTAAGAGTGAGCTTCTTCTTGTCGCCGAGAGCCTTTTCAAGATAAGTCTTTGTAGCCTCTGCCTGTTCGTTTTCGGGAAGAGCCGCAACAGCCTTCTTCTCCTTTTTTGAAAGACCGAAATTCGGTGTGAAGATGTTGTGAGGCTTGCCCATGTGAGAGCAAAGGATAACCTTTGCGCCCTTGTCGAGAAGGTATTTGATGGTAGGAAGCGCACCGACGATTCTCTTGTCGCTCGTGATCTTGCCGTCCTTCATGGGGACGTTGAAGTCGCAGCGGACGAGGCAGGTTTTGCCCGCAACGTCGATGTCTTCGATGGTTTTCTTGTTGTAAGTCATTGTATATAACCGCCTTTCTAAAATTTTTCCACTGTATAGTTTACCACATTTTTACGGGATTTACAATAGAAATTGTTAAAAATTCAACATTTTTTCAAAAAAAGTTGACCGACGCGGAAACCCGCCGTCATATGACGGCGGGCGGTATGTATAAATCATTTATACTTCTTCAAATGACCATTTCTGATATGCGGTTGAATCGCCGCTCGTCCAATATACATTCGAGCCGATTGCGTCGGCTGCAAGATAATGATAAAAAGCGAATATCCATAGCACTGCGTAGCACCGCCAAAAACATTTGATGTACAAACCCCATTTGAGCACTTCGTGTCCGTGACGCCCCATTCACTTTCAGATAATTGTGATTATATTAATCCTTTGTTTCAAAATCTTCTGTCATATAACGATTTATAACTTCCGATAAAATTTTTAACTTCATTATTTTTCATATTATTCGTCCTTTCGTGTGAGCCTGTTTTTGTTTGCTGCAATCAATTCGTCAAGTGTATCATATTCACCTGCATAATAATAATTTTCAAAGCATTCGTCAATGCTCGTTCCTCTCATTTCCAAATATTCCGAAATATTATAGGTTTTTTCGGGAATATATTTAAGTCCCGAATCCGTTATCTCTACTCGTCCGTATTCTGCACAAAATTCCTCTCTGCTCTCTATCTCATAAAAACACATAGTCATAGTGCTTACCCCTGATGTCAAAATCCCATAATTGCTCGCCATTTTTATGTATTTAAGATTTTCATTCTCCGAATAAAACGAAATAGAATAACCAACCGCATAGTCAAATAAATTCTTCTTTTCAAACACTTTATCGTCAACAAAAAAATATGCGTCGGAAGCATTATACATCTGTTTCATAAACACAAAAGCTTCGTTTGTGTTAAATGCATATTTCCCCAAAGGTGCGCCGAAGCTTTCATTTGCCTCAAAATTTTTGACTGTTCCGTTGTAGGTTATAGAAGAAACATACCAATATCTGTTTCCGTCATTTACATCTTCCTCAAAGCCGATCTCAAAAAGTGCATCTGATGCCGCCAGTATGATTTTTTCGTTCTGCTCGTAGTATTCATTTTCTGTTGCATAGGTGATGCTATGCATCTCTTTATCGGGAAAATAAAATATCACGGGTTGATCTTTTGAATACAGTGCATAAGCGTTATCATATTTTTGAAATTCGGTGATAAAAAAGGGATTTTGAGCAGATTCGATTTTCGTGAGGACATCAAGCCCGAAAAATGCCTTTGCGGATATTTTCGTGACACCGCGTCCGAGGCGAATTTCGGTTATTTTGTCCGCGTTCGGCGCGTTCTCAAACACGCGATCCGCGATTTCGGTCACATAGTCGGGTATGGTCACCACGGTGTCCGTGCCTTTATATTCCGTCAGAACGCCGCCAATCGTAACAAAATTGTCGTCCGTAACATATGTTTCGGTTGCCGCAGAAGTCTCCGTTTCGGTGACGTGTTCTGTCTCCGCTTTTTCGGCTGTTTCCGTTTCGGCAGATTTTCCTTCCTCCGTCTTTCCGCAGGAGGCAAGGGAAAGTGAGATGATCACAGAGAAAACTACAAATATTAAAAACTTGCGCAAAAATGCCTTTTTATTGTTAAATACAGCGATATGAGACATTTATATTCACCTCCTGTGATTTGAGTATATCATAGCAAATACTTTTTGTCAAGTAATATTTTACCAAAAAGCACAAATTCGGCAGAATATACAAATTGTGACGATTTGTTTTGGTTAAAATATCCCATAAAGATACAAATTATAATACAAAAACACAGCGCACGGAACTACGGCGTAGCCATAGTATAATCCGTGCGCATTATTTATGCCGTGAACGTCCCGCCGCTCTCGGTGCTGCCGTCGTTCTCGTCCGTCTGCGACAGACCGAAGCTAATCGAAATGGCGTTATTTACCTCGTTCATAACGGCGTCGTCAAGATGCCCCATCTTCTCGCCGAGGCGCTTTTTGTCAAGCGTCCTCACCTGCTCGAGCAGAATGACGGAATCTTTCGTTAAACCTACCTTGTCCGCATATACGTCAATGTGCGTCGGCAGCTTTGTCTTTCCCATTCGGCTCGTTATCGCCGCCGCAATTACGGTCGGACTGTATCTGTTTCCGACGTCGTTCTGGATAATGAGTACGGGTCTCATTCCGCCCTGCTCGGACCCGACGACGGGACTTAAATCGGCATAATAAATATCCCCGCGTTTTACGCTCATTTTTGAAGCCTTCCTTTCCGTGGTTTACTTCTCTTACAACGTTATTTTTACCGCAAGATACTTTTTTTAATCAGTGCGGACGATTTTTCCGCTTCGGAAAATACTTCCGCGGCGAAAACGAAGTTCGTCCGTTTACAGTTTATGCCTTTTTCCGCCTGCTTGCGACTGCCTCTTGACGGGGAACGAAAAAAAGTATATAATATTTATATTGAAAGGAGCTTTCCTATGAAGTTTGATATAAAAAAAGCGGCGGCGATCTTTGCCGCGTGCATTATTATAATTTCCGTCACAGCCTGCGGAAAGAAAAAAACGACGGCGGACTATGAAAGCGAAACCGTAATCGGCAGCGCGTCCGAAAACGCGGCGGTAATTGCCGAGCTTTCGGACAAAATAACCGCGCTCACGGTCGATTCGATCGAGATGCCCACATTTTCCGATATGCAGACGGCGATCTCGCTCTGCCGCGATTCCGTTCTCAATTATCTGCTCACGACAAAGTATTCGCGTTTCAGCGGGAACACGTCGGTTCTTCAAAAGGCGGCAAAGGAATACGCGAGTCTTAACATCACCGCCGCCGTCGGGACGACGGATTTCGAGGGCGAGCTTTACAGCCTGTTCAATCACGGCGGCAACATACGCCACAGCGACACCGAAAGGTTCAGATATATGCCGAAAATAGAGGCGTACATTCCCACGGTGCAGACGCAGGCGTGTACATACAGCCTTGACATTGTTTCGATTGACGAGACAGAACATACATACAGAATGTCGTTCTATTGCACGCGCGGAAATGACGTTTCGCCTGAATATCTCGCCGTTTTTGTAAAGCGCGACGCGGGCGGCACATACATAAAATCCCTCTCGCAGACGGCCGGCGAAAAAGTGAACTGCCGCCTGACGGGAACTATATCATAAGCACTTAATTAAAAAAGGATTTTATATGGATATGAAGTTTCTCCCGCTCACGAGAGCGGAAATGGACGAGCGCGGCTGGGACGCGCCCGACTTTGTGTATGTCACGGGCGACGCATACGTCGATCACCCGTCCTTCGGTGCGGCGATAATAACGCGTGTGCTTGAAGCGGAGGGCTTTCGCGTAGCCGTTCTTGCCCAGCCCGACTACAAAAGCTGCGAGGAGTTCAAAACATTCGGCAGGCCGCGGCTCGGCTTTCTCGTTTCGGCGGGCAACATCGACTCAATGGTCGCACACTACACCGCCGCAAAAAAGAAACGCTCCTACGACTACTATTCGGCGGGCGGAAAAACGGGAAAACGCCCCGACCGCGCCGTTATCGTTTATTGCAACAGAATAAGGGAGGCTTACGGCGACATTCCGATCGTTATCGGCGGGCTCGAAGCGTCGCTCAGGCGTTTTGCGCACTACGATTATTGGGACGACAAGGTGCGCCGTTCCGTTCTTGTCGATTCGAGAGCGGATATTCTCACATACGGCATGGGCGAAAACATTATAATCCGCGTTGCAAAGCTCCTTGACAAGGGCGTTCCCGTAAAGAAGATACGCGATGTGCGAGGGTGTGTCTATCTCTGCAAACGGGGCGAAAAGGTACATTATCCCGTCGCGGCGGAGTTTGACTATAACGAGCTTAAAACGGACAAGAAAAAATACGCAGAGGCGTTCGGTGTTCAGTATAAAAATCAGGATTCAATAAACGGCAAGGCGATTATAGAGTATTACGACGACAAGATGCTCGTCGGAAACCCGCCCATGCCGCCGCTTGAAAGGGAGGAACTTGACCGCGTTTACGCTCTTCCGTATATGCGCGACTACCACCCGTCGTACAAAGCGGAGGGCGGCGTTCCCGCAATCGAGGAGGTCAAATTTTCGATAACGCACAACCGCGGCTGCTTCGGTGCGTGCAATTTCTGCGCGCTTGCATTCCATCAAGGGAGGACTCTGCGTTCGAGGAGCATAGAGAGCGTTGTCGCCGAAGCGGAGAAAATCGTAAAGCTGCCCGATTTCAAGGGATACATACACGACGTGGGAGGTCCTACGGCGAACTTCCGCTATCCCGCGTGCGACAAACAGCTTAAATACGGAGTCTGTGCCGACCGCAAATGCCTTGCGCCAAAGCCTTGCCCGAATCTGAAAGTCGATCAGAGCGAATACATAAAGCTCATAGAGGCAGTCGAAGCGGTGAAGGGCGTCAAAAAGGTGTTTATCCGT
Source organism: uncultured Eubacteriales bacterium (assembly GCA_934385225.1). Classification (GTDB taxonomy): domain Bacteria; phylum Bacillota; class Clostridia; order Oscillospirales; family CAG-272; genus SIG710. Next base: position 19,512 of record CAKRPQ010000010.1, read on the forward strand.
TCGGGAATAAGATTTGACTATATGCTGTGCGATCCCGACGAGAGCTTTTTTAAGAAGCTCGTGCGCGATAACGTGAGCGGACAGCTGAAAGTTGCACCCGAACATTGTTCAAATCACGTTTTGTCGCTTATGGGCAAGCCGAGCATAGAGGTTTACGAAAGGTTCAAAAAACGCTATTTCGAGCTGACAAAGAGCTTCGGAAAAGAGCAATACCTTGTGCCGTACCTTATGTCGAGCCACCCCGGTTCGCGTCTCTCCGACGCGATAGAGCTTGCGCTCTGCTTGAAGCGGGACGGCTACGCGCCCGAACAGGTTCAGGACTATTACCCGACACCGGGAACGGCATCGACCGTTATGTATTACACGGGGATAAATCCGCTTGACGGAAAAAAGGTCTATGTGCCGACAGATTACCACGAAAAACAGCTCCAACGCGCGCTTTTGCAGTTCAACAGGCCGCAGAACGCCGCTCTTGTGCGCGAAGCGCTTAAAAAGGCTGGCAGAGAGGATCTTATCGGTTTTGACAAGCACTGCCTTGTAAGACCCGAGAGAGGTCAGGCGACGCAAAGCGGCAAAAAAGGGACGGAGAAAAAGTCTTTTGACGGCGGAAAACGTCCGAGTGCGCGCGGAGAAAAGAATTACGGCACGCACGGAACGTCCCGAAACCGACAAGGCGGTATAAATATAAAAAACACCGCAAAGAACGGAGGCGCGAAAAAAACGCCGAAAAACCGCGGCGGACGCAAATAAAAAACACGAATAAAACGGCGGAGAATTTTCGGTTTCTCCGCCGTTTTCGGTTTGATAAATGCTTTATAAATAGACTCTTTCGCCCGTTTTTGCCGAGCGGTAGATAGCGTTTACAATCTTCACGCTTTCGAGCGCGTCGAGAGGGAGTATCTGCGGGTCTCTGCCGTCTCTTACGGCGAGGATCATATCCTCAACGACGTGGCGATGTCCGTAAAGGGCGCTCGGCTCGTATTTTGAGGCTTCGAGGTTGCCCTTGCCGTAGCGCGCGAGCATAAGTTCTTCTTCTTCGTCCTCGTCGTCGCTGTCGCGCATTTTCCACGTCTTTATCATATCCGCGTCGGCTTCTATGCTTCCGCGGCTGCCGTAAAGCATTATTTCCGTCGATATTCCCGGATAGGCGCAGGTTGTGCTGACAAAAGTCGCCGTCGCTCCGCTTCCGAACTTTATGAGCGAGGCGGTGAGATCCTCTGTTTTTATGTTATGCTCGCAGATGCTCATTGTCGAAACGACGTATTCGACGTCGCCCATGAGCCAGTGCATAAGGTCAACGGTGTGTATCGCCTGGTTTATGAGCGATCCGCCGCCGTCGTATTCCCATGTGCCGCGCCAGCCGCCGCGGTCGTAGTAGCTCTGCTCGCGGTACCATTTGACGCCGAACGTGCCGAGATTTATCTTTCCGAGCCTGCCGTCGTCGACGGCTTTTTTAATCGGATACATATTGAGGTTGAACCTGTTCTGGTGAACGACGCCGACCTTCATTCCGGTTCTGCGGCGCGCGTCCTCTATAAGAATGGCGCGTTCGGGCGTTATGTCGAGCGGTTTCTCGCAGAGGACGTTCTTTCCCGCCTCCATTGCCCTTACGGCGAAATCAGCGTGCATATAGCTCGGCAGACAAACGCTTATAATGTCAACTCTTTCGTCCTTTATAAGCTCGTCAAAGCTCGTGTACGGCGTAGCGTTAGAGTACAGCTTCGAATATTTGTCAAGTCTTTTTTCGTCTATATCGCAGATGGCGACAAGCTCTGCGTTTTCGGACGCTTCCGCCGCTTCCGCGTGTGCCGCGCCTATTCCGAGACCGAGAACGGCATATCCAATTTTTTTCATTTTGTTTTATAACCTCTCTTCTTTGTGCCTGTATATTTTAGCATACCGAAGCTCTGCTATGAATTGCAAAAAGGGGAAATTATATTGTATATCCTGTCTTATTCGAGCGAAAGACGAATTATCGTGTCGCAAAGATCGGGGTAGCTTATGCCGACAGCGGCTGCCGCCTGCGGAACGAGGCTCGTCGGGGTCATACCGGGGAGCGTGTTCGATTCGAGGCAGTACGCCTTGCCGTCCTCTGCGAGAATGAAGTCCATACGCGCGTATGTTTTGAGTTTGAGAGCCTCAAAAACACGTCTTGTTTCGTCCGCGAGCAGATTAGCTTCCGCCTCTGTTATATGTGCGGGGCAGATTTCCTCTGTCAGGCCGCTTTGGTACTTGTTTTTGTAGTCGTAGTAACCGTTTTTCGGGATTATTTCGATTGCGGGAAGCACTCTGCCGTCAAGGATTGCGACGGTAAGCTCTCTGCCGACGATCTTCTTTTCGATAAGGATCCTTTTTTCGTATTTGCGCGCAAATTCGAGCGCGGGATCAAGCTCGCTTTCCTTTTCTATTATCGAAACGCCGACGCTTGAACCGCAGCTGCACGGCTTTATGACGCAGGGAAGCCCCATTTTAAGGATTTTGTCCTTTATATCGGGGTCGTCCGTGCTTCCGACAAAGCCGGGAGGAACGGGAACGCCAGCCTCTGACATAAGCGTTTTTGCTATATCCTTGTCCATCGCGAGCAGACTGCCTATGTATCCCGAACCTGTGTATTTTATGCCGTAAATATCAAGCATCGCTTGCAGCTGTCCGTTTTCGCCTATGCCGCCGTGAAGAGCGAGATATACGGCATCGGCAATTTTGCAAAGGTCTATAACGTGCGGTCCGATAAGTTCGCGTCTGCCGCCGTTTTCGGAAATTACGGCTTCAAGGTCGGGAACAGTCTCCGAGACTTTATGCGAGTATTTGACGTCGCCGCGGAAAAGCTCTTTTGTTATCTTCGTGTCCTCTCCGAGACCGACGTAAACGTCGCAGAGGCAGACTTTGTGTCCTTTTTCTTCGAGCGCGTTTGCGATAAGCGCCGCGGACGAGAGCGAAACCTCTCTTTCGGGGCTTATGCCGCCGCAAAGTATGGCTATGTTCATATCAGTATCCTCCAAAAGTATTGTTACTTAATTATATTCTTTTTGTCAGTATCGCGACTCTGTCGTTTCCGCCAAAATCGCGGCAAAGCTCCGTGCGAAAGCCGTGAGAGTCGGCAAGCTCTTCTATCGCTTTTCCCTCGTCGTAGCCTATCTCAAATGCGATAAAACCGTTTTCTTTGAGGTGCGGCGTGTGCAGCGAGAGTATCGCACGGTAAAAATCCATACCGTCCCTGCCGCCGTCGAGAGCGGCGCGCGGCTCGTGCTTTACCTCGTCCGAGAGGGTATCTATTACGTCCGTTTTTATATACGGCGGGTTTGAAATTATCGCGTCGAACTTTTCTCCGCCGAAGTCGAGAGGCAGCAGAACGTCTGCACACATCGGCGTAAACCGCTCCGAAACGCCGTTTGCTTCCGCGTTCTTTACGGCAAGGCGGAGCGTGTTCGGGTAAAGTTCCGCGGCAAACGCGCGTGTGTCGAGACGACGGCGAAGCGCGGAGATCGCGATGCAGCCGCTGCCCGTGCAAAGATCGGCAAAAACGGCGGAGCGCGGAAGAAGCTCGCACGCTTTGTCGAGAAGAAGCTCCGTATCGGGGCGCGGAATAAGGCAGTTTTCGTTGACGAAATATTTTTCGTCCGCAAAATACCATTCGCCTATGATGTATTGGAGCGGAACGTGCGACAGACGTTTTTCGAGCGCCTTATCAAGTTCGGGCGAGGCAAAATCGCGTCCTCTGTCGGCGAGAACGGCCGCTCTCGTTATGCCGCAGAACTTTTCTATAAGCATAAACGCTTCGGCGCGCGGAGAATCGCTTCCCGCCTCCGAAATGAGCTTGCGGATATTATCGAAATTCATATTCTGATCTCCAAACAAAAATACAACCCATATTATACACGATCGGACTCAAAAAATAAAGAGGTTTGAGAAAAATAAGTGAATTTGGAAAGAATTATTTGTGAAAAATCTCATTTGCTATTGATTTCGGAGCGAAAAAGTGATATACTATAACCGAAATAATATAAGCGGGAGGTATTTTTTATGTTTTTCCTTGAAAGAAAACCCGAAAAGAAGACGAATGTAGGCAAGATCGTCGCTGTTTCCGTTGCCGCTACGTTTGCTGTGGCAGCAGCCGTTTACGGTCTTTATATGTTCCTTCGCAAGTATTGCAGCCTTTGCCGTTGCGACGACGATTTTCTTGACGATGATTTCGATTGCGACTGCGACAGCTGTGACTGCGAGTGCGACACCGATGACGATAAGTCCGACGAGGACGATAACGAGGACGAAACAAAGTTCTGATTTCGGGGCTTTAATAAAAGGCGGGGTCTCCCCGCTTTTTATTTTCGACTTCTATGGACAACGGGCGTTTTTTGTGGTACAATAATATACTGATACAGAAGTACGTTTTTACGGAGGGAATATGGACTTTCTTTCTGAGTTTAAAAAAAGAATGAAAAACGGCAGAGTGACCGTCATCGGAATAGGTGTTTCAAACCTGCCGCTTATATATAAGCTCGCCGAAAAGGGCGCGAAAGTCAGCGCAAGGGACAAAAAAAGCTATGCCGAGCTTCCCGTCGCACCCGAACTTGAAAAAATGGGCGTAAAGCTGATTCTCGGCGACGCCTATCTTGACAATATAGACGAGGACGTCATTTTCCGCTCGCCGGGGATACGTCCCGACGTAAAGGGGATAAGGGAGGCAACCGAGCGCGGCGCGCTTCTCACCTCGGAAATGGAGCTTTTCTTCGAGCTTACGCCCGCGACGACGTTCGCCGTTACGGGAAGCGACGGAAAGACGACCACGACGACGCTCGCCTATAAAATGCTTGATGCCGAGACGAATAAAAAGGGAGCGGGAAACGTCTATGTCGGCGGTAATATCGGCGCGCCGCTCCTCCCGCTTGTCGATAAAATGACGAAAGACGATTTCGCCGTGCTTGAACTTTCGAGCTTTCAGCTTCAAACAATGCACCGCTCGCCGATGCGCGCCGTCATAACGAACGTGACACCGAACCACCTCAACTGGCACACGGGCATGGACGAATATGTGGACGCAAAGCGTAACATCTGCCGATACGCACCGATAGAACATCTTACCGTCAATGCCGAGAACGAAATAACGGCGAGGATCGGCGCGGAAAGCGATATTCCCGTTACGTTCTTCTCGTCAAAACGTTCGGATTTTTCCGAAATAACGGGCGGAAAAGGCGGCGCGACGGCGATATTCGAAAAGGACGGCTACATAACGTATTCGGACGGCAAAACCGAAAAGAAAGTAATCAAAACCGACGATATTCTGCTCCCGGGCAGACACAATGTCGAAAACTATATGGCGGCTATCTCGCTCACATGGGGATACGTCGGCTTTGATACGATAGACGATATTGCGAAAAACTTCGGCGGCGTCGAACACAGACTTGAACTTGTGCGCACGTTTGAGGGCGTTAAATATTACAACAGCTCGATAGATTCAAGCCCGACAAGAACCGCGGCGGCGCTTTCGGCTCTGCGCGAAAAGCCGATAACGATATGCGGCGGCTACGACAAGAACATTCCGTTCGCACCTCTCGCAAAAGCACTGTGCGACAGAGCAAAAGCGGTCGTTCTTACGGGCGCGACGGCGGAGAAAATCGAAAAAGCTCTTTCGGAATGTCCCGATTTTGACCCCGAAAAGCTCACAGTTAAAATCGAAAAGGATTTTGACCGCGCGGTATCGGAGGCAAAAAATATGGCTGAGAGCGGCGATACCGTTCTTCTTTCGCCCGCCTGCGCGAGCTTTGACGCTTTTCCGAACTTTGCCGAGCGCGGAAAACATTTTAAGGAACTTGTAAATTCCTTCGGAAAGTGAAAGGGATTTTTAAGGATAATGGATAAGAAAAATATGCCCGTAGCCGTTTTCGACTCGGGAGTGGGCGGTATAAGCGTGCTGCGCGAATTTGTGCGCGTTATGCCAAGCGAAAATGTCATATACTACGGCGATTCGGCGAACGCTCCTTACGGCGAAAAAACACCCGACGAGGTGCGTGCCCTCACATTCGGGACAGTCGATAAACTGCTCTTCATGGGGTGCAAGGCACTCGTTGTCGCCTGCAACACGGCAACGTCCGCGGCGGTACGGCTCCTGCGCGGAATGTACCCCGATCTGCCCATCGTCGGCATAGAGCCCGCGATAAAGCCCGCCGTCATTTACGGTGAGGAAACGCTCGGAAAGCGCGACGGAACGTCAAAGGTGCTTGTTATGGCGACGCCTGTGACCCTCTCGCAGGACAAATTTTCGCGTCTTACGGGCGAATACAAAAAAAGAGCGGATATAGTTCCTCTTCCTTGCCCGCACCTTGCCGAAATGATCGAAAAAGGCGATCTTTCGTCGCGTGAGATAGACGAATATCTGCGCGATATTCTCGCGCCGCACACGGATTCGGATTCCGTCGTTCTCGGCTGTACGCACTACCCGTTTGTCAGACGGCAGATAGAACGCTATTTGCCCGATGCCGCCGTTTTCGACGGCGGAGGCGGAACCGCGCGGGAAGCCGCGAGAAGAATAAGAGCCGCGGGACTTGAAAACGGGTCCGCTAAACAGGGCAAAATAGAATTTATTTCGAGCAAGGACGGTATGGCTGCGCTCTATAAAGAATTTTTTGAAAAAGAATATTGATTTGAAAGGATAAATTACAAAAATGTTTTCGGAAAAGGTATTAGGTCTTGCCGCGGAGGCTGAGGAAGCGCTTAAAGAACACTTCGCCGCCATTGACGAGACGTCGTTCAGAAACACGGAGAAGATAATAAACACATTTAAGGAATTTCGTGTGTCGGATTCTATGTTTGCGTCGACCAGCGGCTACGGCTACGACGACAAGGGCAGAGACACACTTGACGATATCTGGGCAAAGGTCATGGGCGCGGAGAAAGCGTTCGTCCGCCAAGGGATAGTAAACGGTACGCACGCGCTGACAATAGGTCTTTTCGGACTTCTTCGTCCGGGCGATATGATGATCTCGGTTGCGGGAAAGCCGTATGACACGCTTGACGAGGTCATCGGCATTTCGGGAAAGGCAGGCAACGGCTCGCTCCGCGATTTCGGCATCGGCTACGACGAGACTGACCTTAAAGACGGCAGACTTGATTTTGACGCGATAGAAAAGAAACTTGACGAGCACGGCAGCGCGGCAAAAGTCGTCTGGGTACAGCGCTCAAAGGGGTATCTGAACCGCAGAACGCTTACCGTTGACGAGATAGGCGAGCTTTGCGATTTCGTACATAAAAAACGTCCCGATGTTTACGTCGCCGTTGACAACTGCTACGGCGAATTTGTCGAGGAAAAAGAGCCTACGGCTGTCGGCGCAGACCTTGCAATGGGTTCGCTTATAAAAAATCCGGGCGGCGGAATGGCTGAGATCGGCGGATACGTCGCGGGAACGGAACGCGCCGTCGAGCTTGCTTCGTACAGACTGACGACCGTCGGAACGGGCGCGGAGGTCGGCGCGACTCTCGGCGTCAACAAGAGCTTTTACAAAGGACTTTTCTACGCCCCGCACACCGTCGCGCAGGCACTCAAAACCGCTTGCCTTGCCGCGTACATTTTCGAAAAGCTCGGCTACGGCGTAGAGCCGAGATGGAATGAAAAGAGGAGCGACATAATCCAGCAGATCATAACGGGCAGCCCCGACGGACTTCTCTCGTTCTGCCGCGGTATTCAGGCAGGCTCACCCATCGACGCTTTTGTCGTTCCCGAAGCGTGGGAGACACCCGGTTACAGCGACAAGGTCGTAATGGCTGCGGGCGCGTTTACACAGGGCTCGTCTATCGAAATGAGCGCGGACGGACCGCTCCGCCCGCCTTATACGGCATATTTCCAGGGCGGACTTACATACGAGAGCGGCAGGATAGGTATCCTTTCCGCCGCGGAGGAAATGCTTAAAAATAAATGAGGTGTAAAATGAAGAAATTTATTTCGGTTCTGCTTCTTTCGGTGCTTGCGCTTTCGCTTTTCTCCTGCGGCAAGGATAAAAGCGTTCCCGACGGAATGGTAAAAGCGTCGGGCGACGATGTTGCATATACACTTTATGTTCCCGGCGGCTGGAACACCGTCTCCGAGGGCGGTATATACGGCGCGTACCTTTCGACAGACAAGTCGAGCATGACTGTTTCGTCTTACTACGGCGATGTGCAGAGCATTGACGACTACTGGCAGAAGGCAAAGGCAAGCTACGACGGCACATATAAGAATTTCACGGTCGAAACCGAAGAAGAAGCAACCGTTATCGGCGGCAAAAAAGGCTTCAAATATGTGTTCTCCGCCGAGATCGACGGCGCGGAGTATAAGTTTATGCAGATCTGCGCCGTAAACTCTAATACGCTGTACGTTTTCACATATACGGCGACGGCGGAGAACTACGATGCGCATATGAGCGACGTTGAAAAGACTGTCGGCGAATTTCTGTTCGGGTGAAGCGAAAGATGATTTATTTTGACAACAGCGCGACGACGGAGCTTTCGCCGTCCGCAAAGGAGAGCATGAAAAACGCGATGGAGGTGTACGGCAACCCGTCGTCGCTCCATAAGGCGGGACTTGAAGCGGAAAAGCTCCTCCGCTCGGCGCGTGCGGACGTTATGCGCGCGCTCGGCGCAAAGAACGGCGAGCTCGTTTTCATGTCCTGCGGAAGCGAGGCGAACAACCTTGCGCTTTTCGGGAGCGCGTGGGCAAAGCAGAGAAGAACGGCGACGAAAATTCTTCTCACCGACAGCGAGCATCCCGCTGTCGAAAATCCCGTAAAAAGACTTGAAGAGCAGGGATTCAGAGCGGTCAGAATACCGACAAAGGGCGGTGTTCTTGACCTTGACGCGGTCGAGAGGGAAGCCGAGGGCGTTTTCCTTGCCTCGTTTATGATGGTGAATAACGAGACGGGAGCAAGGTACGATGTCGAAAAGGCTTTTTCGATAATAAGAGCGAAAAGCCCCGACGCCGTGCTTCACTGCGACGCGGTACAGGGATTTCTTAAAGTGCCTTTTAAGGCGGCGGACACGGGCGCAGACCTTGTCACCGTAAGCGCGCATAAAATACACGGGCCGAAAGGCGTCGGTGCGCTGTGGATCGCTCCCGATATGATAAAAAAGAAGAAAATAGTCCCGTTCCTTCTCGGCGGCGGTCAGGAGAACGGTATGAGATCGGGAACGGAAAACACCGTCGGTATCTGCGGTTTTGCCGCGGCGGCAAAAGAGGGCTATGACAATTTTGCGCGCGATGCCGCGAAAATGAAAGAGATAAAAGAATATATAATCTCGCATATGCCCGCCGATATACGCGTAAATATGCCGATAGGCGAGGCGGCACCGCACATTGTGAACATAACTCTGCCGAAAATAAAGAGCGAAACGATGCTCCATTTCCTCTCGGCAAAGGATATTTTCGTTTCGAGCGGCTCTGCCTGTTCGTCACATTCGCGTTCGGTCAGCCGCGCACTCACTGCATTCGGTCTTGACGCACGCGAGGCGGATATGTCCCTGCGCATAAGCATAAGCGCGTACAATACCGAAGAGGAAGCCGAGGCGCTTGTTTCGGCACTGAAAGAGGGTACGGAAAAGCTGGTAAAGATCAGATAGACCCATAAACCTATCAAAAAAGGGGGCGACTTCATGACCCTTATCGAAATACTTGACAAAGACCCGATAGAGAATATGGTCAGCTGCATAGCACTGAAACCGGACAAGGTTCTCTTCATAGGCGAGGCGTCGGAGCTTCGCCGTCAGATCCCCGTTTATACGGAATTTGCGGAAAAAAGGCACTACAAAACCGAATTTCTCTGCCGTGCCGTTGATTTTTCGCGCATTGACAGCACGGTTGCGGCTGTGACGGAGGCGCTTTCAAAGGACGATGACTGCGTTTTTGATCTCACGGGCGGCGACGACCTCGGTCTTGTCGCGCTCGGCATTGCGCTTGAACGCCTCAAAAACGAAAAACGCGTCAGAGTGCACAGGTTCGATATAAAAAAGAGTATTGCCGTAGATTGCAACGGCGACGGTGATATGCCGTATCGCGGAAGCGTCGCGATAGGTGTGAACGACAGTATCTGCCTTTACGGCGGCTTGCCGATATATCCGTCGAACGAGTTTGCAAGTCCGTCCGACTGGGTGGCATCCGAGAAGATGACACGCGCGGTCGATGCCGTGTGGGAACTTTGCCGACAAAACCCGCAGCTTTGGAACACTTCCGTGACGGCACTTAAAGAGTTTGAAAAGTACAGAACTTTTGTCGATAATCCTATGCGGGTAGTCGTTACCTCCCGAATGAGCGGCGGCGTCAAAAACCGTGCGGATAAACTAAAAAAAGTCAAGCGGCTGCTCGAAAAACTCAGCGCACGCGGACTTGTCACCTCGTACGAGACGAGAAACGGCGAATTTTCCTATACATACGGAAGCGCCTACGCAAAGCATTGCCTTGAAAAAGCGGGCAACATTCTCGAAATAAAAATGCTTATGCTCGCGCGTGAAATAAAGAACGGCGACGGCTCGCCCTACTTTACAGACGCGCGGACGGGCGTTTCGATAGACTGGAACACCGATTCGTATTACAGCGTCCCGACCTGCAACGAAATAGACGTAATTCTTATGCGCGGGCTTGTCCCCGTGTTCATTTCCTGCAAGAACGGTTCCGTCGGCGACGACGAGCTTTATAAGCTGCACACCGTTGCGGAGCGCTTCGGCGGAAGATACGCGAAAAAAGTTCTTGTTGCCTCGGAGATACCGAAATCGCAGAAGAGCCTCGAATATTTTATGCGCCGCGCCGAGGATATGAATATTACGGTAATAAACGATGTCTATATGATGTCCGACGAACAAATAAAAAACAAACTCCGCGCGCTTGCTTGAATTTTGACGCATTTATTTGTGAACAATTCGGTAAAACTATATATTTTGAGCCGAAAGTGTGTTAAAATACGGAACGGAAAGGATTTTGGCAAATGATCTTTTACTACATAAGGCACGGAAGCCCGATTTACGACCCCGATTCGCTTACACCGCTCGGCAAAAGGCAGGCAGAGGCTGTCGGCAAACGACTTGCACAGGCTGGAATAGACGAGATCTACGCGTCAAGCTCAAACCGCGCGATCGAAACGGCAAAACCTCTTTCGGAGCTTCTCGGAAAAGAGATAAATATTCTCGACTGGTGTAATGAAGGCTATGCGTGGCAGGAATTTACCGTCAAGCGCGAGGAAGGAACTCATTGGGTGTTTCACGATGAGGAACTGGTAAAACTTCTCAATTCTCCCGAACTTATAAATATGGGATTTAACTGGTATGACCACCCCGCGTTTGCCGCAACGAAATGTAAGGCGGGAATGGAACGCGTCGGAAAACAGACATCTGAATTTCTCGGTTCGCTCGGTTACAGATACGAACCGTGCGTCGGCGGTTATGAGGCAGTCGCCCCGAACGATAAGCATATTGCGCTGTTTGCCCACGAGGGGTTTTCAAAACCGTTTCTTTCTTGCCTTCTCGGAATACCCTGCCCGATATTTATGAAGATGTATTATAACCATTCGGGCGTTACCGCTGTGAAATTCGATAACAAAAACGGCATCGTTTACCCGCGCGTTCTTGTCTATTCCGATTGCGGACACCTCTACCGCGAGGGACTGCCGATGAAATATAACGGAAATCTTAATTTTTAATATAAAAACAAACAGGAGAAAAACAATGAATTCAAAGAAAATCATTTCACTGGCGCTTGCGGGAATGCTTACATTCTCGGCGCTTACTCTCTCGTCCTGCTCGTCGAAAGAGAACGGCTCGGACAGCGAAACGACAGACACGGATACGTCCTCGGAACTTACCGTCACGCCCATACCCGACGGTGTGGATATAAACTATGTGATGGACTATATGAACGAGGATCTTGACGCTTACGTCACTCTCGGTGAGTACAAGGGACTTTCCGCCGAGGTCGAAAGCTACGACGTTACGGACGAATATGTCGATACTAAGGTAGGGGAGCTTCTCGAATCCATGGCGGAGACGGAAAAGGTCACAGACAGAAAGACTGCCGAGGGCGACACCGTAAACGTCGATTACGTCGGAACGCTTGACGGCGAGGCGTTCAAGGGCGGTACGGCGAGCGGTGCGGAACTTAAACTTGCCTCCGACAGCGGTTATATTCCCGGTTTTGCCGAGGGAATGTATGACGTAATGCCCGGCGAGAGTTTCAGCTATAACGTCACCTTCCCCGAAGACTATAAACATTCGACCGAACTTGCGGGCAAGGAAGTTACGTTCACCGTGACAGTAAACTACATTCTCGGCGACAAGATCGTTCCCGAACTTAACGACGATTTTGTAAAGGCAAACTTCGGCTCGGAGGGCTGCAACACCGTCGACGAATTTATGACATATTATAAAGGGTATCTCGAAAAGCAGAGAGACGACAGCGTAAAGAGCAGTGCCGAAAGCAAGGTCTGGGAGCAGATAATGAATAATGCGACCGTCATTTCGCTTCCCGAAAAGGCTGTTGACGCCATGTACTGGGCGACGCGCACGCAGTACGAGCAGAGCGCGGTCGGCTACGGAATGACCTACGAGCAGTTCATGCAGACTTACGTCGGCGGAACGGATGAGGATTTCAGAACCTACTGCGAGGACTATATCAAGGAGGACGTTGTAATATATCAGATAGTAAAAGCCGAGGGACTTGCCGTTACCGACGAGGAGTATGCCGAGGGCGTGAAGAATTTCGCCTCCGATTATTCCGTGACGGAAGAGGAACTTGTCGAAAGATACACCGAGACGAGAATAAAAAGCGTTCTGCAATGGAATAAGCTCATGGACGCCGTTTATTCTTGGAGTAACGTGACGATAAAGACGGAGGGCTGAAGATAAATGAAAACGCTTGAATTTGACCTCTCGGAGAAAAATGTCAGACCGCTCGGCAGGTGCCTTGTAAAGGGCGGAAAAATAATATGCGACAACGTCGGTACGGGCTTTGAATGCCGTTTTTCGGGAAACGCGATAAGGGTTTATCCCACGCTTGATTCCGCCGACGCTTCGCCCGTTTACTTTATGGTCACGATTGACGAAGCGAACTTCAAAATTTCGCTCGCCTCGCGCGAGCAGACGGTGGTATGCGACGGACTTGCGGACGGCGAACACTATTTCAGAATTGTCAGAATTACCGAGATACGCGATGTCGGAGGTACTCTTGTCGGCGGAATGTCTTTTGAAAAAGCGGATATTATGGGTGCTTCTCCCGAAATCCTTCCCGTTCCTGCCAAAAAGGCAAGAAAGATCGCGTTCTTCGGCGATTCGATAACGAACGGCTGGGGAGTGACGAACGACGGCGAACGCGACGTGTTTGTCATTTACGAGCAGGATCATACAAAGACATACGCCTATCTTACGGCAAAGCATTTTGACGCGGACGAAAGCGTTCTCGCGCTTTCGGGACATGGCGTTGTCGCGGACTACGGCGGAAACAGAGCAAATCCCATGAAGAGCTTTTACCCATATCTTTCGAGGCGTAAAGAAGAGCCGTACGATATTTCGGCGGAAGAAAACAGACCCGACCTTGTCGTTATAGCCCTCGGAACGAACGATTTGCACGGCGGCACCTCCGAAAAGGAGTTCGCTGACGCTATGCGAGAGCTTATTTCGCTTGTCCGCGCGGATCTGCCCGATACGGATATAATCTGGTTCTACGAAATGATGGGAAATCACTTTTACACGGTGATTAAGGACACTACCGAGAGCCTCCGCGAAACGGATAAGCATATTTATTGCCTTGAAAGCAGGCAAATTGACAGGAATAAGGGCGAGATCGGCGCAGGCTGGCACCCAAGTGCCGTCGGACAGGCGCGCATAGCCTCCGAACTTGAAGATTTTATACATAAAAACCTTAATTGGTGATAGAGGTGTAATAAATAATACCGCAGAGCCGTTTGACGCGATTTCTGCGGTTTTATTTTTGCCAAATAAAAACATTTACTATGACATGCTCAAATCATAGGAGGTGAATATGACACTCTTGACGAACCGATTGCGGCAAATGGGAAAAATCGGAAATAGATTTGCGTGAGCGATAATTCCACCGCATATCAGAAATGGTCATTTGAAGAAGTATAAACGATTTTTACATATCGCCCGCCGTCATATGACGGCGGGAGGTATGTTGCTAAAATTGCACTTTGACGCAAAATATTACTTGACAAAAAGTATTTACTATGATATACTCAAATCACAGGAGGTGAATATGAATGTCTCATATTACTGTATTTAACAATGACAAGGCATTTTTGCGCAAGTTCTTAATATTTATAGTTTTCTCCGCAATTATCTTGCTTTCTTTTGCCTCCTGCGGAAAGACGGGGGCGGGCAAGTCCACGGAAGCGAAAGGCACGCAAAATACTACGGAGGAATATAAAGTTCCCTTTCTTGTCGCCGAGCTTCCTTTGAAAACAAAAAGAGTTTCAAAGGAATCGCTTTCGTCTTTCGGCAGCAATCTGACGGAAATTAAAATCGGCAAAAATGTGCGTGATATTTCCGACGACGCTTTTGCGGGACTTGAAAAACTCAAAAATATAAGTCTCGATATCGAAAACAAATATTACACAAAGACTTATTGCGAGGATTTTGACCCGCTCGGTATGTTTGTCATTTACAAAAACGATTTTTCTCAAATATTTGTTTTCGACAATGGGGACGGCGCGATCGACTTTTTCGACAAAACTCTTAACCGCATAGTGCTCGAATCAGGAAAAGAGGATATAAAACTCATTTGCGGCGGCGCCGTCATGTCGGTAAAAATAAGCAGGGAGGACGGCTTCGGCGATATGCAGCCGTGCTGGTATCTGACATCGGTCTGCTATGACGTTACAAGGTTTGATTTTAACACTCCCGTGCAGATCACGGGAAACCTCAGAACGAGAATGTTTGCGTCGGACGGTGCATTCGTTTTTTCCGTCGTGTACTATAACTGGGCGGATATATATATTCTGAAAGACGGCAAAACGCTTTATATTCCAAGCACAGAGGGAGACGAAACAAAGCGGTCGCTGTCGATCTGCAAGCGCGGCGACGGACATATAGGGTATAGGCGAATTGACGAAAAATATACATCTATGCAGGTCGATATGATAACATTTACCGTCACGGAAAGAGATCAGTATTACAGCGACGAGGGTCTGTTCGTTCTTAAAGACGACGGCGAGGGCGGTTACGAATACGAACTTCACTCCGAGGTAACCTATACTCTCACCGATTACACCGAAAGCCGCGGGCTTACGCTTGACGAGTGGTGCATTAGCAAAAATCCGTACGGCATGGAGAGCGAATACGGCAGCCTTGAAGAACTTATGGAGGCAAACAGGAAAAATCGAAAATAGATTTGCGCAAGCGATGATTACACCGCATATCAGAAAAGGTCATTTGAAGAAGTATAAACGATTTTTACATATCGCCCGCCGTCATATGACGGCGGGTTTTAGTATATTTATTTTAATGCAAAGGCAGTATTATCTAATACTGTCATATAAACACATTAACTAAGATATGATGTAACAATTTGTATAATATGCCGAATTTATGCTTTTTGGTAAAATATTACTTGACAAAAAGTATCTACTATGATATACTCAAATCACAGGAGGTGAATATAAATGTATTATATCGCTGTATTTAACAATGAAAGGGCATTTTTGCGCAAGTTTTTAATATTTATAGTTTTCTCCGCGATTATCTTACTTTCTTTTGCCTCCTGCGGAAAGACGGAGGCGGGCAAATCTGCCGAAAAGGAAACAGAGACACTATCGGAACACGTCACCGAAACGGAAACAGTCGAAGAAATCGAAACATATGTTCCCGATGAGAACTTTTTTGTGATCGGTACTTGTTTAATGCAATATAAAGGCACAGACACAGTCGTGACCATACCCGACTATGTGACCGAGATTGCCGATCGCGCGTTTGAGAACACGCCGAACGCGGACAAAATAACCGAAATCCGCCTTGGACGCGGCATCACAAAAATATCCGCAAAAGCATTTTTCGGGCTTGACCTGCTCACAAGGGTAGAGTCGTGCGCAAATCCGAACTTTACGACGAAATACATCGAAGAGGACAATTCATACGCGCTTTATTCGGTCGCCGATCCGCTGATTTTCTGCTTTCCCGATCGCTCGGACGGCAGTATAACATTTTTTGACGATCCGAAATATTGCGGTGATTACGACGGTAAAAAGTTCACAGCGGTCATTTACGACGCATTATTTGAATTATATTTTTCTTTTGACGAATACGGACGCTATGCATATCTTTGTTCCGTAAATCAGGGCGGCAATGTACTTACATTCGACGAGATTGACGGGTCTTTTCACGGGAATATGGGCTTTTACGCATTAAAAACGCAGAACGTTTTCGTTTACATGTGTACAGGTTATATTTATGCGGACTCATATATTTTCACCGAAAACGGCGTATTCAAGGTTCTGACGATTAATGCCCGCGATATTGATTATGGCATTTCTTTTTACACCGACGGGGATATGCTTAAATATCGGAAAGTATCACGGCAATATTTCGAAATATTATCAGGACAAACTGTTATGTCGGGAGCATTTTGTCATATGACGGACAGAAATGACTTTTGCGAGGAGTTCGGCTTTGCCGATGTGAGCACCGACGGCATTTCATATATCCCCGAAAAAACATACAATATTTCGGAGTATTTTACACTTATCGGCGCAGACATTGATAAATGTTTTGAAGAGTTTAATCAGAACGGTGAATACAAAAACCTTGACGATTATCTGAACAGAAAAAAAGAGAAAGGATAGTACGACAATGAAAAATCAAGAAGTAATTAATATTTTAACACAATATTCGGCGGAATACGGTTCAAACTGCTTTTGGAACAAGGGTCTTATCGAATCGCAATTATCGGCAAGCGAATGGGGAATTACAAACCAAAAATGTAGCGAAACACACTGTACATCGAATAAATTTGGCAATGCAATACAGTGCTACGGGTATTCATTGTTCGTTGCATATGTCATATTCGGAGATAAATTATGGTACAATACAATCGAATCCGCAGCAGATGGCACCGCATTGACTGGCGGTTGGAAAATATTCAAGAGCAATCTTTCATCTGTTACAATTGAACCTGGTGATATAATAAGAACAAACGGACATTCCGCAATGGTTCATAATGTCAACTCCGACGGCACATTCACCGTAACGGAATGTTGGGGAAGCAAATATTACGGGTGCCCGATCAAATGGGGAAACTTTAACGGAAGTCAAGTGAATAAGTATGTTTCTACGGTTTTAAGTGCTGCCATATATGTTCTCAAAGCACCGAAAACATACAAAATAAAAAATGTCGGTTCGAATAAATACTTATCTGTTATGAGCGGAACCGCGTATAATGAAGCACGCGTTATTCAGTTGACTAGTAACAGTACGGATAGTCAAAAATGGCTAACTAACAGTTATTTCGGACAGGAAAAAATAATAACGGCACTCGATCATGACCTTTCGATAAAATACGATGAATCAAGTACGGATATACAC
>CAKRPQ010000011.1 GCA_934385225.1 uncultured Eubacteriales bacterium
TTCCCGTCTTCAAGGTCATTTATCCGATGATTTATGACCTTAATCTGCTCCTCGACAACGGGCATACGTTTTGCGAAATTATTATGCTCGCGCACCTCGCGCGTAAGCTCCGTTATCTTTTCGTCCGTCACCGCCTGACTTATCTGTATCTTCGTTTCGGTCTTTTTAAGCGTCGTATTCGACGTTATGACCGTCGTCACGACCGCGCCGACAAGCGCAAGACCGCCCGTGATAAGCGCGACGACTATCGCTTCGCTCATTCTCCGACCACCTCCGCAATTTCGGCACTCACCGCCGTTTTGCACGCTTCGGCGTAGGTGTTATATTCCTCGTATTCGTCGGGCTTCGTGTCTCTCTGGCGGAGAATTGCCGTCTCGTCGTTTGCGTCGTACTTCTCGCGGATTTTTTCGACTATCATCTGTTTTCGGAGGTCTCCGAGAACTCCGTTAAGGCTTGCGAGCTTGATTTTAAGTTGTCTGTCTGTCATTTTTGTTTTACGCCTCCGTTTTTTTCGTCTGATATGTTATGTCAAGAATGCCGTCTGTCGGGTTTTTGTTACTGTCAAGAAGCTGTATTATACCTTTCTCGTAAACCGGAATGTAAGGCAAATAACCGTCCGCCACCTTTTCCGTCGTTATCGTCTCGCCGTTTGAGTCCTGAGTGGTTCGCGATGCAAACAGTCCTACGTTTTTCGACAACAATTCCCGCATTTCAGTATCCGACATGATACATGCCAATATAAATGTTGTTGGAGACACATGACGCCACTCTATATCGGACGTTGCTGTCATAGCTGCCCATCCGACCTCGCTTGTAGTTGTTTCTATATAACCATACTCACCTATATAAAATTGATTATCCGAGAAGTCGGAAGCTTTACAAACATATTTGATATAATTGTTTGTATAAGTCACTTCGCCATCATCGCAGAAAGTCAACCAGTTCGAATAATTCTTATCAAAACCGTGAAGAGGTTTATCGGTATCGGGAAGCGCGGTGATACTCTCCTCGTATGGTCTGTAACAGTCGGCGGGCAGACGGTATTTGTTATAGTCCGTCTGAGGATTAAACGCCTGTTTTTCTTCGGCGGTCATATTCTCCGTAGGGTCATAGCCGAACACGCCGAGAGGAATAGTCCAGTCAATCCCCACACCATATTGACTTTCTTTCACGGTCGCTTCGTAATAATACTCTGTGATTCTCCAATTATACGTTTCGTTCGGATTTTTCGGTGTCCATTCTTTGCCCGCGTTATAGCCTCTGTACGAAATATCTCCGACGTAAGCCGTATCGCCGTATATTCTCGCGGCTGCGTTGTTTATCGAAAAGTAGTCGTTGTTCTGCGTCGGCGGATATACATACAGATAATCCTTTGCGTTTTCGAACACATAAACGCTTCCCGAAGTATTCGTCGTGACAGGAACTTTCTCGAGAGAACCGCCGACGAATGTCGCTCCGTCTACCGTCGAACTGTTTATCGTAATACGGATTTTGTCGCCTTTTCCTAAATTTACCGCAGAGCTGTGTGCAAAAATATGAAGTTTGCCGTCCTCGGTAAGCGTACATTCGGTAGCATAGGAATAATCGTAATACTTAGTACCTGCTGAACCTTTTGTTTCCAGCTTGACGTGAAACGGGTTTGTCGTCACGTCTTTTATGACGCCGCCCCGGTTATACCCTCTCGTGCGGATATATTTTATATCGCTCGGCGTGTCCGTCCACGTCTTGACACCGTTCGCCGTCACGGAAGTTGCTTTTGTAATACCGCCGATTCTGTTAAGGCGCGCATACGGAAGAACGGCAGCGGGAAGCGTCCGACCTTTCGCTTCGATTTTATCCGCAAACGTTACCGTTTCGGTTATTTTCCCCGTTATCGCACTTTCGAGATTTGAAAGGCGGTTCTCGTGGTTATCCGCTTTTACGGCGATGTCCCGCGCCGCTTTTTCTGCTCTGTCTGCATACTCCTTCACCTTTTCTTCCGAGATGTGTTCGACTGCTTTTTTAATGTTGGCGACGTCGTTTTTGATTTTGCCGACCTCTGTTTTTACCTCGGATATTTCGTCGGCTTTTCTTATCGCAAGCTCGGCTTTGTCCGACGCTTCTTCGGCTTTTTTCAGAGCTTTGTCCGCGTCAAGCGCGATCTGTTCGGCAGCCGTGAGCGGAACTTCGGGAAGAGGCTTGCCGTCAATGACGCCCGTCGGCTTGACTTTAAGCAGACAAACGTTCGTCGTTATGCGCGTTCCGTCCTTGTTGCCGTGCAGGTATATTTCCCACACGCCCGCCGCGAGATTGATATGCTTGTCGGCACTCAATTTGTTGTCCGTCAGCTTTGCGACGAAGGCTTTGTCGTCTTTTGTGAAATGAACCCACTTCTCGACGCCGTCCCAATCGGGCGTTTCAAATGTAAATTCGGCTGTAATGTAGTCTATCGTGTCGGATACGGGGAACGCGGGACCGAGTGCAAGCGACTGCCCGTAAACACGACCTGTTATTTTACCGCAAAAAATAAAAATCACTCCGTTTCATAAAATTGTCCGAAAGAAGGCGCGGAAAATGGGACAGCGCACACGGAAAGCCCGACTCTGCTCTCCGTCGGAGGAGTGCATAAAGCTACCGACGTTCGGTGCGCCTTTCTCGGATAAGAAGATTATATAATACGGAAAACCGAATGTCAAATTTCAAAAATAGAATTTTTTAATTTTTTTGCAAAAACCTATTGACAATTTAACATAGTTATATTATAATATAGTCATAACATTGTTACCGGCACTTGAAAGGAGGCGGCGAAAACGGATAACACGGAGTATATGACAAAAAAGGAAGTGCTCGCGAAATACGGCATATCCTACGGTGCTCTCTACCGCTGGAAGCGGATGGGACTTATCCCGGAGGAGTGGTTCATAAAAAAGGCTTCGTACACGGGGCAGGAAACGTATTTCAAGAGGGGGCTAATCTGCGATCGTATCGACGAGATAATGCGCCTTAAAGACAATCTCTCGTTTGAGGAGATAGCGGCGCATTTCGGAGTCGGAGGCGACGAGAGCAAAAAGACGTTTTTAAGGATAGACTGCGGCGGCATGGATTACAGACTCGAAACGGAAAAACTGCGTATGATAGTCGTCGAAAAGGACGGCAGTATGCGCGACATAACGGCAAAAGTAAAGGAGATAATTAAAAATGATTGATTCTATGAATGTATCCGGCGCGAGTACCTGCACGGGCGGAGTATATAAAGATGTGAAAATATCTGGTGCGGGCAAAGTCGAGGGCGATCTTGAATGTGAAACTCTGCATTGCAGCGGTGCAGGCAAGGTTACGGGAACGATAAAGAGCCGCGACACACACATTTCGGGCAGCTTCAAATGCGAGGGAAAAGCCGACGTCGGAAACGCGAAATGCTCGGGCTCGGCAAAATTTGAGAGCGACGTGAGGGCGGAGGAGTTCAAATCGAGCGGCGTGACAAAAATCGTCGGAAGCCTGAGGGCGAGGGCGGTGCGCTGTTCGGGTTCGCTTAAAACGGAGGGCGATATTGAGGCCGACAAGGTAAAGGTGAGCGGCAACATAAACGTCGGCGGACTTATAAACGCCGAGAAGATAGTTATGAATCTTTCGGGTGAAAGCAGAGCGTCGGAGGTCGGCGGCAGCGAAATTTCGATAAATATGACAAAAGACGGCGAGACGTCCGTGACGATATTCGGTATAAGTGTGTTCAGACACCGCAAAAACATCTTTGAATGTAAAACCGTCGAGGGCGATAACGTAAGTATCGACTATGTTACATCTGACACAGTGCGCGGAGCAAAGGTCTTTATAGGAAAGAACTCTAACATTTCCCGCGTCGAATATACGGAAAGCTGCGAGATCGAGAACGGCGCAAAAGTCGGCGAATGTGTTAAGGTCTGATCCTATTTCCGAAAACGTTTTCCACAATAAACCTGTGTAAAACTATGTTGAAACTGTGGAAAAGTCCCGTATGACGGGGCTTTTCCGCTTTTTTTTCGCCCGAAAACGCAAAAATCCGACTTTTTTTGCGCACGGTTGCGAAAATAGGCACTTTTGTAGCGGTTTTTGCCCTTGACTAAACCGATTTTCGGTGATACAATGAAGAAAAAGCACATAAGTGCATAGGAGGAGTACAAAATGAGCGAAAGAACGAGATATGAAAAACTGCTTCTGCCGTTCGAAGGGCAGAAGGAGTATATGAATGCCCGCATAAAGGACGGAATCGAGGCAAACCGCAAGGCGTTTGCAACCTTCATTGCCGTCGATAAGGACGGAAAACCCGTGACGAACGCGAAAATTCGTCTGAAACAGAAAAATCACGAGTTTCAGCACGGCGCTAATATTTTTATGCTTGACGAGCTTGAAACGCCCGAAAAGAACGCCGAATATAAAAAGCGTTTTGCCGAGGCGTTCAACCTTGCGACGCTGCCGTTCTATTGGGACGCTTTCGAGCCTGAGGACGGAAAACCGCGCTTTGCCGCCGATTCCGAGAAGGTGTACCGCCGTCCCGCGTCTGATCTCTGCATAAATTACTGCCGCGAGCATGGCATCGAGCCGAAGCTCCACTGCCTTAATTACGACCTTTTCAGACCAGCGTGGCTCACCGAAAAATACCTGACGAACGCGGAGATAAAGAAACGCCTTTCACGCCGTATGGCAGAGATTGCGGAGCATTATGCGGACGCTATTCCCGGTATCGAGGTAATAAACGAAACGCTTTGCTGGGGCTCGCAGATACCGCTTGAAAACAGACGCGATAACAGATATTACGGACTTCTCGCAGAACCCGAAATTGTTGAGTGGAGCTTTAAGGAAGCCGAAAAATACTTCCCGCATAACGAGCTTATAATAAATGAAGCGACATTCGCATGGCTTCACGACTTCAAGTACGACCGCACACCCTATTATATGCAGATAGAGCGCGCACTTCTTAAAGGCGCGCGCATCGATACGATAGGATTTCAGAATCACTTCTGGTGGAATAAGGGCGACGACGAGGAGGCAAACGAGGCAAAGACCTACTATGACCCGTACCGCATTTACGAGGCACTTGATACGTTCGCAAAGCTCGGAAAACCGCTCCAAATAACCGAAACGACATTCCCGACACCGTATAAAGAGGGCGACGACCTTGCCGAGGCGGAGGCAGTTCAGGCGGAGATAGTTAAGAATATGTATTCTATCTGGTTTTCGCACCCCGCCGTCAAAGGCGCAATATACTGGAACCTTGTTGACGGCTACGCGTGGGGCGCGACGCAGGGCGATATGACAAAGGGAGAAAACTTCCTCCGCGGCGGACTTCTCCGCTTCGACCTTACGCCGAAACCGTCGTTCGAGGTGCTTAAAAAACTCTTCAATGAAGAGTGGCATACCGACGAGATTGCGGAGACGAATGAGTTCGGCACGGCGTTCATAAAGGCTTTCTACGGCGATTATGACCTTGAAATCGTAAATGACGGCAAAACGGAGATAAGCCCCTTTAAGTTCACAAAGGGCAATACCGAGAAAACATTCAGACTTGTGCTGTAATAATTAAATAAAAAAATAAGCGGGAGGCATTTAAGCCTCCCGCTTTTTTTAATTTTTATTTTTCTATTACGACGAAAACGCCGTTATTATGCTCGCACAGAAGTCTGAAACCGTTTTCGGTAGGCTCTGTAAGGCTTATATCGCCGTTTGTATAAGCCTTTTCAAAGTGCCAGCCACCGGTCAGTGTGATTTCGTTTACGCTCGTGTCCTTATCGTAGTTGATGAGAGCTATTATGCGCTTGTTCTCGTCGACTACGTGTTCGGTAATACCGAGAAATTTGTTTTCGCAATGCGTACATTTTGCGGGATTCCTTATTCCGAGTGCTTCGTAGAAGCGGTAAAGCTGTCCTGACGCGGCATCGGGTCTTGTTGCCGCTATGCGTTCGAGCGGGTAGGTGCAGAAGTAGACCTTGCCTTTTCCGTAGTCGCATACCGTGAGTGCGGGACTTCCGTTTTCGTCCGCGCAGAGCACTTTCGAGCGGACGGCTGTCATTGTGAGGTTCGCCTTTGCGTCGAGGCGGATCTTTTCGTTCGTTCCGGGAACTTCGACGTCGTATGACGCGCCGTTTGTTACTCTCGTTTCTATTCTGTTGCCCGTGAGAGCTTCAAATCCCGAAAGCATGGCGATGTCGTTTGAAATATAGAGTGTCGCGCCGTCTTCGACCTTTTTGTATATCTTTTTAAGTATTCCGAGGTTAAGAACCGTACCGCTGTCGGCTGACGGAATGAGATAAACGCGCGCGTCGGGTATTACGCCGTTTGCTCCGTTTATAAATTCAACATCGAGCTTTGCCTCTTTTGCAAGCAGAAATGTTCCGTATGCAGCCGCCCACGGATCCTGATCCTCCGAGAGAATACAGAGTGCGTCCGTTATGCGGCGCGGGAGCTTGCCCTCGGCGTTTTCAAATTTGTCCGCGAATGCTTGAAGTGCCGAAAGCTCGCGGCAGACGGGCTTCGGTGTTCCGTCTGCGTAAAAAAGTCCGAGTTCGCGTTCAACGGAGTTCCAGTCATACGGCGTATGTACGAGCATGGACTGCTCGTTTGCACACCACCAGAGGAAGGAACGCAGATCGTGCGCATAGGAGAAAATGCGGAAACTCTTGCATAGGACGCGGCGTTTTCGTCCGAGCAGAGCATATTTCCGAGTGTGCCTATCTCTTCGATAATGCACGGCTTGCCGCCGATGCCCTCGTACATAAGTGATTCCGCCGTTGCGTGCAGTGCCGATTTTATTCCCGTTATCGGGTCTGTGTTGCAGAAGCGCGTAAAAAGCGGGTACGGGTGCGTTGTCTGAATGTCGGTAAGCTCGCCGATAACTTCGGGTGTGCGTGAATTTTCTTTGTTTGGGAAAGTTCCGTGCATTCCAGAAACGACGGGACGTGTTCCGTCCTCGCATTTTATCGCCATAGAGATGTCTGCGACCCAGCGGTAGAAGCTGTAACGGTCTTTGTCTTTGCCGAGGCAGGTACATTCGTTTCCGAGATCCCATGCGAGAATGCAGTCCTCGTTTTTGAAACGACCGACCATGTAGCGAACATAGCGTATTTCCCACATTACGGCTTCCGCATCGTTAAGAAGATCAAGACGTTCGAGAGCCGCGGGAACGAACATTCTCCCGCTCATCCAGCCCGTAAGAAGTCCGACAATGAGTTTCATACCGTGCTTTTCGGCAATGCGGCAGAAGGTTTCAAAGCGTTCGACCATAACGGGGTCGATTCCCGCGCGACCTTCGGGAGTGCTTTTGTCGGGCAGATCCTCGCCTATGCGCATTTCACGTTCGAGATTTGCCCATGCGTAGTGCATTTTTATCGGCTGGAAATCCGACCAGAGAGGGAAGACGCGCATTATTCTGACGTTCTGCGCTTCAAGGCGCGTGATGTCCGCCTCGACAATATCTTCACGCCAGTCGTGCCACATTTCTATACCCGCGTGCGACGCCCAGTAGTTACAACCGATTTCAAATTTTCCGCTTTCAAAAATTTTTTTCATATAAAATCCTTTCATATAAGACATGAAGAATAAAAATAAAGCGAAAAGTCTTGCCTTTAAGTCTTTTCGCTTTATTATAGTCTGTTTTTCAGGGCATGTCAACAGAAGCACCGAAAATCCCTTTTATATTTCATAAAAATCCGTGATTTTTTGCATTTATTCCGCTTTTACCTCGGCACTTTCGTCAATATTAACGTCCGACAGCGTTTTAAGTTCATAGAATTTCCCGTGCTTTGCCATAAGCTCGTCGTAAGTGCCCGTTTCGACGCATTCGCCTTTGTCCATAACGACTATGCGATCCGCGTCGCGTATCGTTGAGAGCCTGTGCGCGACGATGAACGTCGTCCTGTTCTTTATAAGCTCGGAAATCGCTTTCTGAACGTGATATTCCGAAATGTTGTCGAGCGCCGACGTCGCCTCGTCAAGTATGAGTATCTTCGGGTCGCGTATAAGCGCACGCGCAATGCAAATTCTCTGCTTCTGACCGCCCGACAGCTTGCCGCCGTTCTCGCCTATCACGGTGTCGATGCCGTTCGGGAGCGTCGGCAGAAATTCGTTTATGTTCGCGAGTTCGAGAACCTCGTTAAGCCTCTTTTCGCTTATGCCGGGCATACCGTAGGTTATGTTGTCCCTTATCGTTCCCGCCATAAGGATACTGTTCTGCGGGACGACGGAGATGAAGTGTCGGTAGTCAGACAGCGCAAGTGATTCGATAGGCTTGCCGTCGACAAGGTATTCGCCCGCCGTCGGAATGAGAAAGCCGATTATGATGTTCATTATCGTCGATTTTCCCGACCCCGAACCGCCGACAAAGGCAATACATTCGCCGGGCTTTACTTCAAGATTGAAGTGCTTTATCGCGTCCTCCTCCGCGTTCGGATAACGGTAGCTTACGTCGTCGAATTTGAGATGTCCGTGAACGTAGCGGAGTTTTATCTTGCCCCTGTCGTCCTCAACGTCATTCGACAGCATTATTTCGGAGACGGAGCGAACGGATTCAAGTCCTTTCGTCATTTCGGGCAGAACCGAGATCAGACTGTTGATAATGCCCGCAATCGTTGAAAAATAGCTCTGGAAAAGCACGATGTCACCTACTTCGATGACCCCGCGCGTTGCAAGCACGGCGGTGAAGAACAGGCAGAGACAGCTGAAAACTCTGCCGACTATGTAGTTTGACGAGGCGAAATACGCGTTCAGATGGTCAACGTCAAGTGCCTTCATGCGAAGCTGACGTATGCTTCTGTCGAGCTTGCTTATTTCCTCCTCTTCAAGTCCGTGCGCTTTTGTCACGGGTATCATTTCGAGCATTTCAGTGACCTGCGCCGACATTTTCTCGTTTTCGCGCCTGAAAACGGAGTTCTTTGCGCGGAGCTGCTTTCTGAAAAAGTTCATTATAAGTATTTCGGCGGGCATTATAGCGGCGAAAAACAGCGCGACTACCCAGCTTTTGTAGGCGACGATGCCTATGTAGACAAGGAGCATCATAACGTGCGGCGCAATGTTTTTGATTATCTGCGTGTTCAGAAATTCGACGGCTTCTATATCGCGTATGAATTTCGACTGAACGCGCCCCGTTTCGATTTCCTTGTGATAGGAGATAGAAAGGTGTTGCAGTTTGCGAATTACGGTGCGCCTCAGCCCCGCGGACATAGTGCGGAGCATTGTATCGACGTATTTTGAGTAGAGGACGTGCCCCGGAATGTGGAGCGCAAAAAGAGCGACCAAAAGCACGGCGTTTTTGATAAGCACCGTCATAAGGTCGTCCTCGGGATATGCAACCGCGTTGATGATATTTGCGGTTATTATCGGAATGTACCATGTTACGGCGTCTTTCACCGCGAACATAACGGTTGACAGGAAAATTTTTCCCGCGTTCTTTTTGAGCAGACCCGTAATTACGCCTGTTCCGTCGCGGTTCGTCTGTGCCTCTTTTTCAAAAAGTGCCTCGTAGTCGGGAAGCTGAGCCTGTTTCTTTTCTTCCATATCCGTATCCTCACTTTCGCCCGTTTGGGGTTTTAGTCTGTTAATTATACACCATAAAAAACATTTGTCAATACCTTTTTTGTGTTTTTGAAGATAATAAAAAAATTCGGCAAAACGACCGAAACTCGACCGATATTTCGAAATCGAATGTTTATAATATAATGAAGATTATTTTTATGCCTCTTTCGGGAAAACAAAGAATATGTGCAAATTGCCCAAAAATCGACTTTTATTTTTGTGCTAATCGGCGTAAATACCCCCTTGACAATTCGGCTCGGATAGGGTACAATATTGTTGTCGAAAATAACCGACGCGAAAATTCAATAGTTTGAGCCTCGATATATCACAAAAAATATGGTTTTGAAGTTTCTACCCGACTGCCGTAAAAAGTCGGACTATCGATGTTACCCGATCTCCTCTTTGCCGCGCGGCAAAGTCGTTTTTTGTCGGGAAATATCGGCAGTTGCTTCAAAGGGGCACTGCTTTTTTTGTTTTACTTTGGCGTAAGCGACATATAAATGCGTTCGCCTTGTAAATAAAAAATTTCCGGAGGAAAAAAGGAAAATGAAAAAGGTTTTATCTCTCGTACTCGCTCTCATCATGGTTATCGGCTGCGTTATGGCGTTCTCCGCTTGCGGAAGCAACGGCGATAAGGACGTCGATACAAAGGGCAACGACACCGCGAAATCCACAGGCGAAAACACTACCCCCGCAAACGACAATCTCAAAAACGTAAAGATCGGTTTCATCTGTCTCCACGACGAAAAGTCCACCTACGACCTCAACTTCATAAACGCCGCAAAGACTGCACAGGCTAACCTCGGT
Source organism: uncultured Eubacteriales bacterium (assembly GCA_934385225.1). GTDB lineage: Bacteria > Bacillota > Clostridia > Oscillospirales > CAG-272 > SIG710. The sequence goes on from CAKRPQ010000011.1 coordinate 10,330, forward strand.
CTTTCCGACGATCAGGTCATCATTAAGACAAACATTCCCGAATCCAACGAGTGCTACGAGGCAGCCGCAGAGCTTGCCGATATGGGCTGTAATGTTGTATTCGCAGACAGCTTCGGTCATGAGGATTTCATAATCAAGGCTGCAAAGGAATTCAAGGACGTTCAGTTCTGCCACGCAACAGGTACAAAGGCTCACACAGAGGGTCTCTCCAACTACCACAACGCATTTGCTTCCATCTATGAAGGCAGATACCTTGCAGGTATTGCGGCAGGTATGAAACTCAACGAAATGATCGCGGACGGCAAGTTCACGGCAGAAGAGGCTAAGATCGGCTACGTCGGTGCTTATACATACGCAGAGGTTATGTCCGGTTACACTTCTTTCTACCTCGGCGCAAAGTCCGTTTGCCCCACTGTTACAATGGACGTTCAGTTCACAGGTTCCTGGTATGACGCAGTTGCCGAGAAAGAGGCTGCTCTTGCTCTCATCGGCGCAGGCTGCAAGCTCATAAGCCAGCACGCAGACTCCATGGGTGCTCCCTCCGCTTGCGAAGAGAACAACGTTCCCAACGTTTCCTACAACGGCAGTACGATCGAGACTTGCGAAAACACATTCATCGTATCTTCCGCTATCAACTGGGCTCCTTATTATGAGTACATTATCGGCTGCGTTGCAGACGGCAAGGCTATCGACACCGACTGGTGCGGTACTATCGGCTCAGGCTCCGTAATTCTCACAGACATAAACACAAAGGTTGCCGCTGCGGGCACTGCCGAGGCTATTGAGGCTGCAAAGGCTGAACTTGTCGCAGGCACACTTCACGTGTTCGATACAAAGACATTCACCGTTAACGGCGAAGAGCTCACCTCCTATATGGCAGACGTTAACACGGACGAGGCATTCGAAGCCGACACCGAGGTTATTGTAGACGGCTATTTCAGCGAGTCCAGCTTCCGCTCCGCTCCTTACTTCAACGTAAGAATCGACGGTATCAATCTTCTCAACGAGCAGTATTGATCATAGCTTAGCGAAAATAAAAGGCGGAGGTCACACTTCCGCCTTTTCCCCTTAAAAAAACGAGCGACCCGCTCGTTCCCGAATCGCCGAAATGTTTGACGCTTGGGGAATGAACGGAGAACGTCCGAAACATTATAACACGGAGGTATCGGAGTGGATAAGGAAAAAATTCTCGAACTCAGAGGCGTTTCGAAGTATTTCGGAAACGTTGTTGCAAACCATAACGTCGATCTTGACGTTTACAGCGGAGAAATTCTCGCAATTCTCGGCGAAAACGGAAGCGGAAAGACAACCCTTATGAATATGATAGCGGGAATTTACTTTCCCGACGAAGGTCAGATATTCGTCCGCGGCGAGGAAGTCGTTATCCGTTCGCCGAAGGACGCTTTCAAATATAAAATCGGTATGATACATCAGCATTTCAAGCTCATTGACGTTTTCACGGCAACGGAAAACATCATTCTCGGCGTGAAGGACGGAAAGAAGTTCTCAAAAGCCGAGGCGACCGAGCGCGTGCTTGAAATCACGAAGCGTTACGGCTTCAATATAGACCCCAAAAAGAAGATATACGAAATGTCCGTCTCCGAAAAGCAGACTGTCGAAATAATCAAGGTGCTTTACCGCGGCGCGGATATACTCATTCTTGACGAACCGACGGCTGTTCTTACGCCTCAGGAGACCGAAAAGCTGTTCGCCGTTCTCCGCCGTATGCGCGACGACGGAAAAGCCGTTATCATCATCACTCATAAGCTCCACGAAGTGCTTTCGCTCACCGATAAGGTAGCCGTTCTCCGTCGCGGCGAGCATATAGCGACGGTAAACACGGCAGAAACGAACGAATCCGAGCTTACGGAAATGATGGTCGGCAAGAAGGTCAGCCTCAATATCGAAAGAAGCGAGCCGAAGAACCCGCACGACCGCCTTATGGTATCGCATATCAACCTCACAAACCATGACGGAATAAAGGTTCTCGACGACGTGACGTTCACCGCGCGTTCTGGCGAAATTCTCGGTATTGCGGGCATTGCGGGAAGCGGTCAGAGAGAGCTTCTCGAAGCTATCGCGGGACTGAGGCGCCTTGACAGCGGAAAAATTATCTACGATAACCCGAAAAACGGCGAAAAGGTCAATCTCCGCGATAAAACTCCGCTCCAAATACGCGACCTCGGCGTCAGACTTTCGTTCGTTCCCGAGGACAGACTCGGAATGGGTCTTGTCGGCGATATGGATATCATCGACAATATGATGCTCCGCAGCTATCGAAAGGGGAAATCGGTATTCCTTAACCGCAAGAAGCCGAAAAACCTTGCGGAGGATATTATAAAGAGCCTTGAAGTCGTCACACCGAGCGCAAATACTCCCGTTCGCCGTCTTTCGGGCGGAAACGTTCAGAAAGTCCTTGTCGGACGCGAGATAGCGTCCGCACCGTCGGTGCTTATGGCGGCTTACCCTGTGCGCGGCCTTGACATAAATTCTTCCTATATGATTTATAATCTTCTCACGGCGCAGAAGGAAAACGGCGTTGCCGTTATCTTCGTCGGAGAAGACCTTGACGTGCTTATCGAGCTTTGCGACAGAATCCTCGTTATCGGATCGGGCAGAGTGACGGGCATCGTTGACGGCAGAAGTGCAAAGAAAGAGGAGATCGGTCTCCTTATGACGAAAAATACAAAGGCAGAGGAGGCGGACGAAAATGAATAAGCAGGCAAAACACGAAAAGGTCAGAGAACCGCTTTTCCATATCGCGAAGCGCTCCGAAATGCCGTTCTGGCAGAGCTGGATAATAAGAATTATCGCCGTTCTCTGCGCGCTTGTCGTCTGTGCGATAATTACGGTGGCACTCACAAAGCAGGATCCGATAAAGATATATACCGCAATGTATGAGGGCGCATTCGGAACGCCACGAAGAATATGGAAGCTCTTCCAAAATATCGCAATGCTTCTTTGCATATCGCTTGCGGTCACACCCGCGTTCAAAATGCGTTTCTGGAATATAGGCGCAGAGGGTCAGGTGCTTATCGGCGGCCTTGCAACGGCGGCTTGTATGTTCTACCTCGGCGGCAAAGTCCCGACGGCACTTCTTGTCACCGCAATGTGCGTTTCGAGCATTCTCGCGGGTGCAATCTGGGCACTCATTCCCGCGCTTTTCAAAGCAAAGTGGAACACAAACGAAACACTCTTTACGCTTATGATGAACTACGTTGCGATGCAGCTCGTTTCGTTCTTCATAAACACATGGGTAAAGGACGGCTCGGCTGTGCTTCGCCCGATGGGCGAATACGGTTTGCCCGTTATCGGAAAATATAACTATCTGCTTAATATTCTCATCGTAGTCGCACTCACCGTGTTTATGTATATTTACCTCAGGTTCAGCAAGCACGGATATGAGATTTCCGTCGTCGGTCAGAGTGAAAATACGGCGAGATATATCGGCATAAACGTTAAAAAGGTCATTATCAGAACGCTTGCTCTTTCGGGCGCGCTCTGCGGCGTTGCGGGACTTCTCCTTGTCGGCGGCACCGACCACACGATAAACACGAATACCGCGGACGGCAGAGGCTTTACCGCTATAATGGTATCGTGGCTCGCAAAGTTCAATCCGCTTTATATGATCCTCACGACGCTTCTCATCGTTTTCCTCCAACAGGGTTCGCTTTTCGTTTCGACAAAGTTCCGTCTTGACGACTCGCTATCGGATATTATCACCGCGGTGATACTTTTCTTCATCATCGGTTCCGAATTTTTCATAAATTATAAGATAAAATTTTGCGGCCGTAAAAAGGAGGAGAATAAGTAATGCTTAAATTTATAATCAGCGCAATAAGACTCGGAATAACCTTTCTCTACGGCTCGACGGGCGAAATAATAACCGAAAAATCGGGACATCTGAACCTCGGTATTCCCGGAGTTATGTGCGTCGGTGCGGTGTTCGGGTGCGTCGGCGAATCCTGGTACACAGGCTCGCTTGCATCTGGGCAGCAGATAAACCCGTTCCTTGCGGTGTTTATTCCTATTATGTGTTCGTTTGTCGGCTCGGCGCTTATGGGACTGCTTTACAGCTTCCTCACGGTCACTCTCCGCGCAAATCAGAACGTTACGGGTCTTGCACTCACGACCTTCGGCGTAGGACTTACAAACTTCATAATCGCAAGACTTAACGAAGTCTCTTACAGCAAGGCGAGCAAGTATTTCACGACGCTTTTTAGCGGTTACGAAAAGCTCGGTGCCGTCGGAAAACTGCTTTTCTCCTACGGACCTATGGTTTACCTCGGAATTATAATCGCGCTCGTCTGCGCTTATGTGCTTACACGCACGAGAGTAGGACTTCACCTGCGCGCCGTCGGTGAAAACCCCGCAACGGCGGACGCCGTCGGTATAAACGTCACCGCATATCGCTATATCGCGACCTGTATCGGAAGCGGAATTGCGGGTCTCGGCGGTCTGTTCTACATTATGGACTACCTTAACGGTAACTGGGAATATTCCATCGACGCCATGGGCTGGCTTTCGATCGCACTCGTAATCTTCACGGTTTGGAGACCGAATATAAGCATTATCGGTTCGTTCATTTTCGGCGGACTTTATATCGCTTATAACTATATAACGGGAATCACGTTCGGCGAAAAGGAGCTTCTCAAAATGCTCCCCTACGTCGTCACGATAATAGTCCTCACAGTTACGAGTATAAGAAACAAGAAAGAAAACCACCCGCCTCAGGGTCTCGGCGTAAACTATTACAGAGAAGAAAGATAATATTAAAAAGTGCCGAACGCATTTGCGTTCGGCACTTTTTTCATCTGAATTCCGTTATTCCGTCCGAGAGATAAACGTCGGTACGCATTATCGTATATGTCTCGTGTATTATGTCGCTCATAATTCCGAGCGAATTCCTTATCGCCGTGACGAGCATTTCGGGGTTCAGATAGCTGTCGGAAGATGCCGAAAGAACGGCGCGTATTCCGATTTTGTCGTCCGAATATTCGGCGGTAAGAGATTTTATCATTGGGAAAATATCGACTTCTTTTTCGCCCGACTTCGTTTTCTTTGTCATCATTATCGGGGACGCCGAGAACAGCTTTCGGATACCCTCCGCAAGCTCCTCCGAGGCGTTCGGCGTGCGCAGAACGATGTCGTATCCCGCATAGGCAATGTCGTGAAAATCGTCGCGCGGCTCGTAGATGTCCGTGACAGAAAGCTCCTCCGTCGTCGCTTTGTCGAGACGGCGTTTCATCTCATCAAACGCCATCGGTTCCGTTATCTTTATGTCGAGATATTCGCATTCGCCCTCCGAGCCTACCGAGAGCGGAAGCGAAAAGACCATTTTTATGTGCGGATTGAACCCTTGCGTGTACCGGACGGGAATGCTCGAACGCGTCAGAACGCGCGCGAATGTTCTTTGTAGGTCGAGGTGAGAAATGTATTTGAGCATACCGACTTTGCGGAATCTTATCCGTATCGGTTTCGGGTTTTCCGCGCTTATTTTTTCTTCGGACAACAACTTCTTTCACCTCCGAGCTTGTTTGCGCCGCATGCGCTGCATTTTTCGCGGCAGTTCGGCGTCGTAACGCCCTCATATGCGTGTTTCCTCTCGCGTGCGAAAAACTCTTTCGTCACTCCGCAGTCGATTATGTCCCACGGGAGAACCTCGTCCTCGCTTCTGCGCCTGTTCGCATAGAATGACGGGTCAAGTCCCGCCTTTTCGATAACGGATATCCATCTGTCGTAGTCGAAATACTCCTCCCACGCGTCGAAGTGAAAACCCTCGTCGCACGCGATTTCAAGAGCGCGGCCGAGACGTCTGTCGCCGCGCGCAAGTACGCCCTCAATGCGGGAAGTCCGCGGGTCGTGATGCGTGTAGCGCACTTTTCTGTCATTTACGCACTCGCCGATGTACTTGTTTTTTCTTTCAAATTCTTCAAGCGTGTCCTGCGCCTCCCATTGAAACGGCGTAAACGGTTTCGGCACAAAGCAGGCGACGCTTATCGTCACCTGAGGAGATCTGCCGCTGCGCTTTACAGGACTTTTGTAGTATTCGGACACAACGTCCGACGCGAGCTTTGCAATGCCCGCGAGATCCTCGTCTGTTTCCGTCGGCAGACCGTTCATAAAGTACAGCTTGACCTGCGATTTGCCCGCGTCGTAGGCGACATTTACCGCGCGGAAAATGTCCTTTTCAAATACGTTTTTGTTTATGACGTCGCGGAGCCTCTGCGTTCCCGCTTCGGGCGCAAACGTGAGCGAGCTTGAACGGACGGACGAGACCTTGTCCATAAGCTCTTTTGTAAAGCTGTCCGCTCGCAGAGACGGCAGAGAAAGGTTGATTTTTTTCTTGTCCGTCCATTCGAGGAGCATTGTCGTGAGCTTTTCGATCTCGGTGTAGTCGCTTATCGAAAGGGAGGAGAGCGAAATTTCGTCGTAGCCCGTGCTTTCATAGAGGCATTTTGCCTGGCGGCAGAGAACCTCTGCCGTTTTTTCACGCACGGGTCGGTAAACGATGCCCGCCTGACAGAAGCGGCAGCCGCGTATGCAGCCGCGGTAGACTTCGAGCATAATTCTGTCCTGCACCGTTTCGATGTACGGCATAACGACCTTTTCGGGGAAGAAGGCTTTGTCCATATCCGTCATTATGCGCTTTGTTATCCTTGTCGGAATGTCGTCATATATCGGGGTGTACGCCTTTACTGTGCCGTCGTCGTTGTAACTGACGTCATAGAGAGACGGGACGTAAGTTCCCCTTATCGTTCTTGCCGCTTCGTGTAGGAACGTTTTTTTTGTATATGTGCCGTCTTCTTTCATTTTTATGTAGAGTTTTGTAAATTCGACGAGCATATCTTCGCCTTCGCCGATAGAGAAGCAGTCGAAAAAGTCCGCGATGGGTTCCGCGTTGTAGCTGCAAGGACCGCCGCCGATAACGATCGGCATATCGTCTCCGCGATCCGCGCTTCTTAACGGAAGCCCCGAAAGGCGGAGCATATTCAGAACGTTCGTGTAGCACATTTCGTATTGCAGCGTGAAGCCTATGATGTCAAATTCCGAGAGGGGATCACCGCTTTCCGCCGCCGTCAGAGGAATGTCGTATTTTTTCATCATTTCCTCCATATCGGGCCACGGGGCGTAGGCACGCTCGCACCAGATGTCGTCCTCGCGGTTCAGAACGCCGTAGAGAATACGTATTCCGAGGTTGGACATTCCGATCTCGTATGAGTCGGGAAAGCAGAAAGCCCATCTTGCCTTGACTTTCTCCTTGTCCTTTATTACCGAACCGTATTCGCCGCCGCAGTATCTGCCCGGCTTTGAGACGCTTTTAAGTACATTTTCAAGGCATTGCCTGTAATTTTCGTTCATTTTGTTATAATCCTTTTTCTTTAATGCTCGCCTCGCCGCTTCGGACGACGCGCCTGCTTGTCGCAAGCTCAAAATCGTCGGTTATACCGATGACGGTTTCCGTCCGAAAATCCGCGCGGCTTGCGTTTTCTTCAAAAGTCGCCTTCGGGTCGAGTCCGTCCTTTTCAAACGGAAGAATGTAGACCTCTTTTCCGATGTTCACACAGGCTTTTCTGTATTCGCACAAATATTCCGAAATGTCACCCTGTTCCGCCGAAAGAACGGCGCGGTCGATCTCCTCTAAAAGCGCAAAAACGAAGTCCGAAATGTCGCTTTTTCTTCCCGTCAGGGCGTAAACAGACCCCGCCGTTTCCGAAAGATCACCGCAAAAGGCATCTTTTTGCTGGTTTAGGTTGAACCCTATGCCGATGATAATTCTGTCGGGATATTCCGCACCCGAAAATGTCGGTTCAGCAAGTATTCCGCAGATTTTTTTTCCGTCAAACAGAATGTCGTTGAGCCATTTTACACTCGCGTCGATACCGCATATGCGCTTTGCCGCGCGCAGAACGGCGACGGCGGTCATACCCGTTATAACGCCGAGACGATCGGCTTTTATATTCGCCGAGAGACAGAATGAAATGTATATGCCGCCGTCCTCCGACAGAAAACCGCGGCCGAGCCTGCCGTGTCCCGCCGTCTGCGTTCTCGCAAGGACTGCCGTTCCCACGCTTATTTCGTCAGACTTGCATAGCGTGTTTGTCGATTCCGCACAGTCAAGAACAAGCAGCTTATTTATATAATGTAACTTTTTCGTGCGAAAGAAATCGTCCGCACGCTCCTGCGTCAGAAATTCGCGCCGTTCCAACCCCAGTGCTCCGCTTCCTCGTATTTAACGTAGATCCTGTCTGCGGGGACGTTCAGCTTGTCCGAAATAAGAGCGCAGATGCGTGCTGTGAGCCTGTCGTAAGCGTCGTCCGAAGCACCGCCGAAGATGTTCACCTCAATGTAGGCGCAGTCGTCCGAGTCGTCGCCGTGGAAGTACATTTTTGTCTCGTCCGTGAAAGCGAGCATGAGCCATTTTTCACTTTTGCCGGGGATTTCGGCGATTATCTTGCCGTACTCCGTTTTCAGTTCTTTTCTTACGTCGTCCGTAATTTTTTTTGTCGTTAAAGTGTGAATGAAAGGCATAATTTTGTATCTCCTTTATTTCTTTCCCGCGTCAAGCAGGTATTGTTTTGCCTCCGCCGAGCCCGCGAATGCGGCTTCGCGGAGGAGAGCCTCGCCCTTTTTGCGGTTTATTCTGCACCCGACGCCCTCTATGTGGAATAGTCCGAGCAGATATTTTGCGTTTGTTATCGTGTCGCCGTAGACGTCGTGTTCGTCCTCCGTGTAGGCAGCCATGGTAAGCCAGCGGTGCGCGTCGATCTCGCTCTGTATTATCGCGCGGCGGCGCTCCTCTTCGAGTTTTTCTTCGCGTTCGAGGTCAATCGCGCCCGTGACGGGAATAAAGTCGTATTTCGACTCCGCGCGATGGAACGGAATACGGCAGATGTTGCTGTAAACGGGATTGCCCGCGTATCCTGCGGAGCAGGCGACGGCGAGGTATAGCTGCGCCTCGGGACAGCCCGCAAGCGCGGCTGTTTCCATGTATTTTACCGCTTTTGCGGCGTTTGTTTCGACGCCGAGCCCCATAAGGTGCATGACGGCGAGATTGTATGCGGCGTCACCGCCTTCGAGATAGAGAGCGACGGCGTAGAAATCCGCCGCTTTTTCGTAGTCGGGAGCAACGCCGACCCCGAACTGATACATATATCCGACGTTGAACATGGCGTCGAGATCACCCTCCGCCGCAAGCCCGTCGTAGGCGCGAAACGCATCTTCATAGTGCCCTTTTGCGTAAAGCGCGTTTGCCAAAATAAGTTTTTCCATTTTATCCTTTCCGAATAATTTCGAATAAAAAATACTGTTAAAATATTCTATCACAATTACGCCGAAGTGTCAAGTGGAGCGGAAATATTGATGCAGCGGCTTTTTCTCCTCGCCCTGTCCGTCCGAAAAATTCGTATTTACCCGAAATTATTTATATTTTTGTGATTTATAGTTATATTTGAAGCAAAAAAGCACAAAAAAACTGAACAAATTTCCAAAAAACTCTTGACATAATTTTGGAAGAATGATAAAATAAATATGCATTGATATATATGCACCCCAAAAAATACTTATATCGAAAGGAAGAACCCTCATGAAAACATCTTTTAAGAAGATCGTCGTCGTGATGGCTGTCATCTGCGTTCTGTTTGCTATGTTCGCTCTTGCGGCTTCGGCGACGGAAGAAGTACCGCTTGGCGGTGAATTCACCTCTCTGGAAAAAGACTGGAAAAATGTTGAGCGCGAGCAGGGTTATAAGTGGAATTATAACACTGAAACCGCAACACTCACGATTGACGGTGTTGACAAAAACTATGCATGGCAATTTTCCACACTCCGTAACAATGCCGATTACAGCACGTTCATCGGTGTATACGGCGAAGCCGTAAAGACAATCAACATTACAGGCAGTATCGGCAAAATGCAGGGCAACGTAAATGTTCTCGGCTGCCCCAATGTTGAAACATTCAATTCCGTATGCGCACGTTACCAGGGCGCAGATTCGTTCTTCGGCGGTCTTGCAAGCCTTAAAACGGTAAACCTGGGCGGAACAACCTCCTCCGATTGTGTCGATATTACAAAAATCGGCTCGATGGACGTGTTCAAAAAAACGTTTATGAACTGCTCGGCAATCACAAAAGTGCTTCTGAATCAGACGACAAAGTTTGAAGGCGGTGCACTTATCCCCGAATCTATGTTTGAGGGCTGCACGAGCCTTTCCGATATCGAAATTCCCACATGGGTAACGGCGATTAACACGAAAGCATTCAAGAACTGCACATCTCTTACGAGACTTACCGTTCCCGCGAGTGTTACGACGATTGCGGACGACGCTTTTGACGGTTGCACACTTACCATTGTCGGTACTGTCGGTTCTGCCGCGGAGACATTTGCAAACGCACACGATAATATCACATTTGAAGAATGCGATCCCTACACCGCTATCGAGGGCAGAGACATTTCCTGGTACTGGGACGTTTCCACCGCTACTCTTTACTTCAAGGGTACGGGAACGACGATAGCAGACTACGAAGAACTCGTTAAATGGAATCGTCAGACTTGGGATGTATATCATTACGAGCCGTGGAAGGATATAATCGGATCGGTAAAGCATATCGAAATGCAGGATTGCGTGAACCTCACGACAATTCCCGGACTTTTCTTCTCGGATTATACCGCTCTTGAAACGCTCGTTCTCCCCGAAAGCGTAACGACTTTCGGTAATGACGACACGTTCAGAAGCGCAAAGAGCCTTCGTTCAATTGCGGTCGGAAGTCCCGCAAATATTGTAGACGGCGTTCTTGACCTCAGCAGAATAACGAAGCTCAGTTCGCAGACATTTGACGCAGCGCTCAGTGCAAGCGTTGATTACGTCGTTTACTTTAATCCGAGTGCGTCTATCAGCGGCGGCAAAAACACTGACGGAACAATTTCGGGTACATTTAACCGCACAAAGGCAACATCTATTAAAATTTATGTGCTTCCCACGGCAACGTCTGTTCCCGAAACGCTCGTATCCAACTTCCCCGATGTATTCAGCTATGAGTGCTACACATGGGAAGAGTATAAGACAAGATGGCCTCTTGCCTCTGACGCTGTTGTAAGCGGTACTTTCTCGGGAGATTATTGCAACGGAACCTGGAATTTTGATATCGAAACAGGTATCTTCGAAATGAACAGCACAAAGAGCGGCTGGTGTCAGTGGGAATTTAGCAATAATCCTACTCTCAAAACCGCATGGTCCGTTCTCAAAATGTATGTTAAGGAAATGAGATTTACGGGTAACGGTTCGAAGATTTATGCCGACGGCAACTTTGTTTTCTCAAACATGTCGTTCCTTGAAAAAATAGCATTACCCGCAAGAGTCGATCAAATTCAGCTTTGGAAGAACAGCTTTGAAGGAAATACAAATCTCAAAACCCTTGGCGAAACCGACGGCGTTGTTGATCTTACACTCTTCGGCCCACATACTGCAAACCTCACAAACTGCACGAGCATAGAGAAAATCAAAATCGGTCAGAGCAGTGCATTTACAAGCGCTATGCTTGAAGGCTTAACGGGTCTTAGCTCCGTTGAATTTACAGGCACAGACGCCGAAAACGTTGCGGCTCTCGGTGCTGCGGGTGCTCTCGTATTCGCAGAAGGCGTCAGAATCGACGTTAAGAGTGCGGAAGTTAAGGCGGCAGTCGAAGCTCTCGGCTATACAAACGTTCACGGACCTGCCGCTACCGTAAAGAGCGGTATGATCCTTGACGGATATCAGCTCCGTAACGCAGACTATAACGGTCTCCGTACCGTATATACATTTGATCTCACAAACGCGAAGGCAAGCAACCCCGATTATACTCTTGTTGAGTACGGTGCTATTCTTGCTTCCTCTGCGGCAAAGAACAGTTACGGCACGAACCTTACGCAGGACGCGGAAGGCAACTGGGTAACCGCAAACGCAAAGGTTATGAAGATGGCTGTCGGTGACAGCACGGGCGTTATCAATAAGACTCTCGATTCCTCTACCAATGACAAGATAAAATTCTGCGTTGCAGTTGTCAGATATTCAAATAACTACGATACAAATCTCTACAATGTCGGATACGAAATCTGGCAGAATAATGAGACAGGCGAATACAGCGTTGTTTATACAGACTATAACACAGGTCGCGAAACCACGTCAAGCTGGGCTGAAACGAGCATTTACGCAGTAACGCTCGGCAGAATCAAGGAAGGTCTTGAAGACCCGAACAACGAAATTCACTGGGGCGTTCTCACAGGCAAGGGTGCCGTTACGTTCACAAAGGGAACAGACTATACCGATGAATGGACCGATATGAACGGAGCGGCTTTCGGCGATACGTTCACATTCCTTGATGTTCAGGCTGCCGATAACAGCGGTAAAACATCGGGACTGAGCACATTCTCCGTTTTTGAGGACGAAAACGGCAAGTACGTTATAATCTACAAGAACGGCAATACGACGTATTCCAGCTGGGACTACGGAAGCCAGATCCGCAGAAGCGGTTTTGATACAGGTAGCAGTGCGAGTAACAGATCATGGTTTGTAAATAACGGAAAAGCTCCGAACCCGTACATTGAAAACTCTAAACTTTGGGAAAAGATAGATGCAATAGTTCTCGCCGAAAATGTTACGGTATCACAGTACGCGTTCAACTCTACACGCGCAACACAGCTCACATACGCTCCCGGCACGAAGGGATTTGGCAGAGCGTTTACAAATGCAAATTATCTCTCGTCCATATTCCCGACAAACTACGGCGGTGCTACAAGCAATAAGGCAGAGGGCGTATTTGACCTCTCGAAAACAAGCGGTATAACGGATCTTAGCGAGACATTCACATCTTGTTCTGCGGCAAAATATATCAGAATCCCCGCGACAGTTGCGACTATAAACGATAAGGCGTTCAGAAGCTGCGGAAGCCTTCTCTCCGTAGTTACGGGGGACAATGCGTTTGCAGACGGCGTTATCGACCTCAGAGATTCCGCTGTAAGAAAGATTACTCTCGGTAACTCCGCAAATGTGCCGATTTACGGCGGTACTATAAAAGTTAATGGCGTTGATACGGTTATAGATAATATCAGAACCGTTTACCTCCCCGCACTTGCGGACGGTGAAACATTCACGATCGGTGCAAAGACATTCAACACCGCGATTAATTTCCGTCAGGCAACGTTCAGTCAGGCTGTTTACGATTTCGTAGCTAATTCGGGCGTAGCGGGCATGACCTATACGGATATAAACGGTAACGTATGGGATACATCCTCGTCAGAAAATTACGAGTCGATGGCAGGTTGGAGCAACATTATCGTTGACTGATAATTTGTACGCGTAAAAAACGTAAAAATCAAACGGCTTTACGCCGAGCCCCCCGCAGGGAAGCCTGCGGGGGGCTGCTTGTTTTTAATTAAATTCAGATGTTGACAAATTCTCCGAATTATGGTATGATATAGACGATTTTCGCGAAAGGAAATGGGCGGAGGGGAAAAATGCAATATGACCGCACGATGACGGCGACGACGTACCTTATCGACCGTGAAAACAAGCGTATACTGCTTCATATTCATAAAAAAACGGGTCGGCTTTATCCTCTCGGCGGACATATAGAGCCGCGTGAGCTTCCGCACGAGGCGGCACTGCGCGAGGTTTTCGAGGAATCGGGACTTGACGTCACTCTCGCGTACCCGAGGAGGCGGAAAAAAATCTGTTCGTTCGAGCTTCCCGCACCGCTTCACCTGCTCCACGAAAATGTGAAAGACCCCGTGCAGAATATTGACCTTATTTACGCCGCTTTTTTGCCCGCAGGGATAAAAACGGACGAATTTCACCCTATGGACGGCGAAAGCAAACAATTTTTCCTTGTCACAAAAGAAGAACTTGACGCGGGGTACGCAAAAGCGGAGGACGGGACGGAAATTCCGATCCCGCCGCACATAAGAGAGACCGCAATCGGAATATATAACGAATTTTTCGGAGATGATACATAAAATGACAGCAGTAACAAAATTCAAAAACAAATTTATCGGCGATAAGGCTTTTTACGCGAAAGTTATTGCCGTCGCACTCCCGATAATGATCCAGAACGGTATCACAAACTTCGTCAGTATGCTTGACAATATAATGGTCGGGCAGATCGGAACGGAGCAGATGTCGGGCGTTTCTATCGCAAATCAGCTTTTCTTCGTTTTTAACCTCTGCCTTTTCGGCGGTTATTCGGGCGTCGGCATTTTTACATCGCAGTTCTACGGAAAAAAGGATACGGAGGGTATCCGTCACGCCGTCAGGTTCAAAGTTTACGTCGGCGCAGTGCTTACCGCACTCGCGTTCGTCGTTTTCGGCTTCTTCGGCAGACCTCTTGCCGCGGCATTTCTTCATGAAAGCGAAAGCGGCGGCGATCTTGAAAAAACGCTCGGCTATGCGATGGAATATATTCGTGTAATAATGATAGGAATCGTTCCGTTCGCGATAACGCAAATGTATTCGAGTACGCTCCGCGAGACGGAAAAGACCATACCGCCTATGGTTTGCGGCATTACAGCCGTTTTTGTGAACCTTGTTCTCAATTACCTGCTCATCTTCGGCAAATTCGGCTTCCCGCAGCTCGGTGCCGTCGGTGCGGCTATCGCTACGGTCGTTTCGAGATATGTCGAATGTATAACTCTCGTCGCGTGGACGCATATGAACCACGCGAAGAATCCGTTTATTGTCGGCGTTTACCGTACGCTGAAAATCCCGAAAAATATCGCCGCTTCCATGGCTGTAAAGGGACTTCCGCTTCTTATAAACGAGGCACTCTGGTCGCTCGGTATGACCGTGCTTGCCCAGCGCTATTCGATGCGCGGTCTTGACGTTGTCGGCGCGTATAATATCAGCTCCACTATAACGAACGTTTTCAACATCGTGTTCATTTCGCTCGGAAACGCGATTTCGATAATTCTCGGCACGCTTCTCGGCGCGTCGAAGATGAAAGAGGCAAAGGATACGTCGTCAAAGCTGCTCGCCTTTACCTTTGCAACAAGTGCGGTCGTTGCGGCTGTTATGGCGAGCCTTTCGGGCGTTTTCCCGCACATCTACAATACCGAGGACTCGGTGCGTTCGCTCGCGGCGTTCTTCATCGTCGTCAGCGCGTGCGCGATGCCCGTTGACGCGCTCGCAAACGGCCTATACTTCACGCTTCGTTCCGGCGGTAAAACGTGGATTACGTTCCTTTTCGACAGCGCGTTTGTCTGGTGCGTGAACGTCAGCGTCGCGACTGTACTTACAAAATTTACGTCTCTTTCGATATACCCCATTTTTGCAATATGCACGGCGGTGAACATAATAAAAGTCATCATCGGAAGCATACTTGTGCATAGCGGCACATGGCTGCAAAATATCGTAAAAGACGACTGAAATCAAAACATAATACGGAGGTGCTTCACATATGAAAAGAGTGACTGTCGGTATTCTCGCGCACGTTGACGCGGGAAAAACAACTCTGAGTGAAGCACTTCTTTATTCTTCGGGAAAGATACGCAGGCTCGGCAGAGTCGATAAGGGCGACTCCTACCTTGACAACTTCCTTATGGAGCGCGAGCGCGGGATAACGATATTTTCAAAGCAGGCAAATATCGTCGAAAACGGCACGGAGATAATTCTGCTTGACACACCGGGACACGTCGATTTTTCAAGTGAGACCGAGAGAACGCTTCGCGTGCTTGATTACGCGATACTTGTTGTGAGTGGCACGGACGGCACGCAGGCTCATACGCGCACGCTCTGGAATCTGCTTGCGAGATACCGTATCCCCGTTTTCGTTTTTGTGAATAAAACCGATATGCCGACCTTTGACCGTGCGGCTGTGACGGAGAATATAAAAAGCAAGCTGTCGGGTGCGATTATAGACTACGATGCGCCGCATGACGAACAATTCTGCGAGGAGCTTGCCTTGTGCGACGAGGATTTTCTCGATATTTTTATGTCGGGTGACCCCGACGAGGAGACGGTAAAGCGCGAATGTATCCGTATGACGGCGGAGAGAAAGATTTTTCCGTGCTTTTTCGGCTCGGCACTCCGCCTTGACGGAATTGACAGGCTTCTTTTTGCCCTCTCGGAGCTTACCGCAGAGAAAAAATACCCTGCGTCGTTTGGCGCAAAGGTCTACAAAATAACGAGAGACGAGGGCGGCGCGCGCCTGACGCACGTCAAGATAACGGGCGGTGAGGTCAGGACAAAAATGCAGATAGCGACGAGGGCGCAGGACGATGCCGAACCCGAAAAGATCGACGGCATACGCATGTATTCGGGAGCGAAATTTACGGTGGCAGAGAAAGCCGAGGCGGGCGAGGTATGCGCTCTGCTCGGTCTTGAAAACACATATCCGGGGCAGGGTCTCGGAATAGAATTTGAGAGCGAAAAAGCCGTTATCGAACCGGTTTTGCGCTACCGTATGAAAGTCCCGAAAGAATGCGTAATGACGGAAGTCTATGCGCGTGTAAAAAAGCTCGAAGAGGAGGACCCTCAGCTTCACGCCGAATATGACGAAAGGCACGGCGAGATCTACGTCAGCATAATGGGCGAGGTACAGCTTGAAGTCCTGCGGCGCATTATGCACGACAGATTCGCGACGGACGTTGATTTTGACGCGGGAAATATCGTTTACAGGGAAACTATCGCCGCACCCGTCGTCGGTTCGGGGCATTTTGAACCGCTCAGGCACTACGCCGAGGTGCATTTGCTTCTCGAACCGCTTCCCGCGGGCAGCGGACTGGTTTTCGATACGCTGTGCAGCGAAAATCTGCTTGACGGCAGATGCCAGAGGCTTATCCTCTCGCACCTTGCGGAGAAAAAACACATAGGCGTGCTTACAGGTTCGCCGATAACGGATATGAAGATCTCACTTATCGCGGGAAGAGAAAACAAAAAGCACACCGTCGGCGGTGATTTCAGACAGGCGACTTACCGCGCGCTTCGCCAGGGACTTATGAAGGCGGAAAACGTTCTGCTTGAACCGTATTACCGCTTCACTCTCGAAGTCCCGCAGGAGAACGTCGGCAGGGTGATGACGGATATAAGCGGAATGAGCGGCAGCTTTGAGCCTCCCGTACCGATTGACGACGAAATGACTTCCGTAACAGGTTACGCGCCCGTTTCCGCGATGCGTGGGTATATGCAGACCGTGAGCGCATTCACAAAGGGACGCGGACGCCTTTCGCTTGACTTCGGCGGATACAGAAAGTGTCATGACCCAGCGCCCGTTATCGAGAAAATCGGGTACGACCCCGAAGCGGACGTTTATAACACACCCGACTCGGTTTTCTGTTCGGGCGGTTCGGGCGTTATCGTCAAGTGGGACGAGGCGGACGCGCATATGCACCTCTCGGATATTGTGAAAGAGAACGGCGAGGTTAAGGACGAGAGCGAGCTTGAAGCCGAAATAATGGGCGGAAGCGCAAAAAAGGCTCTCTCGTATGAAGAAAACAGGGTGATGGACGACGAGCTTGTCCGCATTTTCGAAAGCACCTACGGCAAAATAGCGCCGAGAAAGCTCCCGCCCGAAAAGGTCAAGCGCGTTTATGACGCCGAGAGCGAAAAACGGGCGAAAAAAGCTAAAACAAATACTCTTCTCCCCGAATTTCTTCTCGTTGACGGCTACAATATCATTTTCGCCTGGGACGAACTCAAAAAAATAGCCGAGGACAATCTCGGACTTGCAAGAAAGCTCCTAACAGACCTTCTTTCGAATTATCAGGGATTTGTCGGACACGGCGTTATACTTGTCTTTGACGCCTATAAGGTTGCGGGCGGAAAGGGCTCGGTTGAGAAAGTCGGCGGTCTTTACGTCGTATATACAAAGGAGGCGGAGACTGCGGACGCATATATCGAGCGTGTCACGTTTGAAATGGCGAGCAAATATCGCGTCCGTGTTGCGACATCGGATAATCTTGAACAGATAATCGTTCTCGGTCACGGAGCAACAAGAATTTCCGCACGCACTTTTCACGATGAGGTTGCCGATACGATGAAACGCCTTGATGAGGAAGTGAAAAAATACACGGCGCGGTAAAAAGTTTATTTTCACGTTATTTTTTTCGGATATAATTAGTATAATGGAAATATTTGCATTTCGGAAAGGGGAAGAACGATGGCGGGTTTTACGGAAAAGGCGATAAAAGAGTCGTTTATGAAGCTCCTCGCGGAGCAACCGCTTGCCAAAATAAGCGTAAAAAGCATAGTCGAGGACTGCGGAATCAACAGAAATTCGTTTTATTACCACTTTCAGGACATTCCGTCTCTTATCGAGCAGATAATAAGGGAGGCGTCTGACGCTCTTATCGCAAAATATCCGAACATAACGTCGGTTGACGAGTGCTTTATGGCGGCGCTCAAATTCACGCTTGAAAACAAAAAGGCGGTGCTTCACATTTACAATTCCGTGAATCGCGATATTTACGAAAAGTATCTTATGGAGTCCTGCGACTACATCGTTTCGACATATATAAAAACAGCCTTTGACGAAAACGAGATAAGCGAATCCGACAGAAAAACGGTGATCAAATTCCTTAAATACGGTCTTTTCGGCGCGTCGATAGAGTGGGTCGAGGAGGGTATGCCCGATAATGTAATGGACGACATTCATAAGCTCCTCCGCGTCTGCCGCGGACTTTCGGGAGACATTATCGAACGCTTCAAGGCGGCAGAAGGAAAATGAAAAACGAATAGAAACGGGAGTGCATTGCCTTTTTTTAGGCAAATGCACTCTTTTTGTCTGATTTTTTTGCACACGTAGAATTTTGCCCGTTCCCAAAATCGTTTTTTTGTCCTATAATATGCGTGTAAAAAGAAAAAACAAAGATTTGAAGGGAGGTGTTTTCATTGCGTATGCGTTCAACCGTACCTATGAAAATCGCCAAAACGGGTTATATTGTCATTTCGGCTTTGCTCTGCGTTCTCGGAGTGCTTTTTATTGCAGTCCCCGATTTTTCGACATCTCTTATAGGTGTCCTCTGCGGAGTTTTGCTCATCGCGTTCGGACTCATAAAGATAGTCGGCTTTTTTTCACGGGATCTTTATCGTCTCGCGTTTCAGTATGACCTTTCGCTCGGTGTTCTTCTCGTCGCGCTCGGCGTGGTTATGCTCGTAAGACCGAAAGGGCTTATGACGTTCATCTGCATTGCGCTCGGCGTTTCCGTTCTCTGCGACGGACTTTTCAAAATTCAGATCGCGCTCGATTCGAAGCGGTTCGGCATAAGACAGTGGTGGCTCATATTTGCCCTTGCCGTCCTCACGGGCGCGCTCGGAATACTTCTTATGCTTCGTCCCGGCGACGGCGGGCGGGTGCTCACCGTGTGCCTCGGCATAACGCTTCTCACCGACGGTATTCTGAACTTCTGCACCGTTATAAGCGCGGTGAAGATAATAAAGGATCAGAAACCCGACGTGATAGAGGGCGAATTTTCCGAAAAATAATTTTTCCGTGCAATAACATTCTGAAAGGACATTATTTATGAAATTCGCAAGAGCGGTTGTAAAATACCGCATACCGATTCTGATACTTGCCGTGCTTCTTCTCATTCCGTCGTTTATCGGTATGGTAAAGACGAGAATAAACTACGATATGCTTGACTACCTGCCGAGCGATATGGACACGGTAATAGGGCAGAACGAACTTCTAAATGACTTCGGCAAAGGCGCGTTTTCGCTTGTCGTCGTTGATGGTATGCCCGCAAAGGACGTTGACAGGCTCTGCGCAAAGCTGCGCGGGGTCGAGCACGTCGAAACGGTTCTCTGGTATTCGTCGCTTGCCGACGTTTCGATACCGATGGAGATAATTCCCGAAAAACTCTATAATGAGTTCAATAAAGGCGATTCCACAATGTTTGCGATATTCTTTGACAGCGCAACGAGCGCGGACGTCACGATGGACGCGATAAGGGAGATACGCGGCATTGCGGGCAAGCAGTGCTTCGTTTCGGGAATGTCGGCGCTTGTAACAGACCTTAAAGACCTCTGCGAAAAGGAAGAGCCTATATACGTTGCCATTGCCGTTATACTCGCGTGCTTTGCCATGCTCGTATTCCTTGACGGCTGGCTTGTCCCGTTTGTGTTCCTTGCGTCAATCGGTATGATGATCCTGTTGAACCTCGGCACAAACTACTTCTTCGGAGAGATTTCGTATATTACGAAAGCACTTTCGGCTGTCCTCCAACTTGCGGTGACAATGGACTATTCGATATTCCTCTGGCACAGCTATAACGAGAAACTGGAAACAACCTCCGATAATAAAGAGGCTATGGCAGAGGCGATACACGAGACGTTTGCGAGCGTTCTCGGCAGTTCGCTCACGACAATAGCGGGCTTTGCGGCACTCTGCTTTATGACATTCACACTCGGACGTGACCTCGGCATTGTTATGGCAAAGGGTGTTCTGCTCGGCGTTATCGGCTGCGTTACCGTCCTGCCCGCGCTTATACTTATTCTTGATAAGCCTCTGCGTGCGACAAAGCATAAGTCTCTTATCCCGAATATGGAGAAGTTTTCAAAGAAAACGCTTAAAGTTTTCCCCGTGTTCCTCCTTGTGTTCGTGCTTCTCGTTCCGCCCGCTTATTACGGTTACAGAGAGACAAATAACGAGGTTTACTACGATATGGGACAATGCCTGCCGGAGGATATGGAATACGTTATCGCAAATTCCAAGCTGTCGGACGAATTTGACATTGCATCTACCCATATGGTGCTTGTCGATGCGTCTCTGCCGTCAAAATCCGTAAGGAAAATGATAGGAGAAATGGAGGAGGTCGACGGCGTCAAGTACGTTCTCGGACTTGAAAGCGTTCTCGGTTCTGCCGTTCCCGAGGAGATCATACCCGAAAGCATAAGAAGCATTCTTGAAAGCGATAAATGGGAGCTCCTTCTCATAAATTCTGAGTACAAGGTTGCCTCTGACGCCGTGAACGACCAGATAGACGAACTTAACGCGATACTCAAAAAATACGACGACGGCGGAATGCTTATAGGCGAAGCGCCGTGCATGAAGGATATGATAGAAACGACGGGACACGACTTCAAGGTCGTCAACGCGGTGTCTATCGTGGCGATATTCGTTATCATACTTCTTGTCGAAAAGAGCATTTCGCTTCCTATTATACTTATCGCCGTTATCGAGCTTGCGATATTCATTAACCTTGGACTTCCGCATTATCTCGGACAGTCTCTGCCGTTCATCGCACCTATCTGCATAAGTACGATACAGCTCGGCGCAACGGTCGACTACGCAATCCTTATGACAACGAGATATAAAGCCGAGAGGCTTGCGGAAAACGGCAAGAGAGCTTCCGCCGTCACGGCACTTTCACAGTCGATACCGTCGATAATAGTGTCGGGTATGGGACTTTTCGCCGCGACATTCGGTGTAGCCGTTTATTCGGATATAGATATAATCAGTTCGATGTGTATGCTTATGGCAAGAGGCGCGATTGTAAGTATGCTTTGCGTAATTCTTCTGCTGCCCGCCATGTATATGCTGTTTGACAGGGTCATCTGTAAAACGACGCTCGGAATGACCCACATAAAGACCGAAAAGGAGAGTAAATAAGTTATGAAAAAGGGAATTAAGAGTATTGTTTCCGCGCTTCTTTGCGTGACTGTTGCCGTCGGCGGCAGTGCCGCGGTCGCGTATGCCGCAGTCGGCGGAGATAAGAAAAGCGAGGATAAAAAGGACGAGACGAAACAGATTATCGTCGCCGAAGAACAGACGGGAGTAGTAAAGGACGAGACCGTTTATGTTCTGACAAAAGCGTCGGGCGAGGTGAAGAACGTCATTGTAAGCGATCACCTGAAAAATTATGACGGTAAAACGGAGCTTTCCGACCGTTCGACCCTTCAAAATATAGAAAATGTAAAAGGCGACGAGACATATACCGCAGGCGGCGATACGCTTGCGTGGAACGCAAACGGCGGCGACATTTACTACCGCGGAAATTCCTCGGAAGAACCGCCCGTGAAGATAAAGGTCACATATACGCTTGACGGCAAGACAGTCACGGCGGATGAAATCGCAGGCAAGAGCGGCAAGGTGACAATCCGCTTTGACTACGAAAGCACCAAGACGGCAGAACTTGACGGCAAGAATGTAAAAGTTCCTTTCGCCGCCGTTACGGGACTTATTCTTGACGGCGATGTGTTCAAAAACGTGACCGTAACGGGAGCAAAGGCTCTTGACGACGGCGACAGAACAGTCGTTGTCGGCGCGGCTTTCCCCGGACTTCGCGAGAGCCTCGGAATCTCCGAGACTAATGAAAAAATTTCGATACCCGAATATTTCGAGGTTGAGGCGGACGCGGAGAATTTCGAGCTTGAAAATACGTTTACCGTTGCGACAAACAGCATCTTTACAAGCGTTAACGCTGACGGCATTTCGCTTGACGGCGATATCGACGAATCGCTCGCAAAGCTCTCGGACGCGATGAATCGCCTTGAAGAGGGTTCGGGCGCGCTCTATTCGGGACTTTCGACACTCTACGATAAATCGGGCGTTCTTTCGGACGGCGTGAATAAACTCTCGGACGGCGCAAAGACGCTTTCGGACGGTGCAAAAGACCTTTCAAGCGGCAGTGCGGAACTTGATGCCGGACTTGCCGAACTTTCAAAGAACAGCGCGGCACTGAACGCGGGCGCGGACCAGGTATTCGATGCGCTTCTAAAAACCGCAAACGATCAGATCGCGTCGGCGGGCATAAGCGCGGAGAAACTCACAAAAGATAACTACGCGACGGTAATCGCGGGCGTCGTTAAATCCCTTAATACGTCGGATATAGAAAAACTCGCCGAGGATACCGCGCTTGAAACAGTCACGGCGGCAGTAAACGCACAGCGCGACACGATAAGAAACGCCGTTGAGGCAAAGGTAAGAGCGGGCGTCGAAACAAAAGTCGTCGCGGCTGTCCGTGAGCAGGTTCTTGCGAAGACGCTTGCCGCAAACGGACTGACGAAGGAAATTTACGAATCGGGTAAGCTCCCCGCAGAGACGAAAGCGAAGATAGACGCAGGCGTCGATGCCTATATGCAGACCGAGGAGGCGAAAGCACTCGTCAAAGCAGGCACGGATACACAGATGCAGAGCGCGACCGTCAAAGCGATGATAGAATCCGAGACTTCAAATCAGGTCGAGAACATTATCGAGCAGAAAATGAAGTCGGACGAGGTGATGTCGCAGATTGAGAACGCGGTCGAAAGTGCGTCGGCGGGCGTTAAATCGCTCGAATCGCTCAAAATACAGCTTGACAGTTATAAAACGTTCTACGCGGGACTTAAAACATATACCGCGGGCGTTGACAGCGCAAAGAAAGGCGCAGACGAACTTTCGGCGGGTGCAAAGAAACTGTCGGACGGTGCAAATGAGCTTTCGGGCGGTATCGGAACCGTTAAAGAAAACGTTCCCGCGCTTGTTGACGGCGTAGGCAAGCTCCGTGACGGTGCAAAAGAGCTTTCGGACGGAATAGGTCAGTTTGATACCGAGGGAGTAGGTAAGATAATCGACGCTCTTGACGGCAATCTCGGTGGGATAGTTTCGGGACTTAAAGATGCCGTAAATGCCGCAAAAGCGTATAATAACTATTCGGGAATAGCCGATGAAATGAGCGGAAGCGTCAAATTCATATACAGAACCGATGCCGTAAGTGCTAAATAAGGTATAATAGAAATAAATAAAAGCAAAGGACGATGTGTATTCATTGCCCTTTGCTTTTTTATCGCTATTTTAAAAAAATACAAAATTACTATTGCAATTTTGGAGAATATATGTTATTATTATACATAGAGAGAAAAATGTGACAATAAAATGCCGTATTTCGGCGGCATATTTAAATTCGTAAGTTCTTTCGCGGCAGTGAGCGCGTCTGAATATAGGAGGCTTTGCATTATGCGTTCTCCCGTGCACAGGGAACGCGTAATGTATAGGCGAGAGCCTTTCATGCGAATCTGTCCCACACACGGAGCCGAAATCGGGACGGGAAATCAGGACTAAAAAGAAAGGAACACCGTATGAAACACAATTTTAGAAGAACACTCACAACTACGCTTGCATTTTTTGCGATGCTTCTCTCATTTGCGCTCTTTGCCTACGCCGAGAGCGGCGAAACGGAACGCGAAACCTTCCGCGGACGCATTTTTTCGGAAGACGATATTGATGTGTCGGGGATAGAAGTGGTTATCGAAAGCATGATACTTAGTCATGAAGATAAGGAAAGCGAAATGAAAGAATATAATACTATTCATTACACAACGCTTAAAACCGATAAAAACGGGTATTTTGAATTCGAAAAGCCAACTACTGAATATTGTGATTATAACATTAAAACTGAGGGAATTCCTTCGGGTTACGGAATAACGCGTTCGTGGCATTTTATTGATCCCGGTGAAACTTACGGGGAAATCGAGATAAGACCCGTTGCGGATATTGAAGTCAAAACCGAAAAGGGCGGTTACGTTTCTGCATACCCAAAAGATAAAGACGGAAATTCGCTGATTGCAAAATATGATGTATTCCCGAATTTGTCATATCTTAAAACAAAGAAGTCGAGCGGAAATATGTCGTCGACCGAGACGGAATGGCAGTATTCCGATCTGAAAAACATTAAGGCGTATAATTATTCGGGTACGGTCAAATGCGGAAATATCACGCGTTCATACAGCTTTGATGTTGATATAGATCCGAGCACAGAGGAGAGAATAAATTT
>CAKRPQ010000012.1 GCA_934385225.1 uncultured Eubacteriales bacterium
GAGCAGGATACTGACGCTTTATATCTGCGCTGTTGTGATAATGATATGCGGCGGGCTTCAACTGTCAACTTACGATTACCCGATTGTAACGGCGGCAATCTCGCTTTCGATTATTTACGTTTATATAGATTCTCTTACAAGGCTCGTTTCCCTTGATCCGCTTACGGGAATACCGAACCGCAGGGAGGTCATATCGCGCCTTTCGGGCGAGATAAAGACACTTAAAGACGGTGAAAAGCTCTGCTTTTTCTTTATCGACATTGACGGATTTAAGCAGATAAACGATACATTCGGTCATGACGAGGGCGACAGAGTTCTGAAACACCTTGCCACCGAAATGCGTAGATTTTGCATGGAGAACGGCGGTTATTGTGCGCGTTACGGCGGGGACGAGCTTGTTATGTTGCAGATAATAGGCGAAAACGACGACGCATCGCTTCTTGCGGACAAGCTGAGAAAGCGAATAATCGGAAACTACATTCCTGCGGGTGATGCGCGGTTTATAGATATAAGCATCGGTTATTCGGAGTGCGGCGGCGACTGCGATGCGGCGACGCTTATCGCGCGCGCAGATGCCGAAATGTACAGGGAGAAAGCAGAAAAAAAGAAACGCGTGACAGTGAAAAAATAACGCCGAAAAGGAGACGCAGGCTATGACACGACTTCCCGGTTCAGTTCTCGATAAAATGACGGAAAACAAACTTATCAAACGGTTTTTTGAGGAATATTTCGACGAGGTCGTTCTTATTGATGTCAAAAGCGGACTCGTCTGCAAAGGCTCCGACAGAATAAAAACGAAAAATAAGGGTGACAAAAAATATATCGGACTTCCGTATGAGGATCGGATGCTAAAAACCGTCTGCGATAATGTGTGTGAGATCGACAGAGCAAGGATAGAAGAGAGCCTGAGCCTCTCCGCGGTGTTAAAAGCGCTTAACGAAAAAGGCTTCTGCAACGTGGAATTTTTCACGTCCGGACGAGGCGGCGAAAATACCCTTTGTAAGAAGATTACGTTTGAATATCTTGACGAGTCAAAGGACACGATCATACTCGTCTGTGAGGATCTTACGGATATTATGTCTGGCGAGATCGACTCGATGACGGGACTTTATAATTCGTCGGGATTTCATAATCACGTTACGAAGTGGATAAAGGAAAATCCGGGCAGAAAATTCCGCGTTCAGCGCTATAATTTTGACCGTTTTCGCGATATCAACGGCGTTTACGGGTATAAAATAGGCAATAAGCTTTTAGCGGATTCCGCAAATTGTATGAAAAAGTATAATTCCGCCGACAGCTTTGCGGCGCACCTTAACGCCGACCATTTTGTGCGATTTCTTGCCGACGATTTTCTGACTGCGGAGCAGTGCTACAACAATTTCAGGGAATGCTTTGACGGGTATGATCTCGATATCCCGATAAAGCTCCATATGGGTGTTTACGACCTCTGCGAGAGCGACTGCGATTCATATATCATGAGTTACAAGGCTTTGCTTGCGCTTCAATCCATAAAAGGCAGCTTTTCAAAAAAGATCGCGTACTACGAAAAGGGTATGATGACGATCGAAAGAGAACAGCAGGAGTTGCTTTCGGATATTGAAAATGCCGTTCGCAAAGAACAGTTTGAAGTCTACTTCCAGCCGCAGACCGACTACGAAAACGGTCGCATCATAGGTGCGGAGGCACTTGTGCGCTGGATTCACCCCGAAAAAGGAATGTTGTCTCCCGCGATATTTATTCCGCTTCTCGAAAAAAGCGATTATATAGAAGCCGTTGACAGATACGTTTTTGAAAAGGTCTGCCAATATATGCGCAAATGGAACGACGGAATAGATGGCATAGGATATATTCCCGTTTCGTTGAACCTGTCAAGAAACGATGTGTACAGCAAAGGAATTTGCGATACGCTCCGCACGACGGCGGAAAAATACGGTATACCTACGTCCGCGATACATATAGAGATTACCGAAAGTGCATATATGGAGGACTCCGAAACGTTGATTGCAGTCCTTAAAGGACTCAGAGAGGCGGGATTCAAGGTTGAAATGGACGATTTCGGGTCGGGATATTCCTCGCTCAATTCTCTTAAAGACCTTGATATCGACAAGCTGAAACTCGATATGAAATTCCTGTCGGGGAATGACGGCAGCGGGCGCGGCAAAATAATAATATCGTCCGTTATAAATATGGCAAAGGCACTTGACCTTGCCGTAATTGCGGAGGGCGTCGAAACAAAGGAACAGGCGGATATGCTTCTCGGATTCGGCTGCAATGAAATGCAGGGATACTATTTCGGCAGACCTATGCCCGCCTGCGAGTACGAAGAATTGCTCAAAACCACGGGAATATCGTAAAAGTAACCCTAAAAAAGGAAGTCGGTTTTACGGAACAAAAAAATTTTCTTTTCGTCTTACAATACGGGCAGATATGACCTTGCCCGATTCATGTAACGAAAAAGAAATGAGGTGTAAAAATGAAAAAAACGTTACTTGCAATAATTTTCGCGATTCTTGTTATTTCGCTTGTCTCGTGCGGAGCAAAGAAGGACGACGGAAAAGGCACAGATGACGCTATAAATGATATCGAAAGCGGCACAGGCACAGATGTGATTGCTCCCGATACCGATGCGTCTACGGAAACAGATGCCGGAACCGATTCCGAGGAGCTTCTCAGCGACTCTGTGGTAAACGCGTTCTTCGAAAAAGCGAAGGACGGTATGACAGCCGAGGAGATCGCAAACGAGATGGTCAAGGACGGTGAAACCGAGGGTTATGTCGTCGATGTAATGGGCGACGATTCCTACTTTATGGGCTTCGGAAACGCCGAAATCACCGGCTACACAGAGGCGGCTCGCTTTTCGCCGATGATAGGAACGATTCCTTTCATGGCATACATTTTCATACTCGATGAGGGTGCCGATTCGGCAGCATTTATGCAGATGCTTCTCGATAACTGCAATCCGAGATGGAATATCTGCACCGAGGCGGACACGGTAAAGGCCGAGCAGTCGGGCAATGCGATACTCTTCCTTATGTGCCAGGATCACCCGTATTAAAAAATCGGAGCCGTTTTACGGCTCCTTTTTTCTTTTGGGGAGAATAACAAATTTAATAAAATAAATCAGGGTCAGAACTGTACCGACAAAGCTTATTGCCGAAAGAAACTGTTGGGGGTAAACAGTTATACCGAGAATTTTATTCCCGTTTTTTTGGACGGCTTCGAGAACGGCACCGCCGACCGTTGCGGCGAGAAATCCGACCACTCCTCCGATTGCGTGCGTTATCGAAACAGCTGCGGTTCTGTATTCGGCGGATATGTACTCAAAGGCGAGAAGAGGAATTATTATTCCCGCAAGAGAAATGTTATAAAGAATATTGTAGACGGGGAACATTATTTTTCCGTTTGCGGGCGTTGCAAACGTCATAATAACAAATGAAAATGCGTATATGACCATAAAGAAGCAGAAGCATTTTGCCTGCCCCTTTCTTGCTGCAACTTTGCCGACAGGACGGGCGCAAAATGCCCGGAAAAGCATACCGAGAACGGCGCATATCTGTGAATATGTAAGCGAAAATCCGAGCGCACCCGTCTGATAGACGCCGAAAAAGGACGACGAAAAATATCGGGAAGCGTTGTAGAGCGAAACCGTGACGATTATTTTTCTGAAAATTCTGTCTCCAAGCGTTGCCCTTAATGCTGCGGAGAGGCTTGAACCTGCGCTTTGAGGTGCTTTTTGTGCCGATGGTTCTTTTACGGTTAAGAGAAGAGCCGTATTCGTAACGGCAATACCGAATATCACCGCGGCACATATCGAAAATCCCTTGCCGATTTCCCCACGCGCGCCGAGCCTGTCCGCGAGAGTGCTCACGCAAAGCGAAAATACCATGCCCGATATAAGAGAAACGGTTTCCTTTGTTGCGTTGTAGATGCTGATTTTAGACTCTTCCGCGTAGTACGTCTCCCAGACGAATTTTGTCGGGTAAATCATTTTTACCAGAATGTTTGCAAGCAGTACGGAGGCACTGAATACGGCGATTTTAACGACGCTTGGCATTTTGACCGACGGAATCATGTATATTAGTGCGAAAAGTAATTGATTGAACGTCATCAGTGTGACCGTGAAGCCTTTAAGATGCATTCCGGGGCGCACGAATATCATACTCAATATCTGTGCGGTGCAGGCGAGCGAAACAAATGATGTGATTATGCCGCCGAGCCTGTCGGGGATACCGATGTTTTTCATCAGATACGCAAGAAATGCGTTTTCCGACATTAAAGCTATAAAATATTCAAGAGTATCGACTGTTATAAACTTTGCCTGCGCGGATCTTGAAACCGCTTTCGGATTTTGATTTTCTGTCTCTTTCATTTCCGCCTCCGTTTTTTGCGTATATAATTATAGCCTCCTTTTTTTGACGGGTCAATAGCCCGCAAAACGAATAATATTCGATTTTGCTATGCAAATTAAGGATAAGGACTTGTAAAAAAACGAAAACGGTGGTATAATCAAACAAAGACATTTTATGAGGTTTCTGATGAAAAACGAAAAGATAAACGTAAGAGGACTTGATTTTGACAATGTGACGATGGACGAGGCGGCGAAGGCAGTCGAAGAGAGGCTGGCGTCGGACGGTAAAGGTGAACCGCTGACCGTCTTCACACCGAATTCGGAGATACTGCAACTCTGCATAGAGCAGAACGAATACTATAAAATTTTCGGCTCGGCGTCGCTGATAATTCCCGACGGAATTGGGGTCATAAAGGCGGCGAAAATTCTCGGAACACCGCTTAAAGAGCGCGTGCCGGGCGTTGAACTCGGTGAAAGAGTGCTCGCTCTTGCCGCAAAAGACGGATATAAGGTCTATTTTCTCGGCGGAAAGCCCGGCATTGCCGAAAAGGCAGCCGAAAAGATGACCGAAAAATATAAAGGTCTGAACGTAGTCGGATTTGCCGACGGATACTTCAAAAAAGAAGGCGCGGAGAGTGACGAGGCCGTAAAGCGAGCCGACGAGAGCGGCGCGGATATACTTTTCGTCTGCCTCGGTGTGCCCGCGCAGGAAAAGTGGATATACGAAAATAAGGAAAGTTTCCGAAACGTAAAGGTTTTTCTTGCTCTCGGCGGAAGTCTTGACGTCTATTCGGGGACAGTGAACCGCGCACCCGCGTTTTTCAGAAAGGCAGGACTTGAATGGTTTTATCGCCTTATAAAAGAACCGAAACGCATCGGACGAATGATGAAACTGCCGAAATTCCTGTTCGGAACATACGCGTATAAACTGAAAAGAAAAAAATAATGAAAATCGGGGCTGCAACAGCAGTCCCGATTTTCGCTTTCAGATAACCGTAACTCTTACCATACCGTCGATGGATTCGAGCTTCTTTTTTATTTCGTCTCCTATTTTCGCTTCCGTTTCGACAAGAGTGTATGCGTTGTTGCCTTTCGAGCGGTTTATAAGGTTTTCGATGTTTATGCCCTGCTCCGAAAGAACTCCCGAAATCTGCGTGATGAGCGAGGGGATATTCCTATGGAAGAGGCATACTCTCGTTGCGCCCGCCGTGTGCGCCATTGAAACGTTCGGGAAGTTAACGCTGTTTTTGATGTTTCCGTATCTGAGGAAATCGTCAAGCTCGTGCGCCGCCATGACCGCGCAGTTGTCCTCGGATTCGGCAGTCGACGCGCCGAGGTGCGGTATTGTCACAATGCCCTTTTCGCCGACCGTTTCTTCTGTCGGGAAGTCTGTAATATACGCCGAAACCTTTCCGTCCGCAATCGCTTTTTTGAGGTCCGCGGCGTTTACAAGGTCTGCGCGCGCAAGGTTTATAATTTTAACGCCGTCCTTCATTATCGAGAGCGTTTTTTCGTTTATCATATTCTTTGTTTCCGCCGTCGCGGGGACGTGGAGAGTTATGTAGTCCGCTTCCGCAAACACTTCGTCAAAGGTCTGCGCTTTTTTGACAAGGTGTGACATATTCCACGCGGCTTCAACGGTCAGGTATGGGTCACAACCGATAACGTGCATGCCGAGCGCGGCGGCAGCGTTCGCAACCATTCCGCCGATTGCACCGAGACCTATTACGCCGAGCGTTTTGCCGGCTATCTCGCCGCCCGCAAACGCGCTTTTGCCTGCTTCGACGGCTTTTGCAACGCCTTCCGTTCCTTTGAGCGACCCTGCCCATTCTATTCCGCCGACAATGTTTCGTGCCGCGAGAAGAATTGCCGCGATCGTCAGCTCTTTTACGCCGTTTGCGTTCGCACCCGGTGTGTTGAAAACGACAACGCCTTTGTCCGAAAGGCTTTCCACGGGAATGTTGTTTACACCCGCGCCGCAGCGTGCGACCGCACGGAGGTTGTCGCCGAAGGTCATATCGTGCATTGCCGCCGAGCGAACCATTATCGCGTCGGGATTTTCTATATCGGTTCCGATGTTGTATTCTTTTTTGTCGAGCGCGTCCGTGCCGACTTTTGCGATTTTATTGAGTAGAAGTATGTTTTTCATATCTGATCAGCCTTTCGGATTGTTTTTCGCGAACTCTTTCATAAATTCGACGAGCTTGACCACGCCGTCATACGGCATTGCGTTGTAAATGGAGGCTCTCATGCCTCCGACGCTTCTGTGTCCTTTGAGGTTTTTAAGCCCGTTTTTCGCCGCTTCGGACGCGAATTTCTTGTCGAGATCGGCATCGCCCGTTACAAATGTGACGTTCATCATCGAACGGCTGTCCTTCTTTACGGGAGCTATGTAGTAGTCCTGCGAATCGAGGTAGTCGTAAAGGTATTTTGCTTTCTTTACGTTCATTTCCTTCATTACGTCAAGACCGCCGAGATCGAGTATCCACTCATAAACGAGCTTCGCCATATAAATGGTGTAGCAGGGAGGAGTGTTGTACATAGAGCCGTTTTCAGCCATCGTTTTCCATTCGAGCATGGTCGGCATTTTTTCTTCCGCGTAATCGAGGAGGTCGTCGCGGACAATAACGAGCGTCATTCCCGCGGGAGCCATGTTTTTCTGCGCGCCCGCATAGATAACACCGAATTTGCTTACGTCAACGGGTTCGGAGATGATGCAGGAGGACATATCCGCAACGAGCGGAATATCGCCCGTATCGGGAATATAGCCGTACTTTGTGCCGTAGATGGTGTTGTTAAAGCAGATGTGTACATATGCGGCGTCGGGACGGAACATATCCTTTGTGAGAAGCGGAATGTGGTCGAAATTATCGTCTTTCGTCGTTGCGGCGCACTTTACGTCGTAGCCGAGCTTCTGCGCTTCTTTGAACGCTTTGCCCGAAAACTGACCCGTGACTACATAGTCCGCCTTGCCCGTTCTCTTGATAAGGTTCATCGGGACTGCGGCAAACTGCGTCGATGCGCCGCCTTGCAGAAACAGAACTTTGTAGTTATCGGGAATGTTCATAAGGCGGCGGAGAAGTACCTCCGCGTCCGCTATTATCGGTTCGTAGTCCGCCGAGCGGTGACTCATTTCCATAACGGACATACCGCTGTCGCCGTAGCATACGAGCTCTGCGGCGGCCTTTTCAAGTACGGGAAGAGGGAGCATTGAAGGACCCGCGGAAAAATTGTAAACTCTGTTCATATAAACCTCCGAGAAGCCGCTTGCGGCTGAATTGTCTGTAAAAAAATAAAGTGATAGGAATATTCTACTATTGTTTGACTGTTTTGTCAATAGAAATACGATTGAATCTGCGTTTTTGTTAAAAATATACGAAAAATATATGTAAAATATAGTGAAAAACACAATAGGAACATTTTATAAAATCAACCAAAAGTTGATATATAAAACGAGACGGTCTGACATTCCAAAAACGGAAAATAAAAAGTACACAAAAAATAGATATGAAAATATTTTTCTTTTATCGGAAATATTTTTTCGAAAAACTATTGACAAAAGGCGAAAACGGTGGTAAAATATTGACATGATGAAAAATTCGCTTTACGGGAGAGAAAAATGAAACAGAATCAGCCCAAAAAGGTAATAAATAAAATCGACATCGGCAACAAGGAGGAACGCGCAAAAGCCCTCGGCACAGCGCTTGCTCAGCTTAAAAAGAATTTCGGAGAGGGAACTATAATGAAGCTCGGCGAGAACGCGCATATGGAGGTGCAGGCGGTTTCGACAGGCTCGCTTTCGCTTGATATGGCACTCGGCATCGGCGGCGTTCCGAGAGGACGTATTATAGAAATTTTCGGTCCCGAATCTTCGGGTAAAACTACCGTTGCGCTTCATATAGTCGCCGAAGTGCAGAAAATGGGCGGCGAGGCGGCTTTCATTGACGCGGAACACGCTCTTGACCCCGTTTACGCAAAGGCACTCGGTGTCGATATTGACAATCTTCTTGTTTCACAACCCGACTGCGGAGAGGACGCGCTTGATATTACCGAAACGCTCGTTCGCTCGGGCGCTATCGACGTTGTTGTCATCGACTCTGTTGCGGCACTTGTTCCGAGACAGGAGATCGAGGGCGATATGGGGATGACGACGGTCGGCGTTCAGGCTCGTCTTATGTCACAGGCGATGAGAAAACTCTCGTCGGTCATTTCGAAGAGTAACTGCGTCGTTATATTTATCAACCAGCTCCGTGAAAAGGTCGGAAACGCTTACGGAAACCCCGAAACGACTACGGGCGGACGAGCACTGAAATTTTATGCGTCGGTTCGAATCGACGTCAGAAGAGCGGAACAGCTTAAATCCGGAACCGAAATTTACGGAAATCATGTTAAGTGCAGAATCGTAAAAAACAAGGTTGCGCCGCCGTTCAAGGTCGCGGAATTTGATATTCTCTACGGAAAGGGAATTTCAAAAACGGGTGAAATTATTGACTTCGGCGTTGCTCTCGACATTATCAAGAAGAGCGGCTCGTGGTTCTCGTACGGCACGGAACGCATAGGGCAGGGCAAGGAAAACGTCAGAAAATATCTTGAAGCGAACCCCGCCGTTATGGCAGAAATAGAAGAAAAAATCCGCAGTATGAGCGATAAGACAGCCGAACTTATGGAAAATAACAATTTTGATCTTGACGATGATGCCGATATTGAAAACGATTCGGAGTCGGGCGATGACGATATAGATTTCAGCTCTCTCAAACTTGACGAGTAATTTTTACACCCCGCGCGGATTATGCCGCGCACGAGACACATACAGCGTACCTTAATTATATGACTATAACAATAAAAAGAATAATCAGTGTTTTGTCGGGGAGCTTTCTCGACGTTGAAACGGAAATAAAAAGCGGTCCCGAATCGGACACAAAAATGTTCAGACTGCTTGCCGAGCAGTATACGAAACTGCGTCCTCAAAAGGGCGAAATAACGCAGTATCAGTATGAAGAACTTGAAGAGGCGTCCGAGGTGTGCGATGCCTATTCAAGGGCGGCGAATATTCTTTCTTTCGGTATGAACACCGCGCGAACGCTTAAACAAAAGCTCCGCCGCAGAGGCTTTTCGGAGTCTGCGGCGGACGAGGCTGTTCGTATGCTGTGCGAGAAAGGCTATATTTCGGAAAATGACGATATTCGCCGTGCGACAGAGCATTGCATAAATAAGGGCTGGGGAATGAGGCGGATACTTGCCTACCTTAAACAGAAAGGTTACGGCAGCGAGGCACTTTCCGTTGCCGCGGACGAGATGTCGGAGGTTGATTTTCCCGAGGTTTGTGCAGATCTGATCGAAAAGAAGTACGGGTCTGTTCCGACCGAAGTCCCCGAAAAGCAGAAAATGGTCGCTTTTCTTGTCAGATACGGTTTTTCAATGAGTGAAATCAGAGAAGCGGTCTCAAAAATCAGAGAGAGGTCAGAATGAAACATACGACCCTTTGTTACATTGAAAAAGACGGAAAATACCTTATGCTTCACCGCGTGAAAAAGGAAAATGACGCAAACCGCGATAAATGGATCGGTATCGGCGGTCATGTGGAGGACGGAGAAACATTTGATGAGTGTATTCTTCGCGAGACGCTTGAAGAAACGGGACTTACGCTTACGAAAATGCGCAAATGCGGCGAGATACTTTTTGATTGTCCGCCGTACCCGCTCGAAATGATGCACCTTTACCACGCGACCGATTTTGAGGGCGAATTTTCCGATTGCGACGAGGGCGAACTTGAATGGCTTGATAAAAAAGAGCTTCGCAATATCCCGATGTGGGAGGGTGATTTCATTTTTCTTGACCTTATGGAGAAGAATGTGCCGTATTTCCGACTTGACCTCCACTATGAAGGCGATGTTCTGACGTCGGCGGTACTTGACGGAAAGGAAATAAAAAAATCCGCCGTCTGAACGCTTTTGCCTTTGAGACGCGGAATGTATTAAAATTTTTCTAAAATAAATATAAGGACAGCCCCAAAACCAAATGTTTTGGGACTGTCCTAAAAAATATCGGTTGGGATTACGGCATTTTTGATGCGATCTTGGGCGTTTTTGCCGATGTCCGGTTGTTATAAAGTTTATATCGCGGCAAAACGGCTGCATTTCGCCGCCGAGACCGATGTCGACGTGGTGTCCAAAAACTCACTTGGAGTTTTTGGACACCACGTTTTATTTAGTATCCGCGCAGCTTTCTGCGCAGCGCTTCCGATTCGCTTTTGTCAAGTCCGATAAGCCCGAAATAACTGTCGGTATTACCGTATTTGCGTGTGAAAAGTTCGAAAAATTTTTCTATGTACTCCCTGCACGGAATAACGATCCCGATATCGACTTCGGGCAGATTTGTGCGAACGGCTTCTATTCTTCCGCGCGCATAGTGTTTAGTCAGAACATAATCCGAGATTATATCGCTTTTGCGGACTCCCGCGTGTAGAAGCAGAATCGCCGTAACAACGCCCGTGCGGTCTTTGCCCGCCGTGCAGTTTATCATAACACCGTTTTCGGCATTTGCAATGCACCTGAAAATATTCGGCATTGACGGTGCTTCCGTGATTTTCAAATAACTGTGCGGAACTGCTGCACGCGATTCGGGTATTCCGCTTCCTTCGCTTATCGGAAAATTGAAGTACCTGAACCCGTCTATGCCTGCAAAGCCGCTCGGAGACTTTGAAACGTTTTCCTCCGACCGCATATCAATCACTGTCGTAATTTTAATTTTTTTCAGGTATTCGAGGTCTCTTTTGCTCGGATATTTTTGAATATCGCTTCGAAGAATGACGTTTTTTCTCGTGTGCCCGCCGCACAAAATCCGATGACCGCCGAGATCGCGCGTGTTTTCCGTTGTTTCGAGCAGACTTTTGTATTTCATCGACTTACTCCCATACTTATTTTACTATATTATACCACAAAAATAAAAAGGAAACCGCGGAATCCGAAAATTCCGCGGCATATTCGGTGAAGTTAAAGGAATTTTTTCATTTTTTCGATGTTTTTCTGCTCAAAAGAGATAAGGTCCCTGCCGACTTTAAGTGCCTGTTCGGGGCAACCGTCGCCCTCAAATTCGCGGACGCGCTTTGTCATATCCGTTATGCCCATCGTCGATCCCTGGATAAGCATTTCGGCGAGGTGCGACGTTGAAGCGTCCGCCATGGTGTTCATTGCAATGCCGACTTTTGCACTCATTTTTTTCATCATCGGCTCTTCTTTCGGCTTTATCCCGTAAGGCGTGAGCTGCTTCTCGGCTTCCGAGGCAAATTTTTCATAGCCGCTAAGCTGATCGGTGAGTGCCGTACGAAAAGCGGCGTCGTCGACTTTCGGCATAAGCGTTATTATCGAATCCGATCCCATTTTGACATTTTTGTAAATATAGCAAAGAAGTTCGGGTGTTTTTTTCATTTTTATTGTTCCTCCGTGACTTGGATTTTCAACAATTATGTCCCGAAAATGCTTTTTTATGCGCAAAACAAAAACAGTCGGGGCGAGAAGCACCCGACTGTTTATGAGATCGAGATCAAACGCAGATTATTCTGCGTAAACGCTGACCTGCTTCTTTGTTTTTGTCTTCTGCTCGAACTTTACCTTGCCGTCGATCAGAGCGAAGAGAGTATCGTCCTTGCCGATGCCGACATTGTTGCCGGGATGAACGGCGGTTCCTCTCTGTCTGATGATGATGTTGCCGGCAGTAACAGTCTGACCGTCAGCCTTCTTGACACCGAGTCTTTTAGCTTCGCTGTCACGACCGTTCTTTGTAGAACCAACACCCTTTTTATGAGCAAAGAACTGTAAACTGAGTTTCAACATTATTCATACCTCCGTAATTATTTTCCTCTGCGGAAAGCGTATCCGCACACGAGATTTGAGAACCGAGATTTTAATAGAAATCCGAACCGAAAATGTGTCGCTTTTACACATAGTCGATATCCTTGACACTTACGTCAAGATTGTCATAGTAATCTTCGACGAGATCGTTTAACTGATAGTAATATGCGAGAAAAAGTCCCGAAACCGCGTAACGCTTACGCTCGTCGTCCTCAAACTGAGGGAGAGCCGAACGGCAGCGAACCCTTATATCCGTTGTCTTTTCGTCGATATCGTATTCGATATCGCACGCATATGCGACTTCGACGGCGTTGATTATGAGCATCGTCATAGAGGAGAGCGCGGCGCAGAGGACGTCTTGTCCCGCTTCATCGTAACCTGTGTGACCCTGTTCCTCAAAACCGTAAAAAACTCCGCCGCTTCTGTAAAAAACGATTTTTGTCATAAGAATCAGCCTACGATTTTGGTAATCTGAACCTTCGTATAGGGCTGTCTGTGACCGATCTTCTTCTTCTCGTTCTTCTTGGACTTGTACTTCAAGATGTAGATCTTCTTGCCCTTGCCGTTTTTAACGACATTTGCCTCGACCTTTGCTCCGTCAACAGTAGGAGCACCTACCTTGAAGCCGTCTCCGGTAGATAATGCCTTTACTTTGTCAAAAGTAACAGTTTCGCCTTCGTTAACGTCGAGCTTCTCGATGAAGATGATGTCACCCTCGTTAACTTTGTACTGCTTTCCGCCGGTTTCAATAACTGCAAACACGAAAAGCACCTCTCTTTCTTTTATGTCTCGCTAATGAAGGCGGCATGACGCACTTAAAAAAGCCCTCAAATTAAGCGGCGTATTATTATACCATTCCCGCGCCGTGTTTGTCAAGGGTTTTGCCGAATTTTTTTAGGAAAAAGGCATTTTTTTCGATAATTTCCCATTCGACTTTTTTCTTCTTGACTTTGGAGGGCAAAAAACTTATAATATATACAAGACATAAGCGATACGATCCGAGGTGAAAACGAAAAGTGGACAAGATAAGTCAGAGCGGTATAAAAAATGAAAATATGCGCCTCATTTTCGACGCGATAGCGTCGTCTGAAAAGGGTAAGGGAATAAACCGCGCCGATATTTCGAAAAAAGTCGGTCTCAGTCTTATGACCGTCGGAAAGGTTGCCGACGTGCTTATGGAAAGTGGCGTTGCCGTACAGGTAAAGCCCGCGACGGGAAATGCGGGCAGACGCGCGGGAATGCTTGATTTTTCAGACGATTTTTTCATTTTCATCTGCGATGTTTCGGACGGCGCAAAGTATCACGCCGAGGTGTTCAATCTGCGCCTTGAAAAAATGTGTGGGTACGATTATACCGTTTGCGATTCCTTTTTGCCCGAGGAAAATCTGATAGTCTTTCTCCGCAGCGCTGGCGAGGCGCTGATAAAGGGCAGGAAAATCGATCATTTTGTCGGTATGGGCGTTTGCATTTCGGGAAAATACAACGAGGCGGAGGACATAGTCGGCACGGGAGAGCTCGCGGGCGTAAAAATAAAGGCTGTTATCGAAAGAACGATAGGCATTGTGCCGAGCGTTGTCGAAGACAACATTCGCGCCGCGGCGATCTCGCAGATATCGTCCGATCCGCTCCTTTTACGCGGGCAGAATGTGTTCTTTTATCTGCGCGGCTCTGTCGGGGGGTGCGTTTCAACGGACGGTGAAGTGCTCCCGACGCCCGACTTTGCGTCGATCCCGTGTTACAGCGGGCGCAAGCTCGGCGTCGTTATCGCGGAGGAGAACAGAACGGAAATTCTTGCGGCCGAATTTTGCTCGGCACTGTTTGCCGTTTTTGCCATAATCGACCCGAACAGGGTCATTGTAAATTACGACCCGAAAAAACAGACCTCCGAATTTCCGAAGCTTGTGCGCGGAAATCTTGAAAAACTCGGCAGGTCCGCGGGACTGACATTTGACGGCAAAAGCGATCTTCTCGGACCGCGCGGCATAGCTCTTGCAGTGCGAAAAAAGTGGCTTTTCGGTCTTTAATTTTTACATTTAAAAATTGACTGTCGGTCGTGATTTCGGCATTTTGTCGCCGAGACCGATGCCAGAGGGGTGTTAAAAAACTTATTTGAAGTTTTTTAACACCCCTCTTTTTGTCATAATTGATATAAAATAAGAAGTAAATGTAAAAAAACTTGTAAGCTCTTGAAAAAAAGTCGGGAATGTGTTATTATATACTTTGTATATCTGTGCGAGGAGGGAAACGGTATGGAGGAAAAGAGATTCCGCAAAAACGATAATTCGTTTATATGCAAAAACTGCGGAAAGCTCGTAGAACCGCTCGGTTACAGCTCGCGGAACCACTGCCCGTTCTGCCTCTGCTCGCTTCATGTTGACGTAAATCCGGGTGACCGCGCGTGCGAATGCGGAGGCATTCTGCGCCCGATAAGAGTCGAACCGGACCCGAAAAAAGGGTACATCATCATTCATAAGTGCGAGAAATGCGGCGAGATACGCCGAAACCGCGCCGCACACGAGGCGAAGATACAGCCCGACGATATGGAGCTTCTTATAAAGCTCACCGTCGGAAATTTCTGAGATCCAAAAACCGCAAAAACGGAAAGGAAAAATAAATGATAAAAATCGAACATTTGGTAAAAAACTACGGCAACTTCTGTGCCGTGGACGATATCAGCTTTGAGGTCGAAGAGGGCGAGATCGTCGGTTTTCTCGGCCCGAACGGGGCGGGAAAAAGTACGACGATGAATATGCTCACGGGTTACCTCTCGTCAAGCGCGGGAACGATAAGCGTCGCGGGGATAGATATTCTCGAAAAACCGCTCGAAGCGAAAAAGAAGATAGGCTATCTTCCCGAACAGCCGCCGCTTTACCTTGATATGACGGTTGACGAGTATCTAAACTTTGCGTATGAGCTTAAAGACTGCAAATACGACAGAAAAAAGCACCTTGACGAGATTTGCGAGGTCGTTAAAATCTCCGATATGCGTTCGCGCCTTATCCGCAACCTCTCAAAGGGATATAAGCAGAGAGTAGGTATTGCACAGGCACTTGTCGGAAATCCGCCCGTCATTATTTTCGACGAGCCGACGATAGGTCTTGACCCGAAGCAGATAATCGAAATAAGAAACCTTATCCGTAACCTCGGACGCAACCATACCGTTATACTCAGTACGCATATCCTGCAAGAGGTTCAGGCGGTCTGCGACAGAATTATCATTATCAACAAGGGAAAGATCGTCGCCGACGAGAAAACAGAGAATATAAGCCGCGCATTTGAGGGCAGCCGCCGCTTCAACGTGAAGATCTGCGGTCCGCAAAGGGAAGTTCTTGCCATGCTCCGCGAAAAACCGGGAATCGTGTATGCGGAGGTGCTTGCCGAGAGAGACGGCGACGCTTATACAT
Source organism: uncultured Eubacteriales bacterium (assembly GCA_934385225.1). Classification (GTDB taxonomy): domain Bacteria; phylum Bacillota; class Clostridia; order Oscillospirales; family CAG-272; genus SIG710. The sequence continues at coordinate 15,603 of CAKRPQ010000012.1, forward strand.
ATATGATAGAGAGTGCCGTCGGAGTGGATATAAGAAAGAACCTGTTCTATTCTCTCGCGGAGAAAAACTGGCCTCTTATCGGAATGGAGGCTCTCGGAATGAGCCTTGAAGATATTTTCATTTCCATTGTCGATAAGAGCGACGAGAAGAAGACGGCACGCAAAACGGCGGGCGGCGTAAAGCACGGAAAAGGCGAGCTTGAAAACAAGATCGCTTCCGAAATAATGCGTAATACCGCCGCAGAGCAGTCGAAGGATAAATAATCGAAAGGAAAACCGAAATGTCAGCTATATATAAAAAGGAACTGCGTTCCTACTTCATAAATGCGATAGGATATGTCTATGTCGGCATTTTCCTTGCGCTAACGGCACTTATTTTCTGCTATACTACGCTTATAAGCAAGTCCTACGACACGTCGAGATACTTTACCATGATGGTGTTTTCGTTTGTCGTGCTGCTCCCGCTTCTTACGATGAAGCTTTTCTCCGAGGAGAAGAAGCTCCGTACCGAGCAGATGCTTCTCACCGCGCCCGTTTCGATAACGGGAATGGTATTCGGCAAATATCTTGCCGCGTTTACCGTTTTCGCGTCGTCCGTCGCACTCTCCTGCATTAACTTTATTCCGCTTCTCGCCGTTGCGGCGCAGGAAAGAAAAGAGGCTGTGTCGGGAGCAATATATATCGGTCCTTCGGGCGCGCAGATAATAGGCTCTCTCATCGGAATACTGCTTATCGGTGCTGTGTTTATCGCCGTCGGTATGTTCGTTTCGACGCTCACCGAGAACCAGCTCGCGTCCGCCGTTATCACCATCGCGGTGCTACTCGCAATGATCATTCTCGGTTATGTAAATAACTTCATTCCGAACTACGCGGTGCGTTTTGTCATCGACTGGATAAGCGTTCTCAGCAGATTTTCGCCGTTCGGATACGGAAGATTCGATTTTGCTTCTCTGCTCTACTATCTGTCACTTGCGTCTGTGTTTGTTTTCCTCACGATCCGCGTTTACGAAAAACGCCGATGGGGTTAATCGAACAGAATAGGAGGAAAAACAAATGAATAATTTTGCAAAGGGCAGAAAATTACGCTACGGCGCTGTTTCCGTGGCATTTACGGCACTCTTTATCGCCGTTCTTATAGTTGTAAACGTCGTTTTTTCGGCACTTTCGACGAAATACCTCTGGTACATAGATATGACGAGCGAAACGCTTTACACGCTCTCGGACGATTGCGTCAAGCTCCTTTCGGACGTTGACGCGGACGTGAAAATTCTCTTCTGCTCCGACCCCGACACGCTTGAAGATAAAGACACGACGCGCCTTGTCTATAATACCGCGCTTCAACTTGAAGAAAAGCTCCCGAATATCCACGTCGAGACGGTTGACGTTATAAAGAACCGCTCCGCGGTCAATAAGTACCTGACGACGGCGACAACGGAGATAAAAACCACCGACGTCATTATCGAAAGCGGCACGGAGTTCAGAAAACTGTCGCTCAATTCGTTCTATACATTCGCAAATTCCACGACGACAGAGCCTTGGGCGTATAACGCCGAGTCGCGCTTTGCCGCAACGATACTTGCCGTCACGAGAGCGGAAACGCCCGTGTGCGCGCTTCTCTCAAATCACGGAGAGGCTTATGCCGATAACGAGCTTATGAGCCTTATCTACGACGCGGGCTACGAGCCTGTCGTTCTTGACCTCTCAAAGGACGAAATTCCCGAAGATTGCAGACTTATGATCTGCTACAACCCGACAAACGATTTTATGACATCCTATGACGGAATTTCCGAAGTAAGCGAGATCGAAAAGTTAGATAAATTCCTTGACGGCATAAATTCCTTTATGATTTTCGTCTCTCCGAACACACCGCGTCTGCCCAACCTTGAAGAATACCTCTATGAGTGGGGCGTTGTGTTTGACAGATACACCGACGAGGTGAATAACACATATAACTGCGTTGTAAAGGACACGTCGCAGTCGCTCACATTTGACGGCTACACACTCGTTTCAGACTATGTGACGGACGACAATTCCCTCGGCAAGCAGGTCAATAACGACCTCACGAATGCGGGAACGGCGCCGAAGATTATTTTCTCCGACGCAATGCCGATAAAGCATTCCGCCGCTTACGATTCTACGGGCTATTATTCGTCGAACGGCTATTCGAGACAGATAAACGACATTTTCGTCACGAGCGGAAAGGCTGTTGTCGAGGCAAACGGCGTTACTGTCGAAAAGGCGGACGATTACAATAAGATACCGCTTCTCACGATAACGACCGAGGGCAGACAGCTTTCGGGAAGCACAACGACCGATTACTCCTACGTTATGGCGTGCGGTTCGATTGATTTTGCCTCCGAGCAGATTCTTCAATCGAATGTTTACGGAAACCGCGAGTCGCTTTATTCGATGCTCCGTATTATGCAGAAAGAAATAATTTATGTAAATCTCGCAAAGAAACCGTTCGCCAGAACGGAGATAGAGAGTCTCACAACATCGGACGCGACCTCCTACACGCTTGCTCTGGCGATAATTCCCGCCGCAGCCGTGTTCGTATGCGGTGTGATAGTTAATGTAAGGAGACGCTATTCATGATTAAAAAGCAAACTGTTCTGATAGCGGTTTTTGCGGTGCTGTTTGTCCTGCTTCTCGTCGCGTATTTAGCGGTCATCAGACCTCTGACGAATACGACAGAGGAGACGGAAACGGAGCCGCCCGTCGAGACCGCACCGGGTGAAGCCGTCGGTATGGCGGATAAAATTCTCGTTTACCCATATGTCGAAAGCAAACAGATACAGTCGATAACGGTGCGCAATAAGTACGGCAGCTACCGCGTTTACAGAGATGCGGACGACACACCGCAGATCGAGGGATACGAGGGTGTTGCTTTTGAGGAAGAAAAAATGTCCTCGCTTATGACGAGCATAGGCTACCCGCTCGCGATAACGAAGGTCGGGGAAACCGACGACCTCTCCGAGTACGGACTCGCCGAGAGAACGGACGAGAACGGAAAGACGGTAAAACCCGCTACATTTGAAATGACGACAAAAAGCGGCGAAAAGTATAACGGCACGATAGGCGATAAGATAGTCACGGGCAACGGATATTATTTCGTCTATGACGGCAGACCGAATACGGTATATGTGCTTGACGTTACGGTTGCGGACACGATACTTTCGCCCGTCGAAGCGCTTGTCTCGCCTATGATAGTCACGCCGATGTCGCAGAACGATTACTTCCTTGTTCACGATTTCACGCTTATGCAGGGCGATGAAGTGAAGGTCAGTTTCGATTACATCGAGGAAAAGGACAGAAAAGATACGGAATTTGTCACGCAGACGTATAAGATGCTCTATCCGCAGGATCTTATTCCGTCCGCAGAGGCGATTTCGGGCGCAATGCGCTCGCTTTATACCGCTAAAAGCGACGGCTATATGGAGGTCGTCTGCCTCGGTGTCGACGATGCCGCGCTTAAAAGATATAATATCGGCGGGGAAAACGGCGGATATTCGCTCTACTACCTGTATAACGATATTGAAAACTTCGTTGTTATAAGCCCGAAAAATAACGACGGAAGCTACTATGTTGCGTCGAGTCTTTTCCGGCAGATAGTTAAAATGGACGGCAGAGCGCTTGACTTCCTCACATGGGATCTTTTCGACTGGGTAGAGGCGCCTTTCTTCCAGATGAAGATAGATTTCGTTAAGGATATAAGCGTTGAGGCGGGTGATTATTCCGTCACATATGACCTTAAAGGCACGGGCGAGAATCTGACCGTTACCGAACGCGGAACGGGACATAAACCCGACGTGACGAATTTCAGACAGTTCTATAAGACGCTTCTTTACGCTTCGTATGAGGGACAGTGCAATCTCACCGCAGACGAGCTTGCGACATACCACGCAATGGACGACAGCGAGGCGCAGGTGATACTCACGATCCATACGTCGGGCGGCAGGGAACTGCGTTACAGATTTTTCAGATATTCGGAGCGCCGTTCCTATGTTGAGCTTAACGGCACGGGCGAATTTTACACTCTCCGCACGATGGCTGATAAAATTCTTGCCGACGCAAAGCGCGTTCAGTCCGGTGAGAAGATAACAAGTACGGATAAATATTAACAAATTTTAAATTTTTCATAAAAGCCGCAGATTTTTTCGTCTGCGGCTTTTCATGTACCAAAAGTGGTACATCGAGTGTGATATAATAAGAGTACAAAGGAGTGAAAACGATATGAAAGAGAAAAAAATTCCCGAAAATTCGCCTTTTACTTATCCGCGCAGGAGGAAATAAGCGATGAAAGCTGTTAAAAAGAACCGAGAAAAGGAACGCGCATTTAACAGGTCATTTGATGACAGACGTCGGTTTATAGATAGAGCAATGGAGCGTAAACAGAGCAGAGGCTAGCTTGACAATCTGCCAAAATATACGGAGTGGGAAACCGAAAATAATAAAAAATGAAGATGCCGCAAAAGAGAAGGACGAATAAGCGGAAAAGGAGAGCCCCGCAGAAGAACAGCTCGCCAGCTGAAAACGACGGCACTGTCAAAGTACCGTCGTTTTCAGTCTGTCAAGGCAATTTTGAAGAATTATTTCGGCGGAGAGAGAGTCTATCACGTTTTTCCGCTTTTTTCCGCGCGTGTTTGTCTCGTTCAGAAATCTCGCCGCCGCCATTGTCGTCATACGCTCGTCTATCGTGCAGACGGGCAGCCCCGTTTTTTCGGCAACCTCCGCCGCAAAATCACGGCAGCGTCTTGCTCTGTCGCCCTCGCTTCCGTTCATATTGACGGGAACACCCACCGCTATTGCCGCCGCCTTGTATTCTGCCGCAATTTCTGCAATTTTATCAGCCGTTTTGTGGAGTCCGCCAACCTTAATAAACCCTATTCCCGACGCAAGAAGCCGTGCCTCGTCAGATACGGCAACGCCCGTTCTTACCTCGCCGAAGTCTACGCCGATAATTCTGCCGACCGTCGCTTTTACCGCTTCGATATTTTCTGCCGCCATTATTTATCCTCCGTTTTCCGCAGTTCTTCTCCCGCAAGCGTGAGAAGAGTGTTCCTGTCATTTAATTTCGGGTCGTCAAGCACTCTGTCAAAGAGAGACGCAAGAATGACACCTATTTCTTTTCCGCGTGCGCCGAGCGACGCAAGATCTCCGCCGTTTAGCGCGAGCTCCGATACTGTGCGCGGAAAATCCTCCTTGCTTACCCTCAAAACAAGCTCCGCAAATCCGTCGCCGGCCTTTCCGAGCGCTCCCGCAAGGCAAAGTGCGTCGTCCGAAAGTTCTCCGAAGTCGCATATGAATTTTCGCACGTCCTTTTCATCGCCGCACATTTCACGCGTGCGAACCGAAAGCAGGCGCAGCACCGCCGAACGCGTCGCATTGCTGACTTTGAGTGACGACAGCACGTCCGCAGCGCAGTCGAGCGATGACAGAAAGGCCGCGAGCCGTACTTCGAGATGCTTTGGGAGCGACGCGGCGAGCGTCGGGGAAATTTCGCAGTCGGAAAGCGTGATATACTTTACAACCTCACATTCCGAGAGCAGGGAAAGCGCTTTTTCGGCAAAATTGCCGACGAGAATACGCGAAAGCTCGGAAAATATCCGCTCGCGTGAAATTTTTTCAAGACCGCCGCGCTCTTTTTTTATCGCCTCAAATGTTTTTTCTTCAATATCAAAGCCGTGTTCGGAGACAAATCTAAATGCGCGCAAAATGCGGAGTGCGTCCTCGCGGAAACGCTTTTCCGGATCTCCGACGCACCGCAGAAGCCCGTTTTCAAGATCCTCCCGCCCGCCGAAAAGGTCAATTATCCTGCCTCCGTTCGTTCCGACGACGGACATTGCCATTGCGTTTACGGTAAAATCGCGTCTTGAAAGGTCTTCCGCGAGGCTTCGCGTAAAGGAAACGCTGTCGGGGTGGCGCGCGTCGGTGTAGCTTCCGTCAATGCGGAAGGTCGTTATTTCTATCGGCAGCCTGTCCGCAATGACAGTTACCGTGCCGTGCTTTAATCCCGTTTTTATGACGTGAAAGCCGTGCGACTCAAAAATACGCACCGTTTCGCCCGGGAGCGCAGACGTTGTCATATCCCAGTCGTGAGGTTCTTTCCCCATCATAATGTTGCGCAGCGAACCGCCGACGATATACGCGTCAAATCCCGCCGCCGCGAGAATTTCCGATACTGTTTTCACCTGCTTAGGGTACTCCATACATCTGCTCACCTCTTCTCTTTTCGGTATATTATAATATATTCCGTCAGAAAAATCAAGTAATATATTTCCCGCGGCACGCATATTTTCATAAAAAAGAGGTGATCTGAATGAAAATCGGAATATACGGATACGGAAATCTCGGCAGAGGAGCGGAGATAGCGATAAGAGACTCGGATGACGCGGAGCTTGTCGGCATTTTCACGAGACGCGACCCGCGCTCCGTTGTGACGGAGACGGGTGCGCGGATTTACAGGGCGGAGGAAGCGGGAAATTTTGCGGATAAGATCGACGTAATGCTTGTCTGCGGAGGGAGTGCGGGCGATCTTCCGACGCTTACGCCGATGCTGGCGTCGGTTTTTAATGTTGTTGACAGTTTTGACACGCACGCGGATATTTCGGGGCATCTTGCAAGAACAGATGAGGCGGCAAGAAAAAGCGGAAACCTCGCGCTCGTTTCGGCGGGGTGGGACCCGGGGCTTTTCTCTGTCGCGAGGCTTGCTTTTTCGTCGTTTCTTCCGCACGGCAAAACCTATACGTTCTGGGGAAAAGGCGTGAGCCAGGGACATTCCGACGCTGTTCGGCAGATAGACGGCGTAAAAGACGCGCGCGAATACACCGTTCCGATCGAACAGACGGTTCTGCGCGTCGAGAGCGGAGATACGCGCGAATTTGACGCGCGCGAGATGCACCGCCGCGAGGTCTATGTTGTGGCGGAGGACGGAGCGGATATTCTTCGCATCGACCGCGAAATAAAAGAAATGCCGAACTATTTTATGCCGTACGAAACGTCGGTTTCATTCATATCCGAGGAAAAAATGAAGGCGGAACATTCGGCTCTTCCGCACGGCGGCAGAGTTATCGGAACCGGGAAAACTGGAAAAAATTCGGATCATATGCAGACGGCAGAATACAGACTTGATCTGTCGTCAAACCCCGAATTTACGGCGTCTGTGCTTGTCGCCTGTGCGCGTGCGGTCTTTCGTATGAAAAAACGCGGCGAGACAGGCGCGATAACGATGCTTGATATTTGTCCCGCCGATCTTTCGCCGCTTTCGCGGAACGAAATGATAAAAAAATTTATGTAAACACAGAGCCGACAGCGTATGATGTCGGCTCTGTGTTTACATATTTCTGAGTTCTTCCTTTATTCTTGTTGCGAGCATTTCGAGCGCGACTGCATTGTTTCCGCCTTCGGGGACTATCACGTCCGCATATTTTTTCGACGGTTCGACAAACTGCTCGTGCATGGGCTTTACCGTCGTCAGATACTGTCCGACAACGGAGTCGAGCGTTCTTCCGCGCTCTTTAACGTCACGCATTATTCGCCTTATTATGCGCACGTCGGCGTCCGTATCGACGAATATTCTTATATCCATAAGCGAACGAAGCTCCGGCGATTCGAGTATCATAATTCCTTCTGTTATTATGACGCGCTTCGGTTCGATAAGCTCCGTTTTGTCCGAACGGTTATGGAGCGAGTAGTCGTAAACGGGGCAGAAAATGCTTTCTCCCGCTTTGAGCTTTTTGATGTGTTCTACCATAAGCTCTGTATCAAAGGAGTTCGGATGGTCGTAGTTCTGCTTTGCCCTGTCGGCAAGCGAAAGACCGTCCTGGCACTTATAATAGCTGTCGTGCTTTATGATCGCAACATCGTTTCCGAATATGCGGGCGAGCTTTTCGGCAAGCGTGGTTTTTCCGCTGCCCGTTCCGCCCGCAATTCCGATAATAAGTGTTTTCATCAGTCTTTTTACTTTACCTTTGCCCCTTTTCGTAAGGAATACCTTCCGCCTTCGGTGCGCGCGATCTCTTGGACGCGAACGCGAGAACTATGAGCGAGATGAGGTAGGGAAGCATATTGTAGAACGTGCTTCCGAGGCCGAGGGACGTGAGGAAATCAAATCCCGTATAGACGTTCGAGAGGGAACGGAAAAGACCAAAAAGCAGTGCAGCCGCCGCTATCTTGAACGGCTTCCACTGACCGAAGATCATAACGGCAAGTGCAAGGAATCCGAAGCCCGCAACGCCGTTTTCGAATTTCCATTCGCTGACGCCCGCCGTTATGTAGGCGATACCGCCGATACCGCCGAACGCACCCGAAATAAGCACGCCGAGGTAGCGCATTTTATATACGTTAATGCCGACCGAGTCCGCCGCCTGTGGGTGTTCGCCGCAGGACATGAGGTGCAGGCCTATCTTTGTGCGGTAGAGCATTATGTAGGCGCAGATGAGAACGAGAACGGCAATGATAATGAAATATCCGAACTCAAAGTTGCCTATATTAAGGATAAGATTTTTCTTCTGATCGATGTAACGGACGATAGACGAGACGTTACTCTTGTCTTGCGAGGTGTTGATAGCCTTTACAATAACGGTTGCAAGTGCCGTCGCAAGCATATTCATAGCGGTTCCGACAATGGTCTGATCCGCCCTGAAATTTATCGCGGCGACAGCAAGGAACAGAGAGTAGATCATTCCGCACACAACGGAGGCGAGGAGGGCGAGCAGAAATACGGAAAATCCCGTTACGGAGGCGGGCATATAGCTCATAGTGAGCGCTCCGCCGAGCGCGCCCATTACCATAATTCCTTCAAGACCGAGGTTTATAACGCCGCTGCGTTCGCTCATCATTCCGCCGAGAGCCACAAGCATAAGAACAGATGCATAAAGAAGCGTGTATTGAATAAGCAGTGCCATATTTACTTGTCCTCCTTTGCGTTTTCGGTTTTGACGGTAGCTTTGCTTTCTTTTTTATCTTTGTCTGTGCCGTTTATTTTCCTCAGCATAAACTGCTTGAAGAAGAGAACGAAAGCGCAGAGGTAAATTATTATCGAGGATATAAGGTCTGCCGTCTGTGAGCTGTAAACCGAAAGGTCGACCTGTGAGCCGCCGAGTGACAGGTTCTTTATGAAGAACGAGGAGAATATCGTGCCTATCGGGTTAAGACCGCCGAGAAATGCCGCCGCAATGCCGTCAAAGCCCATTCCGGGGACGGAGGACGAGCCTGTAACCCATCTGTCGATACCCGTGAGGTAGAGGAGCGAAGCACCGAGACCCGCAAGCGCGCCCGAAATCGCCATTGTGATTATGATGTTGCTCTTTTCGTGCATACCGCAGTACTTTGCGGCGTTGCGGTTGAAGCCCGTCGCCTTTAATTCATAGCCGAATCTTGTTTTTTCGAGTATGACCCAGACGATTATCGCCATAATAATCGCTATCGGAATGGCGATGGTCACATATTTGTTGTTGTTGAAGAGTTTTTCAAGTCCGAGAGACGGAAGAATCGCCTGTCTTGCGAACTTTCCGAGTTCTTTGGTATGCAGGTCGCCCGTTTTGACGTAAGGTTTCAGAATGTCGTTTGCGAGATACAGGCTTATCCAGTTAAGCATAATGCACGAAATGACTTCGTTCACGTTGCAGAACGCTTTGAGAAATCCCGAAATCGCACCCCAGACTGCCGCGCAGATAACTGCGGCAAGAATGCAGACGTACCACGGGAGCGAAAGCCCGAGCGCACAGTAGAGGCTCGCGCACATACCGACAACGTACTGTCCCGCCGCGCCGATGTTGAAAAGTCCCGTTTTGTACGCAAAGATTACCGAAAGGCTGCAAAGGATAAGCGGAGCGGTGTTTACAAGCGTGTTACCGAAATATTGAAGCCTTTTTTCGGGCTTTGAATAGCATAAAAAGTTCTTGACCATACTTGTTATGGCATCCCATGCGCCTTCCTTGTTGATGCATAGCAGAACAATGAAGCCGACAATAAGGCCGAGAAGAATACAGAGTATGGAGGATATAAAGGTCATTACGCCCTTGTTTCCGAAAAATCTTCTTATCGGAGGAATATTTTTCTTTTGAGTTTTGCTTTTTTCGCTGTTTGTCATAAATTCGCCGTCCTCCTTCAAATATTTCTCTTTGCGCCCGCCATGTAAAGACCTAGCTCTTCGACGGTAGTCTTTTTCGGGTCAAGTTCGCCGACGATTTCGCCGCCGCACATTACAAGTATTCTGTCGGAGAGGTTCATAACCTCGTCAAGTTCAAGTGATATAAGGAGAACCGCGCACCCTGCATCTCTGCGTTCGATGAGGCGCTTGTGAACGAATTCTATCGCACCTACGTCAAGTCCGCGCGTCGGCTGAACAGCTATCAGAAGAGACGGATCTTTGTCCATCTCGCGCGCGATAATAGCTTTCTGCTGGTTTCCGCCCGACATCGAACGGACTATCGTCGTCGCGCCTTCGCCCGAACGCACGTCGTAAAGTTCGGAGAGTCTGTCTGCGTACTGCCTTATCGGCTTTCTCTTCATAAATCCGAGCGGGTTTTTGAACTGCGGTTCAAAATAGCGTTCGAGAATGTAGTTGTTTTCGAGCGAGTAGTCAAGAACAAGTCCGTGCTTGTGCCTGTCTTCGGGAATGTGGCTCATACCCGAGGTTGAGCGGCATCTTATCGAGGCGTTTGTAATATTCTTGCCGCCGAATATAACTCTTCCGCTTTTTACCGGTTCGAGTCCCGTTATTCCGTAAACGAGTTCGCTCTGACCGTTGCCGTCGATGCCCGCGATACAGACGATCTCGCCTCTGCGAACATTAAACGAAACGTGTTTTACGGCATCCGTTTTATGTACCTTTGACGCAACCGAAAGGTCGTTTACCGATAGGATTTCCTCCGTCGGCTTTGCCTCGTCCTTGTCCACGGTCAGCTTTACGTCGCGCCCGACCATCATGCGCGAGAGTTCCGCAACCGACGTGTCCTTTGTGTCGACCGTGCCTATCGCTTTGCCCTTGCGCAGAACGGTGCATCTGTCGGAAACTTTCATTATTTCTTCGAGCTTGTGCGTAATAAAGAGTATTGATTTGCCCTCTGCGGCGAGATTTTTCATTATCTGCATAAGCTCGTCTATTTCCTGCGGTGTGAGAACCGCAGTCGGTTCGTCAAATATTAGAATATCGTTGTCGCGGTAGAGCATTTTGAGAATTTCCGTTCTCTGCTGCATTCCGACGGAAATATCCTCTACCTTTGCGTCGGGGTCGATTTTAAGACCGTATTTCTCGGAGAGTGCGACGATTTTTTCACGCGCCTGTTTCTTTGTCAGAAAACCGAGTTTGTTCGGCTCTGCTCCGAGAATGATGTTGTCGAGTACCGTGAATATTTCGACGAGTTTGAAGTGCTGGTGAACCATTCCGATGCCGAGCGCGCTTGCGTCGTTCGGATTTTTTATCTTTACGGGAACGCCGTCTTTGAGAATCTGCCCTTTTTCGGGTGTGTAGAGACCGAAAAGAACGCTCATAAGAGTGCTTTTTCCCGCGCCGTTTTCGCCGAGCAGAGCGTGAATTTCGCCTTTTCTCAGCGTAAGAGTGACATCATCGTTTGCGATGATGCCGGGGAACACCTTCGTAATGTTCAGCATTTCGATAACATATTCATTATTCATACGGTGAACACCTTTCTTTTTGAGTTGTGCTTTGGCAGTGCTGTCTTTTAATTAATTATACCATCATTTTCTCTTCTTTTCAACGGTTTTCGTTGATTTTGCATAATTTTTTTATAATTTTTCCGTGTTACGCACAATACTTTGCGTTGTGCACTTGAAAAAAAAGAAAAAATGGTTTATACTGTATCTGTAAAAAAGCGAAAGGAAGCGTAATTATAAAATGATCGAAGTTAAAGAAAAAGAAGTTCTCTCCTCGGACGGCACCCACACACTTCGCGGCAGAGTGTATCTTCCCGCGGGAAAACCGAAGGGATATTTTCACGTCGTTCACGGAATGACGGAGCATATCGGACGTTATGACGCGTTTATGAGAAGCGTCGCCGAGGACGGATATATCGTGCTCGGCTATGATAACCTCGGTCACGGTTTTACGGCGGACGAGGAGGACCTCGGATTTATCGCGGAGAAGGACGGCTGGAAATACCTTGCCGCCGACGTTGCGAAATTTGCGGGAAGCGTCAGAAGCGAATATGAAAAAGTATACGGAAAACTCCCATATTATCTTATGGGACACAGTATGGGTTCATTCATCGTCCGCGTGGCGAGCGTGTATTGCATAAAGCCCGATAAGCTCATAATTATGGGTACGGGCGGACCGAATCTCGTATCGGGCGCGGGACTTGCGTTCATAAAAGCCGTCAAGAAGATAAAGGGCGGCAGATACGTATCCGAGGCTGTCGATAAGCTCGCCTTTTCGGCATACGGCAGTCATTTTGACGTTGACGACAAGAACAGATGGCTCACAAAGGACAAGGATGTTCTTGAAAAATATGCCGCAGACCCGTTCTGCAATTTCAAATTCACCGTCAGCGCGATGGGCGACCTTGTGAAGTTAAACAGAGTGGCGAACAGCGAGAGGTTTTTCGAGAAAACAGGCAGACGCGGCTATCCCGTTCTGCTCGTTTCGGGTGCGGACGACCCTGTCGGCGATTACGGACGCGGCGTAAGCGCGGTTTACAGAAATCTGAAAGCAAACGGCGCGCACGTTATGATAAAGCTCTACAAAAACTGCCGTCATGAAATACTGAACGACACCTGCCGCGACGAGGTAACGCGGGATATTAAGAAATTCCTCGATATGTGACGACATTCTTTTCGGTTTTCTTCCGCCTTTTCACTTGACAACGCGCGCGAAATGTATTATACTACATTCGTATGACGACGAAACTATCAATAATGAGAGGTAGAAAATGAAAAAAACAGCAGCGGTCTGTCTTGCGATTTTGCTCGTCACTGCGATGACACTGCCGATATTATCGTCATGTTCGCCCGGTAAAACGGACGGCGGAGACATCGTAAAAACGCAGAGCGGTGACGTGACTGTCAGATACGAAATTTTCGAGGACGAAAGATACGACGATACGGGTAAGATCCAGCTTTTTACAGGGCACCTTATCCTGCCTTTGGTGGAGATCGAAGAAAATAAAGAAGCCGAGCGGGCGATTTCGGACTACTTTGACGGCGAAAAAAAGAAGTATTCCGCAAATGTAGAGTCGCTTGTTTCGGACTCCAAGTCCCTGCTTGAAGACGTGAGCAGCGACTACTGGGACACGTTTTTCTATTATGCCGAGTATTCGACAAAGATGATCGACGACAAATTTATCAGCTTTATGTATAACGAGACGTTTTACGGCGGCGGAGCACATTCGACAAGCGAGATAAAAGGCGTTGTCATTTCCCTCGAAAGCGGAAAGGTTATGACCCTTTCAGATATTGTGAATGATAAGGCGGCGTTTACGGACTACATTTCAGAAAAGATAAAGAGCGCGGTTGAGAACGATGAGGATTTTGAGTTTGTCTCCGCGGATTACGCTGACGTTATACCGACGCTTGTCGCCGACGGAAACTTCTTCTTCGGAGTCGATAAACTGACGTTCATATGCAATACATATGTGATTTTTCCGTACTCTTCGGGTACGAAATACTATGATTTTTCGTATAAGTCAATTGCGGATTTCCTTAAAGTCAGTATTTCGGCGGACAGGGAATTTATAAAATTTTACGATTTCAACCTTGACGGGGAAAACGGCGAAAGCGTTATAGGATACATTTCACCCGCGGCACTTGCGGGGGCGTATGACGTTACGGCGTCCTATTCGGTGCGGAGCGGCGAGAAAATGTCCGTCTGTGTTGTGCCGAGGTATATCGGAAGCACGGTCTGCATTGAAAAAATCATATATTCGGAAACGGGCGACGCCGACAGATATGAGATTGTTGCCGAATTTGCCGAGACGACACGCGATTTCTGCCTGAGGTTCTATGCGCCTGTGCCGAGCGATAAGGCAGGGTACAGAATAAGGATAAAGTACGGCGAAAGCGAAGCCGTGCGTGACGTTTCCTCTGATATGTTCATCGGCGAAACTGTGACAAGAGTCACCTGTAAATAAAAAATCGGGGCTGTAAAGGAATTTACAGCCCCTCGGTTTATTTTTATGCCTGAAATTCGGCAATTACGGGATAGTGGTCGGAAATGTAGAGACCGCTTGGGTGCAAGTCTTCTACGGTGTACGAATTAAGTTCGGAAGTTTCATAGTCCGTGAAGATGTAGTCGATCTTGCAGTTCTCTTTGAGCCTGCCGAAGTCGTGGAACGTCGTTTTGATGTTTTCGGTCAGATCCTTTACTGCTCTGCAATTACAATTTCGGATTACGCTTATCGCCGCGTCTGTCGGCTCGGCATTGAAGTCCCCCGTTATTATGAAGTGCAGATCGTTTTTGAGTGCACTCTGCATAAGCTGCATCGCGCCGAGCATACGGGCGTTTTCGCCCTCGTGATCAAGATGTACGTTGCAGAAAACAAACGGTATTCCGCTGTCCTTCGGAATAAGAACGGCTTTTTGCATTATTCTCGGACAAATGCTCTGATCGCCGCCGTAGGTGGTGTTTGTCGTGTGCGGCAGATAGGAGAGCCACTCCGTATCAAACGAAAGAAGATCGAATTTGTCCTTTCTGAAAGCGAGCATAAGTCCCTCGCCGCTGTAATTTTCGCACCTTCCGCACCCGATAACGGTGTAATCGGTGAGAACTTCGGGAAGCCACAGTCTGGCACCTTCAAGCACCTCCTGAAATCCGATAAGATCGGGCATTTCGACTTTTATCGTCTCGAAAATCCGCGGTTTGCGGTATATAAAGTTGTTTTCGCCGTCATGAGTGGTTTCCATTCGCAGGTTAAAAGTGCAAACTTTCATATAATCTCCTGTTTATATTTAGCGCGACTGTCCCGAAGGACAGCCGCGCCGTTTTTTATGTTATTACTTGTTTTCGTCGGGGGCGTAAAGCGTTTTCATCTTTTCAAGGCGGTCGAATCTCGCCTTTGCAGCCTCGGCAGCCTTTTCGAAGAGCTCAGCCGCTCTTTCGGGGAACTGCTGTTGGAGTCTGCTGTAACGTGTTTCGCTCGTGATGAAGGACTTGTAGTCGGCAGTTGCCGGCTTGCAGTCGATGGTGAGCGGGTTCTTGCCCTCCGCTTTAAGAAGCGGGTTGAAGCGGAACATCTGCCAGTAACCTGCGTCAACGGCTCTCTTCATTTCGAGCTGGCAGTTAGCCATCGTGCCCTTGATACCGTGCATTTCGCAAGGTGCGTAGCCGATGATGATAGACGGACCGTGATAAGCCTCAGCCTCTGTCATTGCTTTGAGAGTCTGGTTCATATCCGCGCCCATAGCGATCTGTGCGACGTAAACGTAGCCGTAGGACATAGCGATCTCGGCGAGGTTCTTCTTGCCGATTGCCTTACCTGCCGCTGCGAACTGTGCGACCTGACCGATGTTGGAAGCCTTAGAAGCCTGTCCGCCGGTGTTGGAGTAAACCTCGGTATCAAATACCATGATGTTTACGTCCTCGCCCGATGCGATAACGTGGTCAAGACCGCCGAAGCCGATATCATATGCCCAGCCGTCACCGCCGAAGATCCAAACGGACTTCTTGGAGAGGTAATCCTTGTCTGCGAGAACTTCCTTTGCCGTCGGGCAACCCTCTTTTGCAGCCTTTTCAAGCTCGACAACGATCGCGTCGGTTGCGGGAGCGTTTGCCTTGCCGTCGTCCTTGGTGTCAAGGAATGCCTTTGCGGCAGCCTTGAACTCGTCCGAAGCCTTTTCGGAGTTCATCATCTCTTCGATCTTGCCGATAAGTCTCTTGCGGATTGTCTTCTGACCGAGAAGCATACCGAGACCATGCTCTGCGTTGTCCTCGAAGAGGGAGTTTGCCCAACCGGGACCCTTGCCGCTTTCCTTGTTTACGGTATAAGGAGTAGCGGGTGCGGAACCGCCCCAGATAGAGGAGCATCCCGTTGCGTTGGAGATGTACATTCTTTCACCGAAGAGCTGTGTGATAAGGCGTGCGTAAGAAGTTTCTGCACAGCCTGCGCACGAGCCGGAGAATTCAAGCAGCGGCTGCTTGAACTGACTGCCCTTTACGGTGTTGTTTATAAGTTCGGGCTTTTCTGTTACGTTTGCAACAGCGTAGTCAAACGCTTTCTGCTGATCGAGCTGGCTTTCTTGGCTCGTCATTTCGATAGCGAGCTTGGGAGCGGCGAGCTTAGCGGCTTCCTTTGCCGCGGTCTTTGCGTCGTAATCGGGGTGCTCTGCGGCAACCGTCTTTGCGGCGTTTTCAAGAGCCTTGTTCGAAACGGGACAAGCCTTTACGCAGAGGGTACAACCCATGCAGTCGAGCGGGCTTATTGCCATTGTGAACTTGTAGTTTGTCTTTATAACGGGCTTTTCGGTGAACTTTGTAACCTTCGGAGCTTCGCTTGCTTCCTTCTCGTTCATAGCGAACGGACGGATAGCTGCGTGAGGACATACGAAAGCACAGTTGTTACACTGAATGCAGTTTTCCGCGTGCCATACGGGAACGTCAACCGCAACGCCTCTCTTTTCGTATGCTGCGGCACCCTGCGGGAGCGTACCGTCAACGTACTTTGTAAATGCGGAAACGGGAAGAGAATCGCCGTCCATCTTCGTTACGGGAACAACGATGTTGTTGACGTACTCAACGAGGTCTTCTCTCTTGCCTGTTGCCTTTTCCTCTGCCTTGTCGTCGGAAACGGTCTTCCATGCTTCGGGAACATTGAATTCGACGATGGCGTTTACACCTGCGTCGATAGCCTTGTAGTTGAGCTCAACGACAGCCTCGCCTTTTTTGAGGTAGGACTTCTTTGCCATGTACTTCATGTACTCGACAGCCTGATCTATCGGCATAATGTTAGCAAGTGCGAAGAATGCGGATTGGAGGATAGTGTTTGTACGCTTGCCCATACCGATCTCACGCGCCTTGTCGATAGCGTTTACGGTGTAGAACTTAATGCCGTTGTTTGCGAGATATCTCTTTGTGACAGCGGGAAGGTGCTTGTCGATTTCGGCAGGCGTCCACTGGCAGTTGAGAAGGAATGTTCCGCCCGGCTTTACGTCCTCGACGATCTTATAGCCTTTGAGCATATAAGACGGGTTGTGGCAGGCAACGAAGTCAGCCTTTGTGATGTAGTAAGGAGACTTGATGGGCTTGTCGCCGAAACGGAGGTGAGAAATCGTTACGCCGCCCGTTTTCTTGGAGTCGTACTGGAAGTAAGCCTGAATATATTTGTCGGTGTGGTCACCGATGATCTTGATGGAGTTCTTGTTTGCACCGACAGTACCGTCGCCGCCGAGACCCCAGAACTTGCAAGCGATAGTGCCTGCGGGAGCTGTGTCGGGAGCGGGCTTTTCGTCGAGGGAGCAACCCGTAACGTCATCGACGATGCCGATGGTGAAGTGATTCTTCGGGTTCTTCTTCGAGAGGTTGTCGTAAACGGCGAAAATAGATGCGGGAGTAGTATCCTTAGAACCGAGACCGTATCTGCCGCCGACGACCTTTGCGTCAACGCCTTCCTGAGCGAGAGCCGCAACAACGTCGAGGTAGAGAGGCTCGCCGAGAGAGCCGGGTTCTTTTGTTCTGTCAAGAACAGCGATCTTCTTAACGGTCTTGGGGAGTGCCTTTGCGAGCTTGTCGGCGCAGAAAGGACGGTAAAGTCTTACCTTTACAAGACCGACCTTCTTGCCCTTCGCCATGAGGTAGTCGATAACTTCCTCGGCAACGTCGCAGACAGAACCCATAGCGATGATGACTTTGTCTGCTTCGGGGTGACCGTAGTAATTGAAGAGACCGTAGTTTGTGCCGATCTTCTTGTTTATCTGCTTCATGTAATCTTCAACGATAGCGGGAAGAGCATTGTAATATGTATTGCAAGCCTCTCTGTGCTGGAAGAAGATATCACCGTTTTCGGCCGAACCGCGGAGAACGGGGTGTTCGGGGTTGATAGCGCGTGCGCGAAATTCCGCAACGGCTTCCTTGTCAACCATATCGGCAAGGTCCTTGTAGTCCCATACTTCGATCTTCTGAATCTCGTGAGAGGTGCGGAAGCCGTCGAAGAAGTGCAGGAACGGAACTCTGCCCTTTATCGTGGAGAGGTGAGCGACGGCACCGAGATCCATAACTTCCTGCGGGTTGGACTCTGCGAGCATTGCAAAGCCCGTCTGACGGCAGGCATAGACGTCGGAGTGATCGCCGAAAATGTTAAGAGCGTGTGATGCTACGCAGCGTGCCGAAACGTGAATGACGCAGGGGAGAAGC
>CAKRPQ010000013.1 GCA_934385225.1 uncultured Eubacteriales bacterium
CGGAAACAAGCTCACGGTAAAGGGTCCTCTCGGAACTCTCGAACAGAGCTTCAATGAACGTATGACGATAAAGGTCGAAGGCAATGTAATCACTGTTACCCGTCCTACGGACGAACAGGAGGACAGAGCTATTCACGGTCTTACTCGTACTCTTATAAACAACATGGTAGTCGGTGTTTCGGAAGGCTATTCCAAAACTCTTGAAATCGTCGGTGTAGGTTACAGAGCTCAGAAGCAGGGCAAGACCCTCACAATGAACCTCGGTCACAGCCACCCGATCGTTTTCGAGGACGGAAACGGCATCACATTCGAAACTCCCAACACGAACACCGTTGTTGTAAAGGGTATCAATAAGGAAATCGTCGGTGAGACGGCAGCCGTTGTAAGATCAAAGAGACCGCCTGAACCGTACCTCGGTAAGGGCGTTAAATATGCCGGCGAGCACATTCGCCGCAAGGCCGGTAAGACCGGTAAATAATTGAAAGGAGTGGAATGTAATGGTTTCAAGAAAGGACAGTAATAAAGCTCGTCTTAAAAGACATATAAGAGTCAGAGCAAAGATATCCGGTACACCCGAGCGTCCGCGTCTTGCGGTATTCCGTTCTAACGCGAATATCAGCGCACAGATCATTGACGACGTAAACGGTGTAACATTGGTTTCCGCTTCCACCCTTGAAAAGGTCTTTGAGGGCATCGGCAGCAATACCGAAGCAGCTGAAAAGGTCGGCAAGACAATCGCCGAAAGAGCGGTTGCAAAGGGAATAACGGAAGTCGTATTCGACAGAGGCGGCTATCTTTATCACGGACGTGTATCGGCACTGGCGGACGGCGCGCGCGAAGGCGGCCTGAAGTTCTGATATCAGCCGGTTTGTACACTGTTCAAAACAGTTATTTGAACATTTTTAAGGAGAAAAAACATGGCAAAGAATTTTGATCCGGCAACGCTCGACCTTAAAGAAGAGCTTGTCACATTAAACCGTGTTTCCAAGACCGTTAAAGGTGGTCGTATCGCAAGATTTGCCGCAATCATGGTTGTCGGCGACGGTAACGGACACGTAGGCTACGGTCTCGGAAAGGCAGCCGAAGTTCCCGAAGCTATCCGCAAGGGAATTGAGGACGCAAAGAAAAATATGATAGAAGTCTCCCTGAAGGGTACTACTATTCCTCACGAGGTTCTCGGTATATACGGTGCAGGAAAGGTTCTTCTCAAACCTGCCGCACAGGGTACCGGAGTTATCGCGGGCGGCGTTGTAAGAAAGGTGCTTGAACTTGCGGGCATTTCGAATATCCGTGCAAAGAGCCTCCGTTCCAACAACCCCGCAAACGTTGTAAAGGCGACGATAGACGGTCTTAAACAGCTTCGCACAGTCGAAGAGGTTGCAAAGACGCGTGATATCACCGTTGAACAGGTAAAGGGTTAAGGAGGATACTGATATGATGAAAAAAGTAACACTTGTAAAGAGTATCATCGCTTCTAAGCCCAATCAGAAGGCGACAGCCGCTTCTCTCGGTCTGCGTAAGGTCGGAGACAGCATCGTTCACGAGGATAACGCCGTTCTTGCCGGTAAGGTAAAGGTCATTTCGCACCTCGTAAAAGTTGAAAACGCATAAAGGAGGAATAACAAATGAAGCTCCATGAACTTTCACCGGCACCGGGTTCTGTGACCGAAGCGTTCCGTAAGGGCAGAGGCACAGGCTCGGGTAACGGTAAGACCGCAGGTAAGGGTCATAAGGGTCAGAACGCGCGCTCAGGCGGCGGTGTAAGGCCCGGATTCGAAGGCGGTCAGCTCCCTCTTTACAGAAAACTGCCGAAGAGAGGCTTCAAAAACAGATTTGCAAAGAAATATGCAATAGTAAATGTTGCAGATCTCAACCGCTTCGATAACGGTGCTGTTGTAGATATGCAGACATTGCTTGACAGTAAGGTCATTCGCCGCGAGCTTGACGGACTCAAAGTCCTCGGCACAGGCGAACTCACAAAGAAATTAACTGTAAAAGCAACAGTCTTTTCCGCTACCGCGAAAGAAAAGATAGAAGCAGCAGGTGGAAAGACAGAGGTGGTATAAAGTGTTTAAGACGCTAAAGAATGCATGGAAGATTCCGGAACTCAAATCAAAGCTCCTCTTTACACTTCTTATCGTCGTACTTTACCGCCTCGGCGCAAACATTCCCGTACCGTATGTAAGCAGTGATGTCGGAACAAGCCTTAATGCAATGTTCGGCGGATCGATATTCGGATATCTGAATATCCTTTCCGGTAACGCGTTCGCAAACGCGACCCTCTTTGCACTCGGCGTAAACCCTTATATCACAGCTTCTATCGTAATGCAGCTCCTCACAATAGCTATACCTGCTCTCGAAAGACTTTCCAAGGAGGGCGAAGAGGGTAGAAAGAAGATCACTTCCTACACACGTTACGTCACCGTCGGTCTCGGTCTTATAACCAGCTACGGTTACGCAATGCTTCTTAAAGCAAACAATATGCTTGTTGCGGACGCAAACACGTTCAGCATCGTCGTTATAATCGCGTGCTACTGTGCAGGTTCCGCGCTCGTAATGTGGCTTGCCGAAAAGGTCAATGACCACGGTATCGGTAACGGTATCTCCATTATCCTTTTCGCAAACATCGTTGCAAGAGGTCCCGCTTATATCTCGTCGATAATCAATACGATTACTTCGAAAACGGGCAGCGTAGGTTCTCTTATTCTCGGTATAGTTCTTGCAATTCTTTCCGTTGCGATCTTCCTCGCTATCGTCCTCGTCATTGTTTGGATGAACGACAGTGAAAGAAGAATCCCGGTTCAGTACGCAAAGAGAGTTGTCGGTCGTAAGATGTACGGCGGGCAGGGAACGAACCTTCCTCTCAAACTTAACATGACAGGCGTTATGCCTATCATCTTCGCAAGCTCCATCGTTTCGATCCCCGCAACGATAGGCAGCTTCTTCCCGAACAGCAAGTTCTGGACGGGCGTGACCAACGCATTTAACTATAATACTTGGCTCTATGTTATAATCGAGCTTATTCTTCTCGTTGCTTTTGCTTACTTCTACGTTGCGATTTCTTTCAATCCCGTTGAAGTTGCAAACAATCTGAAAAAGCAGGGTGGCGCAATTCCCGGTATTCGTCCCGGAAAGCCTACCTCGGATTACATTACAAGAGTTCTTAACAGAATCACGCTTATAGGTGCAATTATTCTCGCTTTCATCTGCGTATTCCCGATGATTGTTAATATCATCTCTAAGGGTAGTATTGCAGACCTCGCGTTCAGCGGTTCTTCGATCATCATCGTAATCGGTGTTGCTCTTGAAACGTTCCGCGACCTCGAAGCACAGATGTCACTCAGAAACTACAAGGGATTCCTTGATTAATGTCGGAGGATATCACATGAATTTGATTTTAATGGGCGCACCCGGTGCCGGAAAAGGAACTCAGTCAGAGTTTATTTCGGCAAAGTTCAATATTCCTGCGATATCTACCGGCGACATTCTTCGTCATGCAATAAAGAACGAGACCGAGCTCGGCAAAATGGCAAAATCGTACATTGACGCCGGCGCTCTCGTTCCGGACGAAGTTGTTATCGGTATAATAAAGGATCACCTTTCCGGTGATGCCTGCAAAAACGGTTTTATACTCGACGGTTTCCCGCGTTCCATTCCTCAGGCGGAAGCGCTTGATAAAATGGGCGTGAAGATCGACGCGGTTGTCTCCTATATCGTTCCCGACGACGTTATCGTTGACAGAATGAGCAAGAGACGTATGTGCCCCGATTGCGGTGCCTCATATCACCTCGATTTTAAACCCTCGAAGGACAATAAAACCTGTGATAAGTGCAGCGCAGAGCTTTATGTAAGAAAAGACGATGCACCGGAAACTGTTCTTGCAAGACTCAAGAATTATCACGCTCAGACAGAGCCTCTCGAAGAATACTACGAAAAGAAGGGAAACCTTATCCGTATAAACGGCGTGGGAAGCGTAGAGGAAATAAGCAAAATGACTCTTGACGCCCTCGAAAAACTTTGAGGCAAAGTATGATAGAACTCAAAAATTCATCTCAACTTAAAGATATGAGAGAAGCCGGACGCATTACGGCACAGGCATTGCTTGTCGCCGAAGAAGCGGTAAGGGAAGGAATAAGCACCAAAGAACTTGATACGAAGATAAGACACTTCATAGAAAAGTGCGGTGCGAAACCCTCCTTCCTCGGACTATACGGATTCCCCGGCAGTGCTTGTATCAGCGTAAACGATCAGGTTATTCACGGTATCCCGTCTCCCGACGTGAAACTCAAAGAAGGGGATATCGTAAAGGTCGATGTCGGCGCGTTTTACCGCGGCTTTCACGGTGACAGCGCAAGAACATACCCTGTCGGAAAGATTTCCGATGAGGCGGCACGACTGATTGAGGCTACAAAGCTCGCTTTTTATCGCGGATTTGAAGCCGTAAAAGAGGGTAACAGGATCGGAGATATCGGTCACGCGGTCGAAAGCTGTGTGAAAGGATATGGTTACAGCGTCGTAAGAAGATATGTCGGTCACGGGGTCGGTCACGACCTTCACGAAGCTCCCGATGTGCCGAACTACGGTACAGAGGGAAGAGGCGTGCGACTTTGCCGCGGTATGGTCATTGCCATTGAACCGATGGTAAATGTCGGAACGGGCGACGTAAAGGAACTCTCGGACGGTTGGACGGTACTTACCGCTGACGGAAAGCTCTCCGCCCACTATGAGAACACTGTTGCTCTGACGGACGACGGTCCTGTCATTCTGACAGACGCAAACTGAGAAAAATCATATTGTTTCGGAACTTAATACGAGAAACGCGCATTTTCGCTGTCGGAACCGATGGTTATGGCGGTGTCCGATCTGCGGCTTACGAAACTGCGACTGCCTCTGTTAAGCAAAGAAACGGGAATCAAGGCTTCAAAAGGCGTAAGGAGGGATTATTCTGCCGAAAGATGACGTGATAGAATTTGAGGGAACGGTAGTTGAGGCATTGCCCAACGCCACCTTCAAGGTTAAGCTCCCGAACGGGCATATAGTCACTGCCCACATATCGGGAAAGCTCCGTATGAATTATATAAGAATTCTGCCCGGTGACAAGGTTACCATCGAAGTGTCTGTTTACGACCTCGATAAGGGACGAATCACCTGGCGTGCAAAGTAATTATCAGAAAGGACTGGTGTAATACAATGAAAGTAAAGCCATCCGTAAAGAAGATTTGCGAAAAGTGCAAAATCATCAAGAGAAAAGGCCATGTAATGGTCATCTGCGAAAACCCGAAGCATAAGCAGAGACAGGGTTAAGCGATCAAGACAAAAATAGCAGAGAGGTGAAAAAAGAATGGCTCGTATAGCAGGTGTTGATATTCCGAACAACAAGCGCGTAGAAATCGCACTGACCTACATTTACGGTCTCGGAAGAAAAAGCGCAAATGACATTCTTGCAAAGACAGGTATAAACCCTGACACTCGTGCAAAAGACCTTACCGAAGCAGAAGTTGCAAAACTTCGTGACGAGATAGAAAACAACTATACCGTTGAGGGTGATCTTCGCCGCGACGTTGCTCTTAATATCAAGAATATGATAGAGATCAACTGCTACCGCGGTATCAGACACAGAAAAGGTCTGCCGGTAAGAGGTCAGAGAACAAAAACGAACGCAAGAACAAGAAAAGGTCCCGCAAAGACAATTGCGAACAAGAAGAAGTAAGGAGTGATTCAGACAAATGGCAAAAGTTGCTGCTAAGAAGGTCGTTAAGAAGCGCCGCGAACGCAAGAATATTGAAAAAGGCGCGGCTCATATTCGTTCTACCTTCAATAACACGATCATCACCATCACCGATACACAGGGCAACGCAGTATCCTGGGCATCAGCAGGTGAACTCGGCTTCAAGGGATCGAGAAAGTCTACTCCTTTTGCAGCTCAGTCTGCGGCTGAAACCGCAGCAAAGGGTGCAATCGAACATGGCATGAAGACCGTTGAAGTATATGTAAAAGGTCCCGGTGCGGGACGTGAATCCGCAATCCGTGCTCTTGAGGCTGTCGGACTTAACATCACCCTTATCAAAGATGTAACTCCTATCCCTCACAACGGTTGCAGACCGCCTAAGCGCAGACGCGTTTAATCTAAACAGGAGGTAAAAAGATATGGCAAGATATACAGGTCCGGCTTGCAAACTCTGCCGCAGAGAAGGCGTAAAGCTCTTCCTCAAAGGCGAGCGTTGCACGACAGGTAAGTGCGCTCTTGACCGCAGACATTCCGCTCCCGGTCAGCACGGAGCCGCTAATAAGAAGGTCAGAGAATACGGTATGCACCTTCGCGAAAAGCAGAAGACAAGAAGATATTACGGCGTGCTTGAAAAGCAGTTCGTAAATCTCTATGAGGAAGCTGAAAGATTTGAAGGTATGACCGGTGAGAACCTTCTCAGACTTCTTGAATGCCGCCTTGACAATGTTGTGTACAGAATGGGCATGGCAGAGAGCCATAAAGAGGCTCGTCAGCTCGTGCGCCACGGTCACTTCACCGTTAACGGCAAGAAGGTCGATATTCCTTCCTACACCGTTAAGGCAGGCGACGTAGTCGCTCTTGCAAACGGAAGCCGTTCTTCCGAGAAGTTCAAGGGTCTTATCGAGGGGCTCGAAAAGGTAACCTTCCCTAAGTGGCTTGAAGTGAACAAGGAGGCTGTCTCCGCAAAGGTGCTCTCCCTTCCTGCAAGAGAAGAGATCGACGTCGATTTCAACGAGCAGCTCATCGTCGAGTTCTATTCCAAATAATAACTCCGCACCATGCGGCGCTGGATTATTTCCGCGTCTCATAAGCAGTATTTTCCTATTTCAGAGAAAATTACAAGCACAAAATTAAAATAAGGAGGGTTATTTAGGAATGATTGAGATAGAGAAGCCAAATATAACGACCGCGAATTTAAGCGAGGACGGGAAAAACGGTAAATTCATAGTGGAGCCGCTCGAAAGAGGATTCGGCATAACACTTGGCAACTCGCTTCGCCGTGTACTTCTCAGTTCACTCCCCGGAGTGGCTGCGTCAAGCATAAAAATTGACGGAGTTCTTCATGAATTCTCGACAGTCCCCGGTGTGAAGGAAGATGTGCCCGAAATTGTCATCAATGTCAAGGGCATTGTGGCAAAGCTTCACACAAATACTCCCAAAACCGTAATTCTGGACGTAACGGGTCCGAAAGACGCGTGCGCAGGTGACATAAAGCAGGATTCCGATATCGAAATTCTGAACCCGTCGCATCACATCGCAACGATCGGTGACGGTGAAAGACTCTATATGGAGCTTGTTTTTGAGCAGGGAAGAGGATATGTTTCCGGCGACAATAACAAGAAGCTCCATGCAGAACATCTCGCTGCGGGCGTTTCCGAGCCTATCGGAACGATTTATGTAGATTCGATCTTCACACCCGTTTACAACGTAAGCTACGAGGTTGAGCCGACCCGTGTCGGAAGCAGCTCGGACTACGACAAGCTCACGCTTGACGTCCTTACGAACGGAACGATTACAGCCAAAGAGGCGATTTCTCTCGGAGCCAAGATTCTCAACGACCATCTCAGCTTGTTTGTGGATTTGTCAGATGAAGCAAAGAAGACGGAAATATTGGTAGAGAGACAGGAAACCATCAAGGAAAAGGTACTTGAGATGACCATTGAGGAGCTTGACATGTCAGTACGCAGCTTCAACTGCTTAAAGCGTGCCGGCATTGACACGGTGGAAGATCTCACAAACCGTACCGAGGAGGATATGATAAAGGTCCGTAACCTCGGTAAGAAATCGCTCGAAGAAGTTATCTTAAAACTTCATTCTCTCGGTCTCGACCTCAAAAAGGACGACGAATAATTTGCTTTTGGCAAATAATTTGCTTTTGCAAATTGTTTTTGACCGAAGAATTTCAAACTTTTAGCTTATATAAAATCAAGCAGAAGGAGGGAACACAATGCCCGGAACAAGAAAACTCGGCAGAACGACAGCACACAGAAATGCGATGCTCAGAGGAATGGTAACATATCTTCTTGAAAACGGCTCTATTGAGACAACTCTCACGAGAGCAAAGGAAGTTCGTTCTGTTGCGGAAAAAATGATTACACTCGGCAAGAAGAATACGCTTGCAAGCCGCAGAGCGGCTCTCGCATACATCACGAAGGAAGACGTTGTCACAAAGCTTTTCAGCGACATCGCTCCCAAGTATGCTGACCGTAACGGCGGTTATACGCAGATTTACAAACTCGGTCCCCGTAGAGGAGACGCAGCAGAGATGGCTATCATTAAGCTCATCGACGCCGAATAAGAGTTAACTGCTAAAAAAACACCCTCCGTGTATAACGCGGAGGGTGTTTTTATACGTTTTGCAAATTCGATTTGTCAGCTTATTTTATCGCCTCGTATGTAAGCTCACGAATACGCGGGTGAACCATATCGTAAATATACGCCGCACCGCGCACATATGTGAGATAGAATATCGAGAGTTTCTCTGCGAGATCCATAAGAACGTAAGCCGCAGCCGCACCGTCCCAGCCGAATTCGCCTATTGACGATGATGAGAGCGAGAGTGCGGGGTTTGTATGTACTCTGCCGCAAAGTCCCCAGCTGTAACCGTATCTCGGCATATGCATAAAGCTTTCGAGTGATTTTTCGCAAAGTCTGCCGACTTGCATCATTTTTATCGTTTCGGGTTTCAGGACTCTGTAACCGTTCTCGGCAACGCCGCCGTTCGCAACAGCCCCGATTACCTTCGAGTAGTCGGAGAGGTTAGAGTAAAGTCCCGCTCCGCCGCTGTCGTAATTATCCGACATACAATAATCGAGGTTGTTATCCGAGGCACTTGCTTTTGCCTTGCTGACGTTATAGGTATATTGTGTTGAGAGGAGCTTTTTCTGATCACCTGTGAGGTGGAAGGTCATATGCGTTATGCCGAGGGGGCTGAAAAGCACCTCGTCAAGCCATTCTCCGTAGCGTTTGCCCGTGATGACTTCCGCAATGCCCGCGAGAACATCGTGGCAAAGGCTGTATCTGTAATCCGTGCCCGGTTCAAAATAGAGGGGCATATCTGCAATGACTTTCATAAATTCGCGTGTCGAAATTTTGTTTTCGGCGCGAAGATCGCAACACTGCTTTGTCCAGATGTCGTATCCGAGACCGCCCTGCATGGTGAAAAGATGCTCAATCGTCATCACTTTTTCGGCTTTTTTAATGCCGTCTGCCGTCTGAACCTTTACGTCCGCAAATTCGGGCAGATATTTTGAAACAGGGTCGTCAAGCGAAATTTTACCCTCTTCAACAAGGCGCATAAGCGCAATGCAGGTTATGACCTTTGTCGCGGAGTAGATTGCACACAGGCTTTCGTCGTCGAACGGAACGGTGTGTTCCTTGTCTCGGAAGCCTGAAAAGTGGCGGTATATGACCTTGTTTTCTTTTTTTACTTCAATTCCCGAAAGCGGGATACCAATGTTTTTGAGACTGTCTATGTAGGCGGTCAGTTTGCTGAAATCATACATTTTTTATGCCTTCTCTCTTTTCTTTTTGAAAATTTTTGTTCTGTAAACGATAAGATATGTGACAAAAGAAAGTATCGCGCCCGCGATTACGTCTATTATCGAGTGCTGCTTTAAGAACACCGTCGAAATGCAGACAAGAATAAGCGAAACGATCCAGAATATTTTCCAGCCGATTTTTTGCATTCCATTTGCACGCCACCCGCCCATAAAAGCACCCGCCATTCCGAGGACATGTATTGACGGACAGACGTTTGTGTTCGTGTCGAAACCGTATAGGAACTGTACTATATGTACAAAAATATTGTCACGTTCAAAGCTCGTCGGACGCAGATCCTGATATGTGGGGTAGACGAGGTAAATTACGACCGTTACCGAATAGCTGATAATGATGAAATACATATATTTCCTGAAATTTTCAATATCGCAAAGACCGAGATACAGTACCATGCCGACAAGGAAAACGAACCACATATAATAGGGAATTATGAAAAATTCGCAGAACGGAATGATGTCGTCAAAGGGAACATATACTCTGTGAAACGTAAGCGGAAGTATTCTTTCGAGAAGAAAGAACATAATTCCGTATATCGGCCAGAAAAGAAGCAGGAGCAGGTGGGAAAATTCAGGCGTTTTCAGTTTTGAGAGCCTGAATTTTCGGTAATCTCTTTCAATCATTTATATTCTCCGAGAGAATTTTGCATTCGGCGGAGTTTTTCATTACATAGTCGTAAATTCTTTCCGTTGCGGGAACACAAAAATCCCTGTTTACTTTATTTTTGATGTTTTCGAGCTTTTCGGGACAGGCGAGATACTCGCAGGCAATGTCCGAAAGCCCTTCAACCGTCTCGGAATAGAGCACATATCCGTTTTTAAGAAAAAAATCGAGGTTTCGCGTCTCGCAGCCGGGAACCGCGTTGATGCATATCATCGGCAACCCTTTTGCGAGAGCCTCCGTGGAACTGAGTCCGCCCGGCTTTGACATCATAAGGTCGCTCGCGTCCATGAGATCATTCATTCTTGTCACATAGCCGAAAATCTTTACGTTTCCGCGCCTGTATTCGATCTCGGAAAGTTCACGACGCAGTTTTTCATTGCTTCCGCATACGATGGCAAGTTCCGCGTCATCGGGAAGCTTTTCGGGAAGAACCTTTGCAAGCTCGTAAATTGGACCGCAGCCCATGCTCCCGCACATTAAAAGGAGCGTCTTTTTGTTCTCGTCAAGGTCAAAGGACCGCTTCGCAGCTTTTTTGTTGCCGAGACCGAAAAAATCGGCTCTTACGGGTATTCCCGTCTCGGCAATTTTGCCGCTTGGCACACCGCAGGAAATAAATTCCTCTTTAAGACCGCACGGCACAAAATAAGCGTCCATATCTTCTCTTTGAACTCCGGGGCTGCAAGTATAATCCGTTGCCACAAAGTACATTTTAATGTCGGGGTTATATTTTTTTCTTATCGCCGTCATCGTGAGTGAGGGGAAGACGTGTACGCAAATTACGGTATCGTATTTGTTGCCGACGATGTAGTTGTAGAGGTCGTCCGAGCCGACGGCACTCTGCCAGTAAATAAAAGCGTTTCCGTGTTTTTCTTCAAATCGGTAGCCGACGCCGAAAGCCTTCGGCAGATGCCTATAAACGAACACATGACCGCGACCTATTATTTTCGACATACCTTTTGAGTGAAGTTCAAGCGTGTCCGCGATATCACAGTGTATTCCGTGAGTTTCAAAGCAGCTTTTGATCGCACCCGCGGCGGAATTGTGACCGCCGCCCGTACTACATGACAGTATCAATACTCTCACAGTTTATCTCCTTGTTTGTCGTCTCTGAGCCTTCGCGTTTTTCCATACGTTTAAGTATTCTGACAAGCATAGGTCTGTTGTACCTTTGTATGATCACGAACGGCAGATTGCAAAGCGCGTAAATGAGCATAAAAACCCTGCCCGTTACGCCGTCGACCAGCATAGGGAGAATTACGGACGAGAACATGAGCATAATGTGAATCACCTCGGCAACGCAAGTCTCCTCGACGTATCGGAGAAGATGCTCGTACGTAAGCTCGTTTCCGAGTTCCTTCTTGAACATTTTAGGGTGAATACGCATTTTGCTGGCGTCGGGGAGCTTTGCCATCCAGTGCGAGACATGTATTTTGTTGTAAACTCTTCCGCCCTTTTCCCATTCGAATGAGCGGAACGGAAATTTGTCGTACTTGAAAGAACTGCGCGGCAAAAGCTCGCCTATGACGTGCGAGATAACACCCATAACCGCAGTAAATTCAAGCCCGACAATAAAGTCCTGCCAAAACATATATACCTCCGAACGCCTCTCTGCCCACTATATTATAATATTTTAACCCGAAAAAATCAAGTGAATATCAATAATTTTTGCGTAAGGCGTCGAATTTATTCGGTTTCGGCTAAGGAAATTACTTTCTGAAAGGTTTTACGGTTTCGAGCCACGCAAGGCAAAGCGGAATCCATGTGTGAACTCGGCGGAAGAGGTCTGCGTGATCTCCGTCGTCGACTTCGGGTGTTGCGACGGACATACCGTGCCAGCCGTCGGAGAATATATGGAAGTCGAACGGAACACCGTTTTTGCGTAGCGCATCCGCCATCGCGAGCGAATTTTCTATCGGTACGCAGGTGTCGGGGTAGTTAGCCCAGATAAAAGCGGGCGAAGTGTCCTTGTCGACGAGTTTTTCGAGCGCAAAACGGTTGCGAACCTCCTGCGGTGCGTCGGAGTCTCCGCAGAGATTGTCAATGCTGCCCTTGTGCGTGAATTTTCCCGCGGTGATTACGGGATAGGAAAGTATCATTCCCGTCGGACGGCAGACCGAAGCGTCGTCGATTCCGAGAGCGTTCTTTACCGTTTCGCTTCCCCACGACGTGCCGAGCCAGCCCGAAAGGTGACCGCCCGCCGAGAAACCGCATACGAAGATATAATCGGGGTCAACGTTGTATTTCGGAGCGTGATCTCTTATGTATTTCATCGCCGCGGCAGCCTGAATAAGCGGCTTTGAGTCCTTTGCGTCCGCGCCGACGCTGTATTTGAGAACAAATACGTTGTAACCCTCTGCAAGGAAAGTTCTCGCAACGGTATCACCCTCGTGAGCGTCACAGACACAGGAATAGCCGCCGCCCGGAATTACAAGAACGGCTTTTTTTCTGCCATCGTAAATTTTCTGGCAGATGTATGACCTTAAATAGGTGTCTTTGTCGTTCGGAAAAAGATTGATGTTTTCGAAAAGCAT
This sequence comes from uncultured Eubacteriales bacterium, assembly GCA_934385225.1. GTDB lineage: Bacteria > Bacillota > Clostridia > Oscillospirales > CAG-272 > SIG710. The sequence goes on from CAKRPQ010000013.1 coordinate 12,760, forward strand.
TTGTTTATAAATTCCTTTCCTCGAAACCTGCCTTTATATTACCACAAAAGGTGCGGAATTTCAACCCGTTTAAGCAATATTTAATAATTTTCCCTTGAAAAAAGGGCGTGCGCGTGGTATAATAATCAAAATGTGTAAAAAGCCCCGAAAGGACCGCAAAACCCGAATGGATAAATATAAAAAACTCGTTTCCAATACCGCGATTTTAAGTATCGGCACGCTCGCGTCAAAGGTGCTCGTTTACCTGCTTCTGCCGCTTTATACTTCCTGCCTTTCACCCGCGGAATACAGCACCGCAGATCTTATAACGCAGACGGCGAATCTCTTTCTGCCGATACTTGCCGTCGGAATGGTTGACGGAATTTTCCGTTTTGCCATCGACAGCGCAAAAGACGGCAACGGCGCAAAGGTCTTTTTCACAAGCACGGTCTTTATCGCGATAGGCTCTGCCGTCGCTTTCGCGCTCATTCCCGCGTTCGGCGCGAGCGGATTTTTTGACGGCTATTCGTATCTAATTCCGCTTTATATCGTCGCGTCGAATTTTCATTCCTCAGCCGCCCATTTTCTGCGCGGAGAGGGCAAAACAAAACTTTTCTCGCTTCAAGGCATAATCTGCACGGCTCTTACGATCGCGCTCAATATCCTGTTTCTCGTCGGTTTCAAGATGGGCGTTACGGGCTATGTTCTTTCCGTTATCGTGTCGGACGGCGCTTTGACGGTGTTCCTCTACATTCATTCAAAGCTGTGGCGTTATCTTAAAGTGTCGAATTTTGACGGTGCGCTTGCAAAAAAGATGATAAAATACAGCGTCCCGATGGTCCCGACGACGATATTCTGGTGGGTCACGAACGTTGCCGACAGGTATATGATAGCCTATTCGGTCGGAGGTGATGTGAACGGCCTTTACGCCGCCGCTTTCAAAGTTCCGACGCTTCTAATACTCGTTTCGGGCATTTTCAGCGAGGCGTGGCAGTTTTCCGCCGTTACGGACGGCGAGGACGAGGATAAAGAAAACTTTTTCTCGCGCGTTTTCGACAGCTTTCAGTCGATAGTTTTCCTTTGCGCGTCGGTGCTTATTCTGCTCGCTAAATTTTTCACGAAGTTTATGCTCGCCTCCGCCTATTACGAGGCGTGGCGGTTCATTCCGCTTCTGACGGCGGCGACGGTCTTTTCGAGTATGGTCACGTTTATGTCGAGCGTCTATGTGAAACATAAGAAGTCGATGAATTCATTCGTCACCGCTATGATAGGCGCGCTTTCGAACGTCGGTATGAACGCGCTTCTCATTCCGCGTTACGGCGCGCAGGGTGCCGCCGTCGCAACGCTCCTCTGCTACGTCATCGTCTATGTGATACGCGCGATAGATACGCAGAGATATATAAAATTCAACACGAAACCGCTCATCGTTCTTGTGAATACGGCACTTGTCGGGGTGCAGTGCGTGACGATGCTCCTTGAATTTAAGTATTGGTACGTTTGCGGCGCGGTCGCGGTCATGGCGATAGCGGCGGTCAATCTGAAACCGCTTGCGGCAAGTGTGAAAACCGTTTTCGGCAGCTTTTTCGGAAGATTTCGCGTAAAAAAATAATTTTTCCGATTTTTTCTTCAAAAAGTATTGCAAAACGGATTTTTGTATGATATAATATATTGGTATGCGGGTGACCGCAAGAAAAAAGGACAGTCCTCTGCTAATGCTCGCACGAATGTCCTAAGTTAAGGAGGAGCCAAAATGGATCTTATTAAGGCTTTTACAAACGAGCAGCTTAAAGAGAATGTACCCGTTGTCCGCATCGGTGACACGGTTCGCATTCACAACAAAATCGTCGAGGGTACGAGAGAGAGAATCCAGCTTTTCGAGGGCGTGGTTATATCCAAGCACGGCGGCGGAATCTCTGAAACATTCACTGTAAGACGTATCTCCTACGGCGTCGGCGTCGAGAAAACGTTCCCGCTTCATTCTCCGAATGTTGCAAAGGTTGAAGTTGTCCGCGTCGGTAAAGTCAGACGTGCTAAGCTCTACTATATCCGTGAAAAGGTTGGTAAGGCTTCCAAGGTTAAGGAGCAGATCTGATTTTTTCCGTAGCGTTCATGACGGAAAACATAAAAAACCGGGTTTATCCCGGTTTTTTTATTTAGAACCATGATCCGTGAAGGGTGTGGTCGGAAATTTCGAGAGGTACGGCGTACCATTTCTTCTTAAACTTCACGATAAACAGCACTCCCATGCTGAGGACGGACCCCGGCGCTGTCGTAAGCGATTCAGAAAACATTATCATTTTTGATTCGATGATTTTGTCTACTCTCGGGCAACGGAGCTTGTGTTCGGTGCAGTAAATTTTAAGCCGACTCATATTTTCCCGTGTCTCTGCGAGCGTGAGGGATTTTTTTCTTTGTATTTTTGCGTAGACGGCATTGTAGTCGCCGAATTTTGCGCTTAAATCTACGCAGGCTTGTTCCTTTTTTTCGCGGAATTGTTTTTTCGTTTTCAGACCGCTTGTTTTTTTGATTTTTACGAGCGAAAACTTGTCCATTGTCAGAATGTCATCGGTGAAAAATGCTTCGAGATAACTGAAAATGACGTAGAGCGGATTTGCTCTGCTTCTGTTTTTGAATGTTTCTCCGGTTAAGTACTTGCGTAATCTTTCTTTGGTAAATTCGTCAAACATTGCCCTGCCTCTTGAAATAAAAAAGTGCGCAGCCAAAACCGCGCACCGAAAAACGCACAGTCTTGACTAACGCGACTCAGCCAATAGTAACTCATTACAGTACATTAAAAACGTGTGCATTTTTACCTAAGTAAAAATGTACTGTAATGATCATTTTTATTCATACTGAGTCGCAAACATATTATAGCACTTTTTTACATTTATGTCAAGTGAACAGAGAAAATAAAATCGAAAAAAAGATTTTTAACTTAAAAACGCCGCTGCCTTTTGGCAACGGCGTTTTTGGGTAGTTATCCGAGACTGCCGAACGCAATAATTTCGTCCGCGCATTTTTCGGCTTCGGAGATTTCGTGCGTCGTCATAATGACGAGCGATTTTTGTCCTATGTTCTTTATTTTGGCGATCAGCTTGTCCTTTCGCTCCTCGTCAATGCCCGAAAACGGTTCGTCGAGGAGCAGTATATCTCCGCCGTAAGCGAGTGCGCGCGCAAAGGAAACTCTTTTCTGCATACCGCCCGAAAGCTCGGACGGATACTTGTTTTCGTCGCCGTTTTCGGCAAGTCCCACGTCGCGGAGTGCCGAGAGGGCGTCGGGAAGCGTAGCCTTTTTGCCGCCGAGGACAAAATTCACGTTTTCGAGCGCAGTCATATGCGGCAGAAGACGCGGCTCCTGAAAAGCGACGGACAGTTTCCCGTCGTATTTTACGCTTCCTCCGCTCGGTTTGAGGATTCCCGCAATGACGGAGAACAGCGTGCTTTTTCCGCACCCCGACGCGCCCATAAGCGCGTATATTCCCGTGTTTGGAAACTTTCGCGAGACGTGATCGAACACCTTTTCTTCGCCGTAGGAAAATGAGAGATCGTCAAGTATTAACATCTTTTTTCTTCTCTCTCCTTTCGGTTCTGAATACGCGCGACATAAGCGTTTCGAAAACAAATTCGATTATGAGGCTTAGAATTATCACGACTGCCGTCCACGCGAAAAGATCGGTCGTTTCGAGATACGCCTTCGACTCAAACAGCTTTTTGCCGATAGATTTTGCGGGTACGGCAAGCACCTCTGCGGCGATTCCCGCTTTCCACGCAAGACCGAGGGACGTTCTGACCGCGCTTGAAAAGTAGGGCATAAGCGACGGAATGTAAATATCGCGTGCTATGCGCCGCCTGCCGACAGAAAAGACGTGCGCCATTTCGACGAGCTTCGTATCGACAGCCGAAAAGCCCGCCATAAGGTTTGTCCAGATGATGGGAAGCACCATGAGGAGCGAGATGAACACGGGGAGCTTTGCGCGGTCGAGCCATACAAGAGCGAGGATTATAAACGAGGCGACGGGGGTAGCCTTTACCACGGTTATGATTGGCTTTATGACGGCGAGGGCGACGCGCGAAAAGTGCGTGAGGACGGCGAGCAGAACGCCGATAAGCGTCGCAAGGACAATGCCGAGCAGAACGCGCACGAGCGAATAGGCGGTCGTGACGTAAAAACTCTTTTCACTCATTATTTCGAAAAGCCTGCGGAGTACGTTCTGCGGTATAGGGAGCAAAAGCTCCTTGCCGACGCACTTTGCCGCGACGAGCCAAAGAAGTAGCCAGAACGCCGCGACCGCAAGTGTGCGAAAAAGAGCTTTCGTAAATTTTTTCATTTGCCGATATAGAAGAGCGTGTCGGGATTCGGCTCTGCACCGCCGACAGAGGCGGGATTTGCGTCATAGAGAGCCGTGAGTGTCGACATAATGCCCGTCACCATATCGTTGCCCGTCATAAAGCAGAGGTTGCAGTACGGGAGAGCTTTCATCGCGATATTCGCGTTCGGGATTATACCGAGATCGGCGATGAGGTTTGCCGCGTCGAAATAGTTGTCGATATTGAGGTTGTAGTTTACCGATTCGCCGTATTCTTTGAGAAATTCGTCAAGTTCGGGACCGTGTTCGTCGATAAACGCCTTTGTTGCGATAAGGCAGCCCTGAATGAGCGGTGCGCCGTTTGTTACATTCTTCCATTCTTCGGTGAAGTTGAGCGCAACGCGGAGATTTTCGTTCTTTGCAAGCGTTGCCGTTACCTTCGGCTCGGGAAGAACGGCATTGTCAACAAGTCCGCTCGCGAGTGCCGAGGCAAGCTCGTCGGGAGAGTTGTAGGTGAAGTCGAGGAATACGTCCTTGCCGACCTCGTAGCCGTTGTTTTTGAGAAGATAAGAGGTAATATATTCGGGGTTTGCGCCCTGCTGGCAGCAGTATATCGTCTTGCCCGCGAGGTTTGACATATTCTTTATCTCTTCTCCGTTTTGGAGCAGGTAAAGGACGCCCTCTGTGTTTGCGGCAACTATCTGAACACCGCCGTTTGTCTTTGCCGCAAGAACTGCCGCAAGGTTTGTCGGAACTGCCGCAAGGTCTGCCGTGCCGCCGAGAATTGCGGACTTCGCACCCTCCGCGTCGGAAACAAGCTCGAAAGAGTAGGGGAACTTTGCCTCACCGTTTTTGGCGTCGGTCATCATTTTCGCAAAGCCCATGCCCGTTGTACCCGAAATAACGGTGATCTTGATCTCCGTCGAATAATCGACTTCTCTTTCGGCTTCGGTTTCGGGTGCGTCCGTCGTGAGAGCCTCTGTGTTTGCGGCGGTCTCGGTTTCACTGCCTTTGCCGTCGTCTTTTTCGGCGCAAGCGACAAATGATATTATCATAAGAAGCGCGAGCGCGAGTGCAATAAGTTTTTTCATTGTTTTTCTCCTTTATTTTATTTGTTATTGCCGTATTTTTCGATCATATTCTTCCTGTCCGTGAGAATTATTTTCTTTCCCTTTCCGCTTCCGTTTACGCTGGTGTCGTACCTTATAAAACCGTCAGAAACGAGCGAGTCGATGGCACGGTAGAGTGACGCGCGTCCGACGTCGAGCATATTTGCAAGCGTCGATATAGGCGTTTCGCATTCTGCTGTGTCGCTTCCTTTTTCGTCGACAAGCGAATCGAGCCAGAGGGCGAGTTTGCGCTCGGCCGATCCTGCCGTAAAACAGGAGATACGCTTGTTGAGAAAACGAACGCGCATACCGAGAAAGCGAATGTAGGCATACATAACGCCCTTGTCGCCTTCGAGCATTTTTTTCATACTGCTTTCGGGAATGAAAAGCAGACTGCATTTTGTTCTTGCAACTATTCTGCTGACATTTTCCGTCGCGTCACAGAAAAGCTCCGCAACGCCGAAAATATCGCCCGCAGAAAGGTCGCGCAGAACAGCCTGATTTCCCGAAAGTGCCGAGAGAACTCTCGCTTTTCCCGAAAGGACCGCTACAAGCTGGTTTTTACTGTCGATTGTCGGGGATATGACCGATCCCGTCCGATACTCTCTCACAATCGGGTCATGGAGCAGCGTTTTTTTAAGAAAATCCTCGTCGGCGTCCGCAAAAATCGGCGTTGACATAAGAATTTTGCAAATATCCTTTTCCATAATCCCTCCGCAAAAGTGTATCAAATGAGACACTATTATTATAACACTTTTTTCTTGCTTGTCAAGTCCTTTCGGAAAAAAATACCGCTTAGCGCAGATTTTTAAGCGCAAAATAGCATTTTTCGAGTTCCTTTTCTCTGTTCAGTATGCCGAAGCTGAACCGAACCGCTCCGTTTTCACCCGTGCCGAGAACCGAATGAGCGAGCGGAGCGCAGTGAAAGCCGCTTCTGACGCAAATTCCGTTCTCGTCGAGAAGCCTTGCGACCCTCTCGGACGGAACGTCCGAGACGTTCAGGAGCAGGGTAGAGCCGACGTGTTCTCCCGCATAGACCTTTACGTTTTTGAGTTCCGAGAGCATAGTGAGAAAACGGCGGTAAAGTCTCGTTTCGTGCCACGCGATTTCGGATATTCCGACGGACGAAACGAATTTTATTCCCTCCGAAAGCGACGCGACGGCGGGAACACCGACCGTCCCCGCTTCAAATCGTTCGGGCGATTCGAGCGGCATATCGGGCGAAAGGGAATGAAGTCCGCTGCCGCCGAAAAGCGTCGGACGGAGGTTTACGCGATCTCCGAAAATGAAAAAACCGCACCCCATCATACCGTAAAGCCCCTTGTGCGCGGGCGCGCAGAGAATGTCGATATTCATTTCGCTCATATTTATCGGAATATGCCCCGCCGACTGCGCCGCATCGACCATAAAAATAATGTCTTTTCTGCGGCAGAGCGCGCCGATTTCTTTTATCGGCAGCGTCGCGGAGCAGATGTTTGACGTGTGCGCGCAGACGAGAAGTCTTGTTTCGGGTTTTATCAGCTTTTCTATGCCCGCGCATATTGCGTTGGCACTTCTGTTCTCCGACAGGCACATGGTGTCGAAAATGTCGAACTTTATCCTGCCCTCTTTTTCGAGCGCGGCAACGGGGCGATATACCGAATTGTGTTCCATATCGCTTATCAGAACGTGATCGCCGCTAGCGAGAAGTCCGAAAAGAGCCATATTTATTGCGTAGGTGTCGTTGTAGGTGAAAACGACGTTTTCGGGTTTTTCCGAGCCGAAAAAAGCCGCCGTATTTTCGCGCGCCTCGTAAACGATGTCGGCGGAGGCTCTTGACAAAGAGTGAGAGCCTCTGCCGGGATTTCCGAGACCGCGCCTGATAATAGCCTCGGTTTTGCGCAGAACGCGTGCGGGTTTCGGGTAGCTTGTCGCCGCGTTGTCAAGATATATCATGGATCAGACCTCCGTGTCGCCCGAATAGAAGTGTCGCGGTTCTATTCCGCCGTAGCGCAGAAGTCTCCTTGCGTCGTCAAGATATGCGCACGGAAATTCAACGCCGTAGCTGCAACCTTTTTTGCTTTTTTCGGCGTCGAGCTTGACTATGCGGGCATCTATCCCGTGGGCGTATAAAAATCTCTGCGCTTTCTGCGCGAGAGTTTGTGATGTGAGCGAAGCGGTACAGAATGAATAGTAAACAGCCAAATTGCTTGCACCTCCTTCGATAACAGTATATGCGCAACGGTCTTTATCGCCATTCGATACAGATATATTATATTTAATAAAAAATCTCCCGTGGCGAATGTTTTCATTCTGCCACGGGAGATTTTTTATTTAAGAAATCCGTTTACTATCTGCTCTTCGGCTTCCTTTTCGGTAAGACCGAGCGTCATCAGCTTTATCAGCTGCTCGCCCGCTATCTTTCCGATTGCCGCTTCGTGAATGAGGCTTGCGTCGGTGGAGTTCGCCGTAATTTCGGGAATCGCCTTTACGCTCGCGTGATCCATTATTATCGCGTCGCATTCGGTATGACCGTTACAGAGGTTGTTGCCGTTTATTCTGGAAATGAACGTCTGCGACGAATTGTCCTTTGCAACCGAGCGCGAAACGACGTTTGTGCTTGAATGTTCGCCGTCAAGGTCAACGGTAAATTCCGTCGTTGCCGATTGATGACCGCACGTCAGTATCTTTTCGTGAATGACGAGTGTGGTGTCCTTTTCGAGGCGTGCTACCGTTTTTCTCGCCGTCGAATCTATGCCGCCGATCTGCGTCGTCTCCATCTCCATCGAGCTTCCCTCGTACAGGTTTACGATTGTCGTCGGGTTCATTATGTTGTCGCCGCCGTTTTCCTCTTTGCCGCCCTCGCCGTAGTGTTTTTCGATGTAGCGGAGTTTGGAGTTCTTTCCGACAAAGAAGCTGTGAATACCGTCGTGACTTGATTTTTTGTCGCCGCCGTTGTGTATTCCGCAACCTGCGACAATGGTAACATCGCAGTTTTCTCCGATGTGAAAATCATTGTAAACGAGGTCGTCAAGCCCCGTTTTGCTTATGATGACGGGAATATGGACACTTTCGTTTTTCGTTCCGTCCTTTATGAAGATGTCGATGCCGGGTTTGTCCTTTTTTGTAACTATATCAATGTTTGCCGTGGTGCTTCTTCCCGCAAGCGAGCCGTTTGCGCGAATGTTGTAAGCTCCCTGCGGAATGCCGTGGAGATCGGCTATGACGGCAAGAAGATTTTTTTCGGTATTATCCATATTGACCTCCTTAAACCGTTTTGTCCGTCAGGATCTTGCACGCACCCGAAACGTTCATCATTTCGGGGAGAATTTCCTCTCTCGTGCCGCTCTTTTCCACCTTGCCGCCCGCTATAACGAATATCTTGTCGGCAATGTTGAGAATGCGTTCCTGATGTGAGATTATTATTATCGAGCCGTTTATATTTTCGTGCATTTTTTCGAAAACGTTTATTAAGTTGTTGAAGCTCCAAAGGTCGATACCCGCTTCCGGTTCGTCGAAAACGGATATTTTCGTTCCGCGAGCAATTATCATGGCGATCTCTATCCTTTTAAGCTCGCCGCCCGAAAGACTGGCGTTCACTTCGCGGTCGATGTAGTCGCGCGCGCAAAGCCCAACCTCCGAGAGAAAGGCACAGACCTCCGCAACGCCGAGATCCTTTCCCGCCGCAACGGTTATAAGATCCTTTACCGTGAGTCCCTTGAAACGCACGGGCTGCTGGAAGGCATAGCTTATGCCTTTTCTCGCTCTTTCCGTTATCGAAAGATTTGTAATGTCCTCTCCGTCAAGGAGAATTCTGCCCGATGTCGGCTTGTAAATTCCCGCGATTATTTTGGCAAGGGTGGATTTTCCGCCGCCGTTCGGACCTGTTATCGCAATAAAACGTTCGCTTATGTCAAGGGTTACGTCGTTAATGATTTCCTTCTCCGCGCCGCTTCCGTCGTCGGATACGGAATAGGAAATATGTTCAAGCTGAAGCATTTTAGTTCCTTTCTGATTTTAATTCTTAATATTTTACCATATATTTCAGTTTTTTTCAAGTACTTTCGGATTTTTTCTTGCCTCCGTCGGCGTCACGCCGTACTTTTCGCGAAATCGCCTGCCGAAATAGGTCACGTTTGTGAACCCGACTTCGAGTGAAATTTCGATCACGCTTTTTTTCGTTGCGCGGAGGAGTTTGCAGGCTTTTTTCAGCCGAAGAGAATCGACATATCTGTTGAAGCTCTCACCGACCTCGCGCGTGAACAGCTTTCCGAGATACTTTTCGTTCGTGTAGTAAAGAGCGGCGATGCTTTTAAGTGTCAGCTTTTTGTCGAGGTTGCATTCTATATATTCAAGCGCACCCGCGACAGCGTAGTTCGCGGCACGTTTCTTCACGCGCTCGTGGCAGCCTGTCGCAAGAGCTGTCACGGTTATGCAGTCCGCAACGGTTTTGGCAACGCGCGCATAAAAATCGCACGAATTACCGTATTCAAGCGTGCCAATGAGGGAAGTGAGCTTCTTTTCGTCAATGCGCGTCTCAGAAGAACGCAGACGCGCAATTTTCTCTGTCATCGTGCGGTCAAGTGATATGTTTCCCACATATATTATGCAGTAAACATTTTTTTCTATAATGACGGGGTAAACGACCTCAAATATTCCCGCCGTGCAGTACCTTGAAAAGGGAAGTCCCGACTCTGCGGCGCGCTCGTTCGAAAGCGTTTTGCATTCTATGCAGGCGTCGTACCCTGCGCGTGTGGTTTTTGCCGCGTCGCAATAAGGAAACGAATGAACTCTGTTTTCTTTTTTGATTTCAAGTTCTTCGCAACCGAGAATACCGCTCACGTCATGAATACATATGCCTATATCCGACATTCCGCAAATCACTTCTATAAGTTCCGAAAGTGCCGACAACACGATCACCTCCCGCCGTTTTATAAATTATACGTCAAAACTAACATTTTTTCAATATATTTTCACTTTTTTATAAGAAAAAATCTGAGATATCGAATATAATTTAATAAAAAGAAAAGGAGTTCTGATATGAAAAAATATGATGTTGTTGTCTTTGGCGGAGGCTTTGCGGGAAGTGCGGCGGCGATAGCTGCGGCAAGGGGCGGTGCGCGTGTTCTGCTTTGCGAGCAGTCGAACTGTCTTGGCGGTGCGGCGACAAATTCGCTTGTGAACCCGTTTATGAACTACGGAACAAAGATTGACGGAAAGTATTTTCCGCTTTCACGCGGAATATTTGCCGAAATTGTCGAAAAACTCAAAAACTTTGAATACTGCAAGGGCGCAAACGGAAATACGTTCAGCGAGGAATGTCTAAAACTCGTCCTTATGCGTACGGCAATCGAAGCCGGCGTCGAGCTTCTTTTCAGGGTTGCCTTTGTGCGCGCGGAGCGTGACGGTGGCAGAGTTACGTCGGTTACGTTTGTCGGAAAGTCGGGCGAATTTACGCTTGAAGCCGACTGCTTTATCGACGCGAGCGGAGACGCCGATCTTGTTTATTCGGCGGGATTTCCGACGCGCCTCGGCAGAGAATCGGACGGGCTTTGCCAGCCGATGACGCTCTGTTTCCGTGTTGCGGGCGTTGACAGATCAAAGTATGACAGAAACGCAATAAACGTTCTTTATAAGGCACTAAAAGACGAAGGGAAATTCAGAAATCCGCGCGAGGACGTGCTTATCTTTGACACGCTTGACCCGACAGTTTTACATTTCAACACAACGCGCGTCGTTAAGATGAATCCGACAGATCCTTACGATATTTCGAGAGCAGAGATTGAAGCGAGAGAACAGGTTTTCGAGATGTTCGACTTTCTCAAAAAGAATTTTGAGGCATTTTCGGACAGCTATGTAATCTCCACGGGAATGCAGACAGGCGCGCGTGAAAGCAGAATGACGGACGGCGAGTATATTCTCACGGAGAGCGACATTGTAGCCTGCCGCCGTTTTGACGATACGGTTGCGCTCGGAAACTATGACATCGACATTCATAATCCCGAGGGAAGCGGAACGAGTCACTACTATTTTCCCGACGGAAAGTATTATACTATTCCGTATAGGAGCCTTATTCCGAGAGGCGCGGAGAATCTTCTTGTCGCGGGGAGATGTATAGCCGTTGATCACGGCGCGCAGGCGTCGATACGCATAATGCCTATTGTCTGCTGTATAGGCGAGGCGGCGGGAACAGCCGCGGCACTTGCCGTAAAGTATAAAGTCGGCGTAAACGAAGTCGATGTGTCAAAGCTCACAAATACTCTCATCGGAAACGGTGCGCTTCCCGAAAAGTTCTGACTCTTCCGAGCAGCCAAACGGGGCGAATGCGCAATGTTTTTATCGAGTGTGATCGTTTTTTGCTTTTTTAATGCTCTTTTTTCAAAAAATCCGCAAGTGATTGACTTTGCGGTTTTTTTGTGCTATAATAATATAAAAGAGCGGTAGTGATTACGACCGCTTATTTGATTTTTACAAAAGAAAGGGGATTATCCGTGCCTGCAATAAACGTGGACCCCGGATCGGTTTCGTCCGTTATTATTTCGATAGCGGTTATGCTTTTCGGCGGATTTCTCATGACGAGACTGACAAAGCTTCTGAGACTTCCGAATGTGACGGCATACATTGTATTCGGAATACTTATCGGTCCGTATGTTCTTGATCTTGTGCCGAAAAGCGTTATAGACGGAATGGAATTTCTACCCGATATCGCGCTTGCCTTCATCGCTTTCGGAACAGGCGAATTTTTCAGACTTTCCACGCTCCGTAAAAGCGGAATGAAGGTCGTTGTCATTACCGTGCTTGAAGCACTCGTGGCGACATTTCTCGTATTTCTCGTGACGCATTTTGTTCTCGGAATAAACGTGGCATTTTCTGCCGTTCTCGGAGCACTTGCCGCGGCGACCGCACCCGCATCGACGATGATGACGATACGCCAGACCCATGCAAAGGGTGATTTTGTCGATACGGTTTTGCAGGTTGTAGCACTTGACGATGTTGTCGGACTTCTCGCATACAGTGCCGCCGTTTCGATCGCACTTGCATCGACATCGGGCGGAAAATTCAATGCTCTGAACGTAATAAAACCGATTTTCTTTAATCTCGTTGTCCTTATTCTCGGTTGCCTGTTCGGCGTGCTTATGAAGCTGCTTATGACGAAGCGTTCAAAAGACAACAGACTCATCGTTTCCGTTGCGATACTCTTTGCGTTCTGCGGAATATGCTCGCTTATGGACGTCTCGCCTCTTCTCGGCTGTATGTCGATGGGAATGGTTTACATCAACATCTCCGACGACGATAAGCTTTTCAAACAGCTTAACTATTTCAGTCCGCCGATACTGCTTCTTTTCTTCGTCCGTTCGGGCATTTGCTTTGACCTCGGCTCCCTTGTCGGAAATTCGTCATCTGTCGGCGGAGTACCGCTTATTGTCGTCGGCGTGATGTATTTTATTGTGCGTATTGTCGGAAAGTATGCGGGAGCGTTTGTCGGCTGCGTCGTAACGCATAAGTCGCGCGAGGTGCGGAACTATCTCGGACTTGCGCTCATTCCTCAGGCCGGTGTTGCCATAGGACTTGCGGCACTCGGCGCACGAATGCTCGGTGCGGAGACGGGCGGTGCGCTTGAAACCGTTATACTCGCGTCAAGCGTGCTTTACGAGCTTATCGGACCTGCCTGCGCGAAGCTCTCGCTTTATCTTACGCACTCCTATTCGACGGAACTTGAAGACATTACGAGCGACGTTGCAACGACAGCGGATGGCAGAGAAAAAACGCCTGTCGAAATTCTTACGGAGCGCATAAAGGAAATCCAGAAAAAACTTCCCGCGCATGATGAAACGCCGTCCGATGAGGAACAGGCGTTCCTTGAAGCCGCGGAGGAACAGTATGCCGCGCTCGGTGCAAGACGCGGATTTATAAACAGAAAGTGAGGCTTTAAGCATGACAGATCCTATTGCTACATATCTTCTCGGCGAATGGTCAGCCGAGGTCGGCGCATATTCGGTCGTTTTCAGACTGTTCCTTTCGCTTGTTCTTTCGGCTGTTGTCGGCTGTGAGCGGTCAAGCAAGCGCCATTCGGCGGGGTTACGTACATTTATCATCGTTTCGCTTGCGTCAAGTACCGCCATGCTCGTTGATCTATGCCTTATCAAGCCCGATATTGTCTCTTTTCCGATCCTTTCGGCGGCGGTAATTATCGCGGTGGCGATGATAAGCGGAAATTCCGTGCTTTTCAGTTCGCGAAATCAGATAAAGGGACTTACCACGTCTGCTGCGCTCTGGGCGTGCGGAATTATCGGTCTTGCCGTCGGTGCGGGACTTTATACGGTCACACTCGCGGCGTTTGCGGCACTTCTTTTCAGCCTTTCGCTTCTGCCGCAGATCGAAACTTATCTTAAAAACAGATCCAATCATTTTGAGGTTCATCTCGAACTCAAAAACAAGAGTAATTTGCAGGACTTTGTGTCAACGATAAGAGAACTCGGACTCCGTATAGACGATATCGAAGTCAACCCCGCGTATCTTAATTCGGGTCTCAGCGTTTACTCGGTTTCAATTACGATAAGTTCGGAGGAACTGAAAAAGTATAAAACGCACACCGAGATAATCGAGGCTCTCGGTACACTCGATTATGTATATTACATTGAAGAAATGAGATAAATGTATTGACAAAACCTGAAAAATGTGATATAATATCTCTGCAATGTTCGAAAAAATGTGCGGAGGTGCTCTGCGCCTCCGTTTTTGTATTTCGGAGGTCGGATAATGAGAGAAAAGATTTTGATCAAAACCGAGAGGCTTGTTCTGCGCGAGTTAGGAGATGGCGATTTTGACGTCCTTTATGCGGTGCTTGCCGACAGCGATATAATGCGGCACTATCCTTATACTTTTGACGAAAAGAGGGTGCGCGGTGCGTAACAAGATATGCCTTCAAAAAGAACACCGTGTTTGACAGGGAAAAGCTGCGCCACTTTGCGAATTCACTCGGATCGGATTTTGAAATGCGAAAAATCGACAGGGAACTCTTTTACAGGCTACGCGGTGACGCCGTTTTCGGTGATTTTGTCGCACAATTTGAAGATTACGATATGTTTTCCGCGCTCGGGACGGGTATAATCGTGATGAAAAACGATCTGATCGTGTCTGGTGCGTCGGCGTATTCGGCGTACCGCGGCGGAATAGAGATCGAGGTAGATACAGCTTCCGAATACAGAAGAATGGGACTTGCGCGGGCTTCGTCCGCAGCTCATATCCTTGAATGTCTTGATCGCGGACTTTATCCGAGCTGGGACGCGCAGAATCCGATTTCGGCACATCTCGCCTCTGCGCTCGGTTACGGTGAGGCTCGCGAATATTTTGCATACGAAATTTCGGAATGAACCACAATATCTTGTTTTGACTGTTGACACGCTGCGGAAAATATGGTATAATAAATCAATTATTCGTATCGGAGGCAGAAAAATGTTTTTTGAAGAACTTGAAAATTACGATCCTGAGGTAGGTGCGGCGTGCGCCCGTGAACTTTCGCGCCAGAGACACAATATAGAACTTATAGCGTCTGAAAATATCGTTTCAAAGGCGGTGCTTCTCGCGGCGGGCGGTGTGCTTACAAACAAGTATGCCGAGGGCTATCCCGGGAAACGCTATTACGGCGGCTGTGAGTATGTTGACGAGGTTGAAAATATAGCAAGAGAGCGCGCCAAAAAGCTTTTCGGCGCGAATCATGCGAACGTTCAGCCGCATTGCGGAGCGAACGCAAACCTTGCTGCGTTTTTTGCGCTTCTTAATCCGGGCGATACGGTTCTTTCGATGAATCTTGCACATGGCGGACATCTGTCGCACGGTTCGCCCGTCAATATTTCGGGCAGGTATTTCAAAATCGTTCACTACGGAGTCTCCTCCGAAACGCAGACAATCGACTACGACGAGGTCGAGAGACTTGCCGTAGAAAATAAACCGAAGCTCCTGCTCGCGGGCGCGTCGGCGTATCCGAGAATAATAGACTTCGAAGCGATGAGACGCATCGCCGATAAGGTCGGAGCGTATCTTATGGTCGATATGGCACATATTGCTGGACTTGTCGCGGCAGGACTTCACCCAAGCCCCGTTCCGTATGCGGACGTTGTTACGACAACGACGCATAAAACTCTCCGCGGTCCTCGCGGCGGAATGATCCTCTGCAAGGAGGAATATGCGAAAGCGATAGACAAGGCGATTTTCCCCGGAACGCAGGGCGGACCTCTTATGCACATAATCGCGGCGAAGGCGGTTGCCCTCGGCGAGGCTCTTACGGACGATTTCAAGATCTATCAGAAAAAGATAGTCGAAAACGCTTCCTGCCTTGCGGACGAACTTATCTCGCGCGGAATAAAGCTCGTTTCGGGAGGCACAGACAACCACCTTATGCTTCTTGATCTGCGCGAAACGGGAATAACGGGAAAAGAGCTTGAAAAGTGCCTTGACGAGGTGCATATCACGGCAAACAAGAATACGATCCCCGATGATCCGCAGAGCCCGTTTATTACGAGCGGTCTCCGCATAGGAACACCCGCCGTCACATCGCGAGGCTTCGGAAAAGACGAGATGAAGCTCATCGCAAAGTGGATTTCCGAAATCATCACCGATTTTGATGCAAACAAAGACCGCATAACGTCGGAAGTCATTGCACTCTGCGAAAAATTCCCGATTTACGAGGGATAAAACAAAAAGAAAGTCCGACGGATTCCCGTCGGACTTTCTGCTGTATAGCAATATCTTATTTTTTATTTTCTTTTTCTTCTTTCAGGATTTCGAGGAAAATTTCGACGATATCAGGGTCAAACTGTGTGCCGCTGTTTCTTTCAAGCTCAGAGATTATTTCGTCCTCCGAAAGCCTGTCTCTGTAAACTCTCGAACTGTTCATTGCGTCATATGCGTCGGCGACGGCTATTATGCGCCCGACAAGCGGAATGTCTTCACCCTTCTTACCGCTCGGATAGCCTTTTCCGTCATATCTTTCGTGGTGGTAGAGGATACCGTCGTGAATGTTCGGTATCGACGAGAAGTTC
The DNA here is from genome assembly GCA_934385225.1 of uncultured Eubacteriales bacterium. GTDB lineage: Bacteria > Bacillota > Clostridia > Oscillospirales > CAG-272 > SIG710. The sequence continues at coordinate 29,176 of CAKRPQ010000013.1, forward strand.
CTTACCATTTCCGCACCCTTTATCGTGTGCGTTTTTATTATGTCAAATTCCTCGTCCGTCAGCTTTGACGGCTTTTTTAGTATTTCGTCGGGTACACAGCATTTTCCGATGTCGTGAAGCGTCGCAACATAGTATATCTGCTTGCATTCCCTTTCCGAAAGACCGAGCTTTTCCGCAATTTTCTTTGAGTATCGCGCAACGCGTTCGGAGTGACCGCGCGTATAAGGGTCTTTTGCGTCGACAAAATTACTGAAAACGCCGAGTGATTCGCGTATCATCTTGTCCTGTTCGGTTATTTTGCGTTCATATCTTGCGGCAGGTATCGAGAGCGCCGTGAATACTATAAACAGAACAGCAAGCGCGATGAAAAGCGGTACATAAACGTTATAGCTCTTGCCGTCAAGATAACCGTTATGCAGTCTGTAACCGAATTTTGCGCCCGAAATATCGAGAGCGAAACTTTCGCCGACAAAAGCGAGAGATATTTTTACCGTTCCGTCCTCGCCCTTTTCGGAGGCGGCTTCAATTGGCGTTTCGCCCGCAGACAGATTCGGATAGTAGATGACCCTGTCGCCTTTTTTAACGGAATGAGTATTTCTCCCTCAAATTCGGTAAAATCGAGCTTAACATCTTCGACTCCGCAATTTCTGAGGTTGAGTATCTGCGAAAAATCAATGCCGTTCTTTACCTGATGGATTTCGACCTTGCCGAACTCCGCGCTTTTTATGTAGCAGTCCCCCGCAATTCCGAGCGTAAAGCTCCAATTTTCAAGACGAGCGTCCGAGTCGTTCACGATTGTGAGTTCGCAGACGGTTTCTGCAGAATTATCAACTTTGTTTTTGTTTTCAAAAGTTTGTATTTCAGTCGAAACGCCGAGAAGATTTGTCGAACCCGTTATTTCCCGCCGCATGGCATTCCTTTCATTGGTGTTTTGACAGTGAAGTGCGAACGATGTTGCGATTATGATAAATAAAACAGCGAGTATCAGACCGAATACTGTTATGAGATTTTTGATTTTACTTTTACCGATCATTTTTATACCCCGCAAGCGGTGATGAAACCGACTTTTGTAACTTGCATTATTATATCACTGTTTTCGGATAAAAGCAATATCGCAAGACGATTATTTTGCTTTTCCTGCTCTGATTTTTTTCAGTGACCGCGTCGGATAGAAGAAAAAATCGAGATACGGAGTGCGGGAGGTTACAATCGCCGCAAGGATCGGTGCAAAAAGTCCCGTAAGCGTTCCGAGAATAAAATGAATAGCGTAGCTTGTTATTCCGACGCGCAGCAGGGCAATTCGCACAGCCGCCGTAAAGAACGTGTGCAGAAGGTATATCGGAAAAGAGTATTTGCAGACAAAACCGAGAAAATCGGCGATAGGTTTTGCCTCCGACACGACGGAAATTAAGCAGACGGAGGAGAATATGCCGATGACGGTGACGATGTCGTCGATGAAAAAACGTTCGTAAAATCCGTAAATGAGCGCGACGACTGTAAAGACGATATGGATAGCGACAAACGAAAGTCGAACGGCGACGGGTATCTTCCGAACGTCGAGACTTTTCGTGCAGGTTCCGAGCCCGAATGCGAGAGCGCAGTTTAACGCCGAATCGAGAAAGCCGAGATAAACGCCGAAATATTTGCAGACGCAGAATACGGCAAAAACGATTACAGTCGCTTTTATGCTGTCAAGAAAGGCGGTGAGGAGCGTCCAGATGATAAAAAGCCAGAGGAGCGCGTAGAGAAACCAGTACTGCGCAACGGGTTTTACAGCAAGAAAAAGTATATCGGCGGCGGATGAAGCGTTGTTTACGCCGGGCGTGACCGAATTTACAAGTATGTAGAGCACCGAGAAAACGAGATACGGAACTCCGAGATTAAGGAGCTTTCCGAGAATGAATTTAATGCGCGATCCTTTTGCCGTCGAGCCTCCCGTCAGGGTATAAACGTACCCCGAAAGGAACATAAAAAGGTCGATGTGAAATGTCCAGATGAAACTTTCGGCTGTTTGCAGGGCGGACGGGACGAAAATGTCCGATGTGCGCAGACCTATCATAACGTGTCCTATAAGAACGAGCAGACAGGCATAGCCTTTTAATATGTCGGCACAAATATCTCTTTCCGTTTGTTTCACCCCACTATCGTTTGCGGATTTCGAATATATTCTATCATAAAAAATTCCCAAAGTCCATATTTTGCGAAAAAATTTCCTAAAAACCATATTTTTCGGAAAAAACGCTTGACAACGGTCTCGGAATCGTGTATCATATAAAATGTGGTAAACTTATTGAAAGATAAGGACACAAAGTCATTGTGCCTAAGGTTTTATAACTATGGTTGACAGACTGCAATTTGCGATGCGAAACTACTTTCGGTTTTGCGACGCTTTTGCAGTCTGTTTTTTGTTTGTCGGAGGAGAAGCGATGGAGAAGGAGTATTATGGCGGTATCGACGTTATAAAATTTTTCTGTGCTCTTGCCGTTGTCGTCATACATACCGAGCCGTTTGCGGATATTTGCGGAATTCTCAATTCCGTTACGGTGAACAGCGTGTGCCGCGTCGCCGTTCCGTTCTTCTTTATGTCGTCGGGATTTCTCCTTTTCGGTAATCCCGAAGCAAGAAGTCCGCTGTCTCCGCCTGTCAAAAAATATGTAAAGCGTATACTTTTTATGTATCTTATGTGGTCGGCGGTCTATTTTCCGTTTACGGTGCTTGAAATGTCCTTTTCGGGAGGTGCCGACAAGGCACTCGGAATCTTTCTCGGCTACATAAAAAATATGATTTTTTCGGCGGGATACGGTTTTCTCTGGTATCTTCCCGCGACGGCTGTCGCTGTGCTTCTTATGAGCTTTTTCCTTTCGAAAAAAGTAAATACGGCAGGAATAACGGCTCTTGCCTCCGTCCTTTACTTTATCGGACTTCTCGGACAGGATCTTTTCGTGCTTATAAGACCGCTTTCGGAGTACGAGGGATTTTGGACGGTTCTTTCAAAGTTCTACGGCGTTATCGGAACGACGAGAAACGGTGTTTTCGAAGGCTTTCTCTTTGTCGCGGCGGGTACCCTGCTTGCAAGAAGAAAGAAAAAACACGAGGCTAAAAAATCTTTCGTTCTTTTCTGCCTGTCGCTTTTACTGCTTACCGCGGAATCGGCGCTTGCGTCGCTTTTTGACACAAGGCTCGAATACGATATGTATATTATGCTCGTCCCGTGTGCGTATTTCCTTTTTGAGACGGCACTCGGTATCGGCGTAAAGTGTCCGAAACTGTGCAGACTTTTCCGCTCGTACAGCTCGGCAATATATTTTACTCATATGCTTGTTCTCGAATTTATCTGGATAGCGGAACCCGTGAAACTCGGAAAAATGACGGTCTTTGCGCTTACTCTTGTGGGGACTTTTGCCGTTTCGACCGTTATGATAAAACTTGCGGAAACGAAACACGGTAAATTTCTGAAAAAGATTATATAGGAGGTCATTCGGCGTGGGCGTGCACTCGAAGAAGATGAAGATAAAATTCAATCTTATATCGGCAGTCCTCTGCCAGATGATAACGATAGGGATCGGTTTTATTCTGCCGAGACTTTATATCGAAAATTTCGGTTCGTCCGTGAACGGAGTGCTTTCGACGATAAAGCAGATATTCACCTATCTTTGCCTTCTTGAAGCGGGCGTCGGACTTGCCACCTCGCAAGCACTTCTTGCTCCTGTTGCAAAGGGCGACAAAAACAGTATAAATTCAATCCTTGCGGCAACATCGCAGAACTACACGCGGACGGGTATCATATATTCCGCCGCGGTCGCGACGATAGCGCTTGTTTACGGCTTCGCCGTAGATACGGGACTTCCGCCGCAGACGGTCATAGTGCTCGTCTTTCTTAACGGATTGCCGTCCATGGTCACGTTTTTTGTGCAGGGAAAGTATCAGATACTCCTCTAAACC